>JBOGFI010000196.1:0-7028 GCA_050743365.1 Acidimicrobiia bacterium | reverse complement strand
CGACAGCGGTGCCGACCTCGACGTGCGCGGCGGCGGCCACAGCGTGCCCGGCTTCGGCACCGTCGACGGCGGCGTCGTCGCCGACCTCTCGGCCATGCGCGACGTGCGGGTCGACCCGGTGCAGCGCCGTGCCCGCGCCGGCGGCGGGGCGGTGTGGGGCGACCTCGACCACGCCACCCATGCCTTCGGGCTGGCGACCACCGGCGGCATCATCTCGACCACCGGCGTTGGAGGGCTGACCCTCGGTGGCGGAATCGGCTACCTCGCTCGGGGGCACGGGCTGTCGTGCGACAACCTCGTGTCGGCCGACGTCGTGACCGCGGACGGACGGCTCCTCACCGCGAGCGAAGACGAGCACGAGGACCTGTTCTGGGCGCTGCGAGGCGGCGGCGGCAACTTCGGCGTGGTCACCTCACTCGAGTTCCGGCTGCACCCCGTCGACACGATCGTGGGCGGGCCGATCTTTTACGAGGCCGAGGCCGCCGGCGACGTGCTCGGCTTCTACCGCGACTTCATCGCCGAGGCGCCCGAGGAGCTGGGGGCGTTCTTCGCCTGGCAGATCGCCCCGCCGCTGCCCTTCATCCCGGAGGAGCGCCACGGCGACACCCTCTGCGCCATCGTGTGCTGCTGGTCGGGTCCCGCCGACGGCGCCGACGCCGTGCTCAAGCCGCTCTTCGACGTGGCGCCGGTCGTCGCCCAGCACGTCGGTCCGGCGCCCTACCCCGCGCTCAACAGCGCCTTCGACGCTCTGCTCCCGCCGGGCCTCCAGCACTACTGGAAGGCGGACTTCGTGCGGGAGCTGACCGACGAGGCGATCGCCGCCCACGTCGAGCACGGGTCGCGGGTCCCGTGCATGCAGTCGACCATGCACTTGTACCCAATCGACGGCGCCGTCCATCGCGTCGCTCCCGACGCGACGGCCTTCGCCTACCGGGACGTGCGCTTCGCCGCCGTGATTGCCGGCATGTGGCCCGACCCGGTTGACAACGAGGCCAACACCGCCTGGGTCCGGGACTACTGGGCAGCGATCCACCCCCACTCGGGAGTGGAGGGCGGCTACGTCAACTTCATGGGCACCGACGACCAGGAGCGGGTGCGGGAGAACTACGGAGGCAACTACGCCCGCCTCGCCACGATCAAGGCCAAGTACGACCCGGACAACCTGTTCCACCTCAATCAGAACATCGAGCCGGCCGGGGGCTGATTTTTCCGCCTGTCCGCCACGGGCCTACTCTCCGGGCGACGTCAAGGAGGGGGACATGCCCAGGTATCTCATCGAGCGGGTCTTCGACGAGATGGATGATGAAGCGCTCAACCAGCTCGCTGCCGACTCGAAGCGGATCGGGATCGAGCAGTTCCCGGAGATCCGGTGGGAGCACAGCCACGTCGTCACCGACGACGAGGGGAACATCAAGTCCTACTGTGTCTACAGCTCCCCGGGGCAGCAGCTGCTCCACGACCATGCCACCGCGCTCGGGCGACACCAGATCCGGAACGTCTACGAGATCGGCGGGGACATCTCCCCCGACGACTTCCCGAGCTAACTCGCGGTTCGGCCCTCGGGTGGGCCGCCGAGCTGGCCCGCCTCGAGCACCTGGTGGAGCAACATCTGCCGGGCGACGCCCCGGCGCACCTTGATGCGCTGCCGGAGGGAGCGATCGTCCTCCGGTACCAGCTCGAGCGCCGCGTCGTAGAGGCGCACGGCCTCCGCCTTCGCCCAGCCCCGCCCGGCGTGCTCGGCCGCGACGAGGAGGTAGTCGACCGCCCGTGCGGGCTCGCCCGCCTCGCGCCAGTGGTGTGCGAGCACGGCGGCGGCCGCGCCGGTGCCGCCCCCGACCTGCTCGAGATAGAGCGCGGCGTCCCGGTGTCGTGCGCGACGGGTGGCCTTGGGGACCGTCGCGTACGCGACCTCGCGGATGAGCAGGTGCTTGAAGGCGAACTCCTCGTCGTCCTGCACCCGTGACGTCGCCTCCCGCCGGATGAGGTCACGGGACTCGAGGTCGTCGAGCAGGTCGTCGACGGCGGCGGCATCGTCGGCGACGTGTGCCAGGGCGCCGCGCCAAAACACCTCGCCTACGACCGACGCGTCGAGCAGCAGGCGGCGCTCGGGCTCGGGCAGCGCGTCGAGCCGGGCGGCGATGATGGCGCGCACCGTGGTGGGGAAGGCCTCGGCGTCGTGACGGTCGGCCGACCACGAGGCCAGTTCCTCGATGAAGAGCGGGTTCCCCCCGGCGACGCGCTCCATGTGCTCGAGCACGCTCCCGGTGTCTGCGCGATCCGAGAGCAGCAGCGTCGCGAGTGCCCGGGTCTTGGCCGGCGACAGCGGCCCGAGCGGGAGTGCCGTGTAGCCGCGCAGGCCGCCGGCCCAACCGTGCCTGGTGTCGAGCAGCTCCGGCCGTGCCGCGGTGAGGAAGAGCGCGGGCGCGTCCTTGACCCGCCCGGGGAGCCATTCGAGCAGGTCGAGCAGGCTGCGGTCGGCCCACTGGATGTCCTCGACGACGAACATCGTCGGCTGCTCGCGTGCGAGCGCCTCCACGAGTTGGCGGGCGGCGCCGAACAGTTTCCGTTGCTCGACGTCGCGCTCGCCGGAGTCGAGGCCCAGCAGCACTGCAAGGTGCTCGGCGACGTCGCCGGGTCCGGCGAGGACGCGGGTGCTGAAGCTCTCGAGCTTGGGCCGTGCCACCGCGAGGTCGTCGCTCTCGTAGATGCCGGCGAGGTCCTTGACGAGCTGCCCGAACGCGGCGTAGGGAACCCGTTCGCCGTAGGGAAGCGAGGCGCCCCGAAGGACCCGACCGCCGCTCGTCTCGACCGTGCGGGCGAACTCTCGCACGAGCTTCGACTTCCCGATGCCAGGGACGCCGAGGACCGTCACCAGGTGCGGCTCGGCCCCGTCGACGATCCGCCGCCACAGCGTCTCGAGGAGCTCGAGCTCGGCGTCGCGGCCGATCATCGGACCCGCCGACAGGAGCCGCTCCCCAGGACTCGCCAGCGGCCGCCGCGCGACCCAGGCCGCGACCGGCTCCGCCTTGCCCTTCAGGGTGCGCGGCGCGACCGGCTCGTACTCGACCAGGTCGCGTGTCGCCCGCCACGTCTCCTCGCCCACGAGCACCTGGCCCGGATCGGCCGCGGTCTGGAGGCGCGCCGCCGTGTTGGCGACGTCGCCCATGACGGTGAGGTCACGGGCGGCGTCGGGGCCGACCGGGGCGAACATGACCTCGCCGGTGTTGACGCCGACACGGAGGCGCAGACCCCCGAACTCGTGAGCGTGCTCGGCGGCGCAGCGCTGCATCTCGAGCGAGGCCCTCACCGCCCGCTCGGCATCGTCCTCGTGGGAGACTGGCGCCCCGAACACCGCGAGCACGGCGTCGCCGAGGATCCGGTTCACCCAGCCGCCGTGCTCCTCGACGATCGCGGTACAGCGAGTCAGGCCGGGGTCGACCATGTCGCGCACGTCTTCGGGGTCCATGCGCTCGGACGCGGGCGTGAACCCGGAGAGGTCGGCGAAGACGACGGTGACCCACCGGCGCTCTCCGGCGGTTGCGGCCCCGGCTGAGAGCGCGGCGCCGCACCACCCGCAGAACCGCTGGCCCGCGGGGCTCTCGTGCGCGCAGCGCTCGCATGCGACGGCGGCCTCCACCGGGGCGAGCGTACGCCGGAGCGTCACTTGACCGCGCAGTCAAGTTGCCGGAGAATGATCCTCCCCGTCCGCCCCGTCTGCCCCGTCCGCTAGGAGGTCGACCCGTGGCCGAGCCCGGCGCCCCCCGCGCCCCCTTCGCCCCATGGGACCGTCGCGAGCTCCCGGGCCTGTTCGGGGTGGTCGAGTCGGCGCGGCGCGTCGGCAACTACAAGTGGATCGAGATGCGTCTGTTCGAGGCGCTGGGCGGCTGGGTGGCCACCGCGCCCGAGCTCGACGTGAAGCTTGTGCTCGGCCGCCAGTGCTACCACCACGCCTGGCACGCGGAGCTCTGGAACAAGCGCCTGCCCGAGCTGCGGGAGATGAACACCGATCGACTCACGCAGCCGGCCAACGACCAGATGATCGTGTTCGTCGACGCCCTGCGCGAACCGGAGGCGCCCGAGCTCACGATCGAGAAGCTCGTGGGTGTCTACCGGGTGTTGCTGCCGCGCAAGATCGCGGCGTACACGTTCCACCTCAACGCGACGAGCCGCATCACCGATGCCCCGACGATTCGGTCGCTTCGCTTCATCCTCCAGGACGAGATGGAGGACTGGCGCGAGGGCGAGATGCTGCTCCAGTCGCTGATCCAGACGCCCGAAGAAGTGGAGCGGGCATCCCGCCGCCAGCAAGAGCTGGAGCAGTTGATGCTGGCGGCCGGGGGCATCACCGGCCCCGGTACGCTGGGAGACGCCGACGGCACGGCCGAGCCGGCCGCTGAAGAGGGAGTGAGTGTCGGATGAAGAAGATCCTGCCGGTCGAGGAGCTCGCCCGCGATTCGCGCTTTGTGCGGCGCCCGATCGAGGACGCCATCTCCGACCCCCGTCAGGCGCGGGTGGCCGAGCGAAACACCGGCTCGGCCCGGCTCGAGCCCGAGCGCCCGGCGGCCGGCGACCGGGCCCGCCAGCTCATGCACGGCATCTTCGTCGGTGAGATCCAGGCCCTCGAGGGCGCGGGCCGTACCACCTTCGACTTCGACGACGAGGAAGTCCCGTTCCAGCTCAAGCTCGACATGGCGCGGCAGTGTTGGGACGAGTCGCGCCACTGCGAGATCTCGGTGAAGTTGGCCGAGCACATGGGCTCCGAGATCGGCGAGTTCACCGAGGCGACCTTCCTGTACGAGGCGGCGTGCGCGCCCGACGCCCTACTGCGGCTCACCGGCGTCAACCGCGCCCTGGAGGGACTCGCCATCGACGTGTTTAACACCATGAAGGAGTTCGGCGACAGCTCCGGCGACCCGGTGCTCGCGGCGTGTGAGGACTGGATGCTCGCCGACGAGGTGACTCACGTGAAGATGGGCTCCGACTGGCTGCGCCGCCTCACCGAGAACGACCCCGAGCGCCGCGAGCGGGCGCTCGAGTTCCAGCGCACCGTCGACAAGCTCTTCAGCCTGGGCGGGTTCCGGGGCGAGACCGACGAGAACCCCATCCAGCTCGCCCGCAAGTTCCGCCAGATGGCCGGGTTCTCCACCGAGGAGATCGACGAGCTGTCCGACGTCACCGTGGAGGCGCAGGAGGAGGCTCGCGCCGAGGCCGAGGCTCGCGGCGCGTACTCCTGACGTGGCGCGCGTCCAGGTCACGCCGGACAGCTTCACGCTCGTCGAGTTCGATGCCGGTGTGATCGCCGGCCTCGCCGAGGAGCTGGCGGGAGCGGTCGGCTTTCCCGACGACGTCGACGTGGCGATCGAGGTCGACGAGGAGCTGCCGCTGCCGCTCACGGGCAGCACTGCCGACATCGTCGACGGTCGGGCAGTGCTGTGGTTCGCGGGCGCCAACTTCGAGGACAGCAAGCACCGGGCCGAGTTCTGCGAACCGTTGGCCCGCACCGAGCTGACGATGGCGCTGCTGCGGGCGAGCGACCGGCTGACACCTGGGTTCGCGAGCGCGCCCGCCGACGAGGACCTGACGGACGCGCAGCGCCAGGTTTGGGAGGCGTGGGCCGAGGGCCGGGCGGGCCGTCTCGGCGAGCACGTGCGACGGGTGCGTCGGGTGTACCACTTCCGCCTCTACAACGGGTTCACCGACGTGGCCGACGCCGCCTTCGAGCGCCTCTGGGGGGCCGACGCGCTCACCTGGTCGGACCTGGAGGCGGTGCGCGCCGAGGCTGCCGCCGCCGACACGCGGCCACAGCCCAAGAAGAGGGCCGGCATCCGCAAGGAGACCCTCAAACCCGCCGACGCCACTTGACTACTCCAGGTCCTGGGCGCTGACGGACTCCAGGAGATCGAGGTCGGGGGGCCGGGCGAGCAGGTCCCGCACCGCTTCGGCCATCTCGACCGTCTCGGGGGCGTCGAGGTGGCCCCGGGCGGCGTCGGGTGTGACCCATTTCTCGACCACCACGAGCCGGCCCGGGTGCAGCACCGACGCCACCAGGTCGACGTTGCGGCAGTCCCCCCGCCGGCGGGTCAGGACGACGTACTTGGCCAGGGTGGCCGCCAGCTCCTCCTCCCGCCCGGTGCGGGCCTCGAAGGTGCCGACGACCACGGCGAGCTCGATGTCGTCGGGCATCTGCCTGCCCCCGCCGGGTGGGTTTCGGCGACCACACCTGTGGAGAACCTTGCTTGACGAGGCCGGTATCGTAGCTAGTACCACACGGTCTTCCTCGGCGCTTGGGAACACGCGCCCCGGGCCGTTTCGTTGGCATGACAAGAGCCGAAATATCCACCCGCAGAAGGGTTTTCGTGGCGAAGGAGCGTGTCGAGCGGGACGAGGAAGACCTCGTCCGGCTCTATTTGACCGATATCGGGCAATACCCCCTGCTGACCAAGGATGACGAGGTTCGCCTCGCCCAGCAGATCGAGGGCGGGAACGCCGCGCGCCAGGAGCTGCTGGCGACGGGCAAGGAGCTCACCGCGGCCAAGAAGCGGGAGCTTCGCCGCACCGGCCGCCAGGGTGACGACGCCCAGCGCACGTTCGTCCAGTCGAACCTGCGGCTGGTCGTCTCGATCGCCAAGAAGTACCAAGCTTCGGGGCTGCCCCTCCTCGACCTGATCCAGGAGGGCAACCTCGGCCTGATGCACGCGGTCGAGAAGTTCGACTGGCGCAAGGGCTTCAAGTTCTCGACGTACGCGACCTGGTGGATCCGCCAGGCGATCACCCGCGGCATCGCCAACACCGGTCGCACGATCCGCCTGCCCGTGCACGCGGGCGACACGCTGGCGCGCCTGCAGAAGGCGCGGGCCCGGCTCGAGTTGAAGTTGGGCCGTCCGGCCACGCTGGCTGAGTTGTCGGCCGAAGTCGAGATGCCCGAGGACAAGGTCACCGAGGCGCTGCGCTTCGCGGCCGAGCCCCTGTCCCTGTCCGAACCGCTGCGGGAAGACGGCGACGCCGAGCTCGGCGATGTGGTCGAGGAC
>JBOGFI010000195.1:0-7614 GCA_050743365.1 Acidimicrobiia bacterium | reverse complement strand
GGGTGGGGTCGCCACGCTCGTCCTCCCCGCCGACGTGTCGTGGCTCGAGGGCGCCGAGCCGGCGCCGCCACGGCCACCGGCCCGGCGCGGTTCCGTGGCCGACGAGGTGGTCGTCACCGCGGCTAAGGCGCTCCAGTCCGGAGAACCGTGCGTCGTGCTGCTGGGAGGCAGCGCGCTACGCGAGCCGGGGCTGGTGGCTGCGAGCCGGGTCGCCGAGGCCACCGGGGCCAAGCTGTTCTGCGAGACGTTCCCCGCCCGGCTCGAGCGCGGCGCGGGCGTGCCCGCCATCGAGCGCCTCGGCTACCTGGCCGAGTTCACCGCGGCGCAGCTCGCGGGCGCCCGGCACCTCGTGCTGGTCGACGCGCGCGCGCCGGTGTCGTTCTTCGCGTATCCGGAGAAGCCCAGCTACCTCGTCCCCGAAGGATGCGAGGTCCACGAGCTCGCGTCGGGCGCCGACGACGCCGTCGGCGCGCTCGCCCACCTCGCCGACCTCACCGGCGCCGCCGACAGCCCGACGCGCCAGGCCTCACACCGGCCCGAGCGGCCGACGGGCGACCTCACCGCCGAGAAGGTCGCCCACGCCATCGGCGCCCTCCTGCCCGAGCACGCGATCGTCTCCGACGAGGCCAACACGTCGGGCCTGTGGGCGGCGCCGGCGACGGCGGGAGCCCCCCACCACGACTGGCTGACGCTCACCGGCGGCGCGATCGGCCAGGGCCTGCCGGTCGCCACCGGCGCCGCGGTGGCGTGCCCGGACCGCAAGGTCGTCTCCCTCGAGGCCGAAGGCAGCGCCATGTACACCCTCCAGGCGCTGTGGACCCAGGCTCGCGAGGGCCTCGACGTCACGACCGTCGTCTTCAACAACCGGTCCTATGCGATCCTCAACCTGGAGCTGAGCCGCGTGGGCGCCGAGCCTCCGGGGCCCAGGGCGCTCGACATGCTCGACCTGTCGCGCCCCGAGCTCGATTTCGTGTCACTGGCCGAAGGGATGGGCGTCGAGGCGACGCGGGCCCGGACCGCCGACGAGTTCACGGCGCAATTCGAGCGGGCGGTGGCGACGTCCGGCCCGAACCTCGTCGAGGCCGTCCTCCCCACGACGCTGTAGCCCGCGCGGCCTCCGGCTGCGCCGTCAGCTCAGGCGGAGCGTCGCGATCTCCCACGGGCGTAGCGCGACCGTGCCCTCGAACGGGTCGCGCGGCCGGCCGAGGAGGTCGACGACCCAGCCCGTCGCCGGCGCGCCGTCGCGTTCGACCTCCGCCGTCGACGGCTCCGGCGACGGGTTGAAGACGCGCACGGCCAGCCCGCCCGGCTCGCGCAGCACGGCCGACACCTGCGCGCCCCGCACCGCCAGCGCGCTGCCGGTCGACGGCAGTGCGGCCGCCGGCACACCTCCTCCGCGGATGCGCTCCAGCGGCACGAGGAACTCGTCGGCGGCGTCGTGGAGGGCGGCCGCCCGCCAGTCGCCGCGGTGGGGGAGCAGCGCGTACTCGACCATGTGCGAGCCGCGCACCTGCGCGCCTTCCACCGGGTCGGGCGGCCCGGCGGGATCGGGTCGCAGCGCCAATGCGATGCGCGAGAGGTAGCCGGTGGCGCGCAGCAGCGTCAGCGCCAGCTCCCGGCCCCCTTTCCGGTCGTCCTCCGCGAGGATCTCGTACTCGAGCAGCCCGTCGTGCAGGACGGCAAGGCCGGCGTCGCCGCCCGTCCCGTGCGGGCCGGAGGCATCGACGAAACGGCGCGAGACGAATGTCGGGAGCCCCACCTCGCCCGGCCCGCCCTCGGCCGTGAGCCCGCGGCCGACGACGGCGAACGCGCACTCGGCGTGAGAGCCGGAGACCGGTGCGGGCAGCGGGAAGTGGGCCCGGAGCCGGTGGTCGCGGCACACGTTGTCGAGCTCCGTGCGCACGCGCAGGAAGCGTTCCCCGGAGCGCAGCTCCAGTGTCGTACGCACGGCGACGAGCGCGGTGTCGTCGCTGCGGCGCGAGCACGCGAAGACGTCGCCCACGGCGTGGGTGGGCCACCGGTAGGCGGCCTCCACGAGGACCCGCGCCCGGACCGGCCCGGCCTCGAGTGTCGTGACGGTCACCGACTCGGGCCGCTCGACGATGGTGTCGTCGGCGGGCGGCGAGTAGTTATAGGTGTCGCCCCCGTCCCCGCCGTCGACGAGCCGGCCCAGCCCGGACAGCGCGAGACCGTCGGCGGTCGAGATCGTGAACGTGCCGTCGGTAGCGTCGACGGCCGCGCCAAGGTGCTCGTTGGCGAGGGCGACCGTGCCTTCCGCGTCGGGACCGGCCCGCACCTCGGTCGCGGGGCCGTCGCCGTCGACCGCCTGGTAGGCGCGCCACCCGAAGCCGGGCACCGAGTCGGCGGCGAAGATCACGTCTCGTGTCGCGGGTTGGAGCACCCGGAAGCGGACGGTCGCGCCCTCGTCGCCCAGGGCGAGGATCTCGTCTCGGGCCGGCTCGAGGTCGGCGGGGGGCTCGTCCCGCCCGACACCGCCGAACACCAGCTCGACGGTGCCGTCGTCGAGGTCGGTGCGCTCGTAGCTCCCGACGCGGGTGCCGGCGAACTCGGTGCCGCGCATGAGATCGAGCACCCAGCGCACCTTCTGGCCGGTCACGGTGGCCGAGAAGCCCTCGCCACCGATCTCGCCCACGAGCTGCGCGGCACAGGCCCTGCCCTCGGGCGTGACGAAGTGGACGGGCCCCGCGCCGGGCACGTAGCCCTGCACGAGGCCGCCCCGGTGGGCGCGGGTCGGGTTGGCGACGATCGTGGACCCGGCGGCCACGTCGACCTGGGTGGCGAGGTGGCGCAGGGCCTCGCGGGTGAGGCCGTCGCCGATCTGGCGCGCCTCGCGGTAGCGGACGAGCACCTGGTCGACGACTTCGTCGTGGCTGCACGCGCAGGACGAGTCGTGCGCGCTGTTGAGCACGAGGTTGCGCCACGCCATTCCGAGGAGGACGCCCGGGTAGCGGTCGGGCGGCAGGACCAGCGCCGAGAGCGGCTCGGCCCGGCGCTCGATGGCGCGCTCGGCCGCGGCGCACGCCTGGTGCACGTCGACCCGGTTCGACGCCACGCCCATGAGCACATTGGCCCGCGCTCCCGAGCGCAGCTCGCCCGCCCAAGTGGCGAGGCCGTCGGTGGGCTGCTCGGCGAGGTATTCGGGCAGCGACGTCACGACGAACCGATAGTCGTGCTGGAGGTCGTTGGCCTCGGCCACCACCCGCCCCAGCCACGGCTGCGGGAGCTGGTGGTCGGTGCCGTTCATGAGCAGGAGCGCGCCGCCGGGCAGCGCGACGTCACCGAGCTCGAGCTCGTAGCCGCGGGCGCGCTTGACGAGTTGCTTGGCGTCGTCGGGCAGGTCGCGCCCGTTGGAGTACGAGCCGTAGAGGTACTCGGCGCGCACGCGCGAGCCGTCGGGCGCCTCCCACCAGAACGCGGTCTGCCCGACGTCCGAGGGCACGCCGCGCCACACGACCGCGTGCTCGAGCCCGGCCAGGCGCAGCACCTGGGGCATCTGGGCGACGTGGCCGAACATGTCGGGCAGGTAGCCGACCGGCATGGCGCCGCCCAGCTCGGTGGCGCGCGCCATGCCGAGCTGGAGGTCGCGGACGATCGTCTCGCCCGAGACCATGAACTCGTCCATGAGGATCATCCACGGCCCCACCGACAGGCGGCCGCTCGCCGCGAGCCGCCGTAGCGTGGCCGCCGCCTCCGGGCGGACCTCCAGGTAGTCGTCGAGGACCGCGGTCTGCCCGTCGAGCAGGAAGCGCGCGTACGACAGGTCGCGTTCGAGGAGCCCCAGCAGCTCGTCGAGCAGCCGGACGAGCCGGATCCTGAACGTCTGGAACGGCGCGTACCACTCGCGGTCCCAGTGGGTATGGGGGACGATCGCGACGGTCCGTGGGCGCGGCTGAGCCATGGGCTCAGGATACGGGCCCTCGCCCGGCCCGTGGCGGGTCGCTCCTCGTTGCGGGTTGGTGCTACTTGGCGGTGTAGGTGGCGACGATGATGCCGGTGTTGAACGGACCGGGCTGCTGTTTCAGCTTGGCGACCTCGTCGGCGACATCGCCGATGATGAGGTTGCGTTCCACTTGGTGTCTTGCAAGGTCGTTGAGGCGACGTACTTGGGGACGCTGTTCATCCTCTCGCCGTAATCACCCGCGCCGGTCATGGATGGTCAAGCCCCGGCGAACCCTTCGTAGGTCTCGCGTCCCAGCAGCAGGGCAACGTGGTCAGCTCGGCGCCCACTCCTTCGCCATGGCGCTGGGCCGCACGCGATGGCCGACCCGGTCGAACCACCCCTCGTCCATGGCCACCTCGAAGCTGTGCTTCTCCAGCGGCGCCGGCGGGGCCGGCGGCGGCAGCGGAGGCCCGCCGTCCTCGGGGCAGGGCGGCGTCGGCTCGTCGATCGCGACGTCGAGGTCGATCCCCACGTCGCGGTCGAGGTCCTCGCCGAGCAGGCTCATGCCGATGTTCCCGGCGGTGCGGTCACGGGTCGTCAGGAACCAGTTGTCGGTGTCCCTGCCCGGGCCGTCGGCAGGTGCTCCGAGGAAGCGCCACTCGAGGAACCGGAGGATCGACGTGTGGTCGTAGACGTGGTGGTCGACGAAGCCCCGGCGGGCGAACGGCGACGCCACCACCGCCGGGACCCGGAACCCGGCCTGGCCGAAGTTCTCGAGGTCCACCGTGCTCGCACGGTCGTCGGGGAGGGAGGGCGGCGGGACGTGGTCGAAGAAGCCGCCCCACTCGTCGTACACGAGCACGAAGAGGCCCCGCTTCCAGTGGCGCGACTCGGCGAACGCCTGGAACACGTCGCGCACGAACCGCTGGCCGGCGCGGATGTCGGCGTACGGGTGGTCGTCGGTGCGGTTGCCGGCCAGGAAGGCGGGGTCGACCATCACGACGTCGGGCAGGTCGCCGTCCGCGGCCGCGGTGAAGTACTCGTCCACCGGATGGGTGAAGGGGCCGAGCCGGGCGCCCCACAGCGCGAGCGCCGGGAGGTCGGTCCAGTAGTAGCCGGCGGGCACGCCGGCGGCGCCCAGGCGGTCCCAGATCGTGTCCCACTGGTACCCGCCGGTCGACAACGGCAGCGTGTTGTCCTTGTAGTCGCCCGCCTGGGCGGAGTGCAGGTAGGCCCGGTTGGGGAACGTGGGCCCGAGCAGGGAGGCGTGCCACCGGTCGAACACCGTGAACTCGCGCGCCAGCTGCGACGTGAACGGCAGCGCGTCGGCCTCGTAGTAGCCCAGGGCGAAGGCGTCGTTGCCGCTTGCCGGGTCGAGGAAGCCGCGGTCGCGCTGCGCTCGCCCCTGCTCCCAGCCGTGGCCGGGGTCGGGGTGGCCGCAACCGCGGTAGGGGTTCGCCTCACCCGGTTGCGTGAGCCACGGGGCAGTCGCAACCGCCAC
Source organism: Acidimicrobiia bacterium (assembly GCA_050743365.1). Taxonomy (GTDB): domain Bacteria; phylum Actinomycetota; class Acidimicrobiia; order IMCC26256; family JACDBD01; genus JBOGFI01. The sequence goes on along the minus strand of JBOGFI010000195.1, from coordinate 2,212 downwards.
GCCGTAGGGCCCGACGAACTCCTGGCGCTGCTCCCCGTCGACGCGGAACTCGCGCCCGTACCGCCGCTTCCCCCGCTCGAGGTAGCGCTCGTCGTCGGCGAGCCAGCCGAAATAGTGGTCGAACGAGCGGTTCTCCATCATGACGACCACGACGGTCTCGATCGGCGATTCCTTGGCCGGCAGCTCGAGCATCCCCCGGGGCTGCTTGGCCGTGCCGCTCTTGGCGCCGTCGCCCGCGGCGGCCCCGAGCAGCGTCGGCCCCCCGAGGAGCGCGGCGCCGGACAGCACGCCGGCGCGCTGGAGGAACTCACGTCGGTCCACCCGACTCTCCCGGTGTCGATCAGCGGCGCGCCCCGGTTTCTAGCGCGCCGCGGGGTCGCATGCCGGTCGGACGGTACGATCGGTGTCCCCATGGCCCTCGACCTCGACCTTTCGCGCGCGTCGGTCTTCATCGACTTCGACGGGACCATCAGCACGCTCGACGTCGGGAACTACCTCGCCGACCGGTTCGCGCCCCCGTCGTGGCGCGAGCTCGACGACCGGTACGTCGCCGGCGAGATCGGCAGCCGCGAGTGCCTGCTCGACCTGTGGGACCTGCTGCCCAAGGACGAGGCGCGGCTACGGGCAGTGGCCCGGGAGGTGCCGCTCGACCCGGGCTTCGAGCCGTTGGTCGAGGCGCTGCACCGCGCCGGCGCCGACGTGGTGGTCGTGTCCGACGGCTTCGGGTTCTACGCCGAGGAGGTGTGCGCGCCGCTCGGCCTCGAGATGCTCACCAACGTCCCCGACTGGTCGACGGGGCGGCTCGAGTTCCCCCACGAGGACCGCTGTTGCCCGTGCTCGACCTGCGGGACCTGCAAGCAGGCGCCCCTGAAGGACGCCCGCCACCGCGGTCGGGCCACCGTGCTCGTCGGCGACGGCGCAAGCGACCGCAAGGCGGCGCTGCTGGCCGACGTGGTGTTCGCCAAGGGCGAGCTCGCCGGCTGGTGCGCGCGCAACGGCGTCGCGTGCCGCCGCTTCGAGACCCTCGACGACGTTCGCGCGGCGCTGGCCCCGTCGTAGGCTGGAGGCGTGATGGTCGCGCTCGGGTCCGACGAGAAGACGGCGCTCACCGACGCGGTCGCGGCGGACCTCGCCGAGCGGGGCCACGACGTGGCGCTGGTGGGGCCGCCGGCGGGTGAGCCCATCGAGTGGGCCGACGTCGGGCGTCGGGTGGGAGAGCTCGTGGCCGGAGGCGACGCCGACACCGCGGTGCTGTTCTGCTGGACCGGGACGGGCGCGTCCATCGCCGCCAACAAGGTGCCCGGCGTGCGCGCCGCGCTGTGCACCGACGCCGCCACCGCCGCCGGCGCCCGCACCTGGAACGATGCCAACGTGCTCGTGATGGGCCTGCGCCTGACCAGCCCCGACCTGGCACGGGAGATGCTCGACGCGTGGCTCACGACCGAGCCCGACCCCAGCGAGGCCGGGAACATCGCCCGGCTCGAGCAGCCGGAGCGGGAGCGGGCTCGCTAGTGTCTCGGCCGTGCCGACCTACGTGATGCTGACGACGCTCGGGCCCGACGGGTGGGCGACCATTCGCCAGAACCCCGATCGGATCCGCGAGGTGACCGACGAGGTCGAGTCGATGGGGCTCAAGGTCGTGGCCCAGTACGGGCTGCTGGGCCAGTACGACTTCCTCAACGTGATCGAGTCCCCCGACGAGGCCACCATGGCGCGTGCCGCGATCACGCTGGCCGCGCGCGGGACGATGCGCACGACGACGTTCCAGGCGATCTCGATCCCGGACCTGGTCGCCGAATTGAAGCGCGCCTCCGACTGAGCTCGGGCTCTACGCCTCGGACCAGCGGATCCTCAGACCCACCACATCGACGACGAGCGCTTCTTCTCCTCGCGCACGTCGTCGTCGACGAAGAGGGCCGGGAGCACGGAGCCGTCGGAGCGTCGGCGCACGCGGTACTGGGCCTGGCCGGCGTCCACCACGATCTCCACCAGCTCGAAGCCACGCGCCCAGCGCTGGTCGAACCGGGATCGCACCTCGATGCGGGTTCCGGGGTCCACGCGCGCAGGGTAACAAGCGCGCCACCCGCTGCCTAGATGGAAATGTGGTCCGAAACACCCTCTTCACCGCTTGGTAGCTTCGCCGTCATGGGCCCGCCGGGAGCCGCAGCCGCCAGCGCCGCCGCCGCGCCCCGGCCGGCGCCCGGCCCCACCC
>JBOGFI010000194.1:0-25793 GCA_050743365.1 Acidimicrobiia bacterium | reverse complement strand
GCTGGGCGCTGGGGCCGCCGCCGCGGGACGCCGACGGCCCTGCGGACGGGCCGGCAACCGCGCTCGCGACCCTGGTGGCCCGCGGCTTTCTCCAGCCGGACGATCCCGCCGGGCTGGCGGCCGCCCGGGCGACGCTGCTCGACGTGCGGGTGGCGCTGCACCGCGTGACCCGGGGCCGCTCCGACCTCCTCACGCTCCAGGAGCAGGACGCGGTGGCGGCATCCCTCGGCGCGCCCGACGCCGACGCCCTCGTGCGCGGGGTGTCGGCCGCGGCCCGGACGGTCAGCTGGATCGCCGCGGACGTATGGTCGCGTCTGCGGGCGGCGGAGCGCGGCCCGCTCGGGCGGGTGGCTCGCGGCGACGAGACCGTCGCCGAGGGCGTGGTGCTGCGAGAGCGTCGTGTCGGGGTGGTGGCCGGCGCGCCGGTCGACGCCGCGCTCATGCTGCGGACGGCCGCCGCCGCCGCCCGCCTCGGTGTCGACCTCGACCGCGCGTCGCTGGAGCGGTTCCGGGCCGAGATGGGCGACCCGGCGTGGGGACCCGAGGAGCGCGACTCGTTCGCCGCGCTGCTGCGGGCGGGGCGCAAGGCGGTGCCGGTATTCGAGGCTCTCGACCACGTGGGCGTGCTCGCGCGCGTGCTGCCCGAGTGGGACGGGGTGCGCTCGCTGCCGCAGCGCAACGCGTACCACCGGTTCACGGTCGACCGGCACCTCCTCGAGGCGGTGGCCGAATGCGCGGCGCTGCTCGACGACGAGGGTCCGGACGGCGACGTTGCCCGCCGCGCCCGCACCGACCTGCTGCTGCTCGCCGCGCTCCTGCACGATGTTGGAAAGGGCGAGCCGGGTGACCATTCGGCTCGAGGCGCCGACACCGCCCGGGCGATCGCGCGGCGCATCGGCCTCGACGAGCGGGGGGCCGAGACGCTGGTCTGGCTCGTCCGCCACCACCTGCTCCTCGCCGAGACCGCGACCCGACGCGACCTCTCGGAGGAGGCGGTCGTGACGCGCTTCGGCCGCGCTGTCGGCGACACCGAGCGCCTCGACCTCCTCTACGCGCTCACCGTGGGTGACTCGCGTGCCACCGGGCCGGCTGCGTGGACGCCGACGAAGGCCGCCCTCGTGCGCGAGCTGTACCTGCGTACGGACGCGCTCCTCGAGCGTGGGATCGTCGTCTCACCGCTTGCGACGGAGCGACGCGACGCGCTCGCTCGGATCGTGGGCACGCGGGAGGCCGACACCTTCCTCGACGCCATGCCGCCGGCTTACACGAGCGCGTTCGAGCCCGAGGTGCTGGCTCACCACCGTGCGCTGCTGGAGACGGGCAGGCTTGCCGTCGAGTGGTCCGATGTTCCCGATGGCCGGATCGAGTGCACGGTTGCCGCCCCCGATCGGACCGGGCTGCTCGCGACGGTGGCCGGGGTGCTGGCGCTGTCGGGGTTCGACATCCGCGACGCCGCCGGCTACAGCAACCGCGACGGTATGGCGCTGGAGGTGTTCACGGGCGTCGACCGCTTCGGCCGTCTCGCCGACGACGCCGGGCGCGAGGCGGTGGTCGCCACGCTCGACCAGGCGCTGCGGGGGACGTTGCAGCTCGACGAGCGCCTGCGCGACCGGGCCCGTCGCTACCGCACGCCCGCCCACGACGGAGGCGGCCACGGGGTTCGGGTGGAGGTCGACCTGGGGGCATCCGACTTCGCCACTGTCATCGAGGTGCACGCGCCCGACCACGTCGGTCTTCTCGCCCGGGTCGCGGCGGTGTTCGGCGACCTCGACCTCGACGTGTCGCTGGCCAAGGTGGCCACACTCGGCGACCGCGTCATCGATGTGTTCTACGTGCGCGACGCCACCGGCGCCAAGATCCGCGACCCACGTGTCCTCGAGCGACTCCGGGCGACGCTCCTCGCCCAGCTCACGAGCGACGTCGTCCTCGGCTGACCGTCACCGGGCGGCGCTGCGACCAAGTCGGTTCATGCCGGGCTCGACCGTCCCGAGATAGGCGTCCTCGCCTACGACAACCTCGCCGTCAACGAGATCGACGTCGTCGGTCCCGAGGGCGACAAGGTCCTGGCGAGCGGGGGTGAGTCGCCCAATCCCACGTTCGGGCGGTAGCCCCCCGCGCGTAGTCTCGGCGGGGTGAGCGAACCCCATGCGGTTGCCGCGTCCGACTTGCTGCGCTGGGCCGAGAGCCTGTCGGGGATCGCGCGCACCGGGCTCGGATTCACCCAGAGCCTCTACGAGAAGGAGCGCTTCGAGGAGGTGCTCAAGGTCGCGGCCGACATCCGGGCCGGCGCGCTCGAGGAAGCGGAGTCGGACGCCCTCTTCGAGGAGTGGCTGGCGTCGGTGGGCGAGGGGATCGCGGGATACGTCACCCCGAAGGTCGCGGTCGCCGCGGTCGTCGGGAACGACCGCAACGAGATGCTCCTCACCCAGCGGGCCGACTCGGGCGTGTGGCTCTACCCGGTGGGCTGGGCCGACGTCGGCTACTCGCCGGCCGAGGTGGCGGTGAAGGAGGTCTACGAGGAGACCGGCATCGAGATCGAGCCGTTGTCGCTGATCGCGGTGTTCGACGGGCTGCGCCTGGGCTTCGCCCGGGTGCCGCTGTACTCGCTGGTGTTCCACTGCCGGATGCTCGGGGGCGAGCTGGAGGGCCACCCGCTCGAGACCCGCCAGGTGGGGTTCTTCCCCCGCAACGCGTTGCCCCAGCCGCTCGCGGGCGGCGCGCGCTGGCTCGACACCGCGTTCGCCGCCATCGAGGGCGAAACGCGGCCCTGCGACTTCGACCTTCCGCGTACCCCGCCCTGGCGGAGCTCCGACCCCTCCTCATAGCGAGGCGGCCTTCAGCTCCTCCATGGTGAAGAGCGGCCGCAGCTCGACGCCGATCTCGGCGAGCCCCTCGGGTCCGCCCGACTCGCGGTCGATCACGCACACCGCGTGGGTGACGATTGCGCCGCGGTCGCGCAGGTCGCGGCACGACGCGATCACCTGTCCGCCCGACGTGACCACGTCCTCCACCACGGTCAGGTGGCGTCCGTCGACGTCGCCACCCTCGGCGAGCCGCCCGGTGCCATAGGTCTTGGCCTCCTTGCGGACGAAGAGCGCGGGGAGGCCGATGACCTGCGAGAGCATGGTGACGAGCGGCACGCCGCCCAGCTCGAGCCCGGCCAGGGCTTCCGTCGCAGCGGGCACGAGTGGCGCCAGCGCCTCGGCGATGGCGTGCAGGAGCACCGGGTCGGACTCGAAGCGGTACTTGTCGAAGTACTCGGTGCTCGTCGCCCCTGACCGGAGGGTGAACTCGCCCGTGAGGTGGCTGCCGTCGTAGATCCGGCGCGCCAGGTCCTCCCGATTCACGGCCGGAGTCTGTCAGGCGTTGAGCTCGTCGAGGAGCAGGGCCACGATCGACAGCTGCCCCCGTCCGTGCTCCCAGGCGTCGCCGATCCGGGCGTGGTCGACGAGCCCGGACGCGTCGGGCGCCCGGCCCAGGGCCTCGCCGGTGGCCTGGGCGAGCGTGGCCGGCTCGACGTCGTCGTAGGGCGCGAATGCCTCCAGCCCGTCCCACAGCGACGACAGCGGTCGCCGCTCCTCGCCCAGCGCCAGCGCGCCCGGGTCACGGCCGGACGAGAGCTGCCCGACCACCTGCTCCCAGAGGTCGTAGTGCGACAGGCCCCGCGGCTTGCGGTACGACGCCACCGGGTGCAGCCGCCACTCCAGTGTCACGCCGCCGGGACCGTCGTCGGCGAGCCAGGTCTGCGAGCCGTTCAGGTAGCTGTCGATCGGGGCACCGAGCCGCTCGTCGAGCGCGAGCACGAGCCCGGGCGCGATCCGCCACACGGCGCTCGCGACCCTGTCACCCACCTCAGGCGGCGTCGGCGGGGTCGATCTGTCCGTACCGCACGAGCGGGTCGAACAGGTCGATGGCGGTGCGGTCGTCGTCGAGGATGCCGCGCACACGCGGCGGCACCAGCCGGCGGCGGGCGAAGCGGCCGGCGACGACGGCCTTGCGGGCGTCGCCGTCGCCTCGAAGCGACCAGGTCGCCTCGTCCAGTAGCAGGGCCGCCTCCGCCAGGTCGGCGAGCAGGTGGGTGAAGCGCCGCGCGTGCAGGAGCTGGAGATCGGTGTCGGCGGCGTCGAGGTGCGCGATCGCCTGGCGCGCCTCGACGAGGGTCGCAGCGACGGCGTCGATGGTGTCGGCGAGCGCCTTCTCGCCGTTGGCGGTGTCGAGCGCGGCCTCGACCCGGGCGAGCAGCGCTGTGTGCGCGCCCTCGGAGCGCATCGCCCGGCGCACGTCGAGGCAGCAGATGTTCTCGGTACCCTCCCAGATGGTGTGGCACTGCGCGTCGCGCAGCTGGCGGGCCATGGGCCAGTCCTCCATGTAGCCGTTGCCGCCGAACACCTCGAGTGCGTGGCTGGCCGCGCCGATCGCCTCCCGTGTGGCGCGCACCTTGGCCAGCGGCACCAGGATTCGCCGCAGGCGGCGGCCTTCCTCCTCGGAGCCCATTGTGCGCGCCGCGGCGGCGCACTCGAACGTGAGCGCCGCGCCCGCCTCCAGCTCGACGAGCAGGTCGACGAGCGTCTCGCGCACGAGGGGGTAGCGGTCGATGCGCTGGCCCCACTGCTCGCGGCGGGCGGCGTAGATCGCCGCCTCGAGGAACGAACGGCGATGGATGCCGAGGCCCATGATCGCGACCCCGAAGCGGCTGCCGTTCACCATCTCCATCATCCGGTTCAGGCCGGCTCCATGGATCGGCTCACTCGCCGGCCGGGTTACCCGGCCGGCGCCCTGCGGGCCGTTCGCCTCCCGGTCGCTCGCCTCCCTATCGCTCGCCGCGCCGCCGCCCGCCTCCCACGCGCGGGCGCCGTCGAGCGTGACCTCGGCCGTCGGCACGCCCACAGTGCCGAGCTTGGGCTTCAGTCGCTTGATGCGGAAGCCGTTGGGCGAGCCGTCGGGGAGCAGGCGCGGCACGATGAACGTGGCGAGGCCCCGGGTGCCGTCGGGGGCGCCCTCGGGCCGGGCGAGCACGATGAACACGTCGGCGTCCACGTTCGAGCAGAAGTGCTTGTCGCCGTACAGTCGCCACTCGGCGCCGTCGGGAACGGCTCGGGTCGTGTTCGCGCCCACATCGCTCCCGCCCTGCCGCTCGGTCAGGAACATGCCTCCCTCCCACGCCTCGTCGGGGTCGAGGCTGGTGAGGCGGCGGGTCACGTCGTCGCGCACGGCCGCGGGCGCGTGGCGCTCGACCACGTCGGCGGCGCCAGCCGTCATCCCCAGGCCGCAGTAGATCGCCGTCTCGGCCTGCGACACCAGGTACGAGATCGCTGCGGTTAGCACCGCCGGCACCGGGCGCCCGGCGTGCGCGGGCAGCCCGACGAAGCCGGCGCGCACCAGATCGGCCTTGCTCTCGAGCCATGTGGGGTGGTGCACGATCTCGTCGACCTCGCGACCCCACTGGTCGTAGCGCACCAGCGTGGGGCCGTGCTTGTCGGTGACCTCGGCGCGCCGCGCCAGGGGGCCGCCGCACAACGCGCCGAAACGAGCGACGTGCTCCTCGGCGAACGCGCGGTCGGCGGCGTCGGGCAGCAGCCGGTCGAGGAGGAGCCGGAGGTTGGGGTCGACCCCGTACCAGTCGAGGCCGGCGGCCTCCTCGTACGACGCGTAATCAGGGAGCACGAACCCGAGGCTACCGCGCCCACACCTAACATCTCGCCGTGCGCACCCGGATCGTGCTCCCTCTTGCCGCGATCGTCCTCACGCTCGTCGGCTGCGGCGAGGGCGACGGCGACGAGACCGAGGTCGGGGCGCTGTCGAGGACCGAGTTCGCCCAGGAGGCGAACGCTCTGTGCAGGGAGGCGGCCGCCGACCGCCGGACCGTCCTCTCGGGGGTCGATCCCGAGGCGCCCGGGGAGGAGACGGCCGAGCGGCTCGACGAGATCGTCGCGGTCGACCGCAAGCTCATCCGCGACGTCGACGACCTCGTCCCGCCCGAGCCCGTGCAGGATACGATCGACCAGCTACTCGACCAGTGGCGCGATCGTGTCGATCTCGAGGAGCAGGTCCGTGAAGCGACCGCGGTCGACGACGCTGCCGAGACGGCGCAGCTGCAGGTCGAGGTGCAGCAGGTCGACGAGCGCGCCAACCAGATCGCCGGCGGGCTCCTGCTGAACGAGTGCACCCGAGGCGCCGACTGACGACGAGGATCGCAACCCGGCTCACCGCAGTGGCGGTGCTCGTCGCGGCAGCGTGCGGCGGCGGCGGCGATGCCCGCCTGTCGAAGGCCGAGTACGTCAAGAAGGCCAACGCGATCTGCGAGGCCGGCAACGCCAGGACGAGCCGAGTGGCGCCGCCGAGCCTCGCCGACTCCGCGGCCGTCGAGCGCGCCATCGGCGAGATGGTCTCGATCCAGGGCCGCGCCCTGCGCAAGCTCCGGGACCTCGATCCCCCCGAGCAGGACCAGCTGGGGGTGGACGAGTGGCTGATGCGGGTCGGCCAGACACTCGACCAGATGGACGCGGTGCGCCAGGCCGTCGGCGACGGCAACGCGACCGCGATCGAGCAGGCCAACGCCAAGGGCGCCGAGCTGAACGACGAAGCCGAGACCTTCGCCGACGCCTACGGCCTCGAGTCCTGCTCAACCGCGACCGAGGAAGTGGTAGCGACTCCGCCGCTTCGCCCGTAGCATTCGGCGCGCCGGCGACGCGAAGGTCGATCGCCGACGGGGGCTGACCAGCGGGAGGGACCGTGGGGAACGAGCTGTGGGAGCGCGACGCATGGGAGCTGGCTGACTCGGTCCGCGCCGGCGAGCAGTCAGCTCGTGAGCTGCTCGACGTTGCGCTGTCGCGTATCGAGGCGCTCGACCCCGGGCTGAACGCCGTCTGCCACCTCGACGCCGACGGCGCCCTCGCCCAGGCCGAAGCCGTCGACGGGCGCGTCGACGCCGGTGAGGATCCGGGCCCGTTCGCGGGCATCCCGATGGGCGTCAAGGAGCTGGCCGAGGTGAAGGGCTGGCCCGAGACCCACGCCTCCCTGCCGTACCGGGACTGCGTGTCGGAGTGGGACTGCGTGGAGGTCGCCCGGTTGCGCGCCGCCGGCGCGGTGATCACGGCGCAGACCACCTCGCCCGAGCACGGCACCGTGAGCTTCACGAACACCCCGCTGCATGGCGTGACCCGTAACCCGTGGAACCCCGACCGCACCCCCGGCGGGTCGTCGGGCGGCTCGGCCGCGGCGGTCGCGTCGGGGATGTTCCCGGCGTGCACCGGCAGCGACGGCGGCGGCTCGATCCGGATCCCGTGCTCGTACAGCGGCCTGTTCGGGATGAAGGTCACGTTCGGGCTGCTGGGAACCGGGCCGGGCCCGGCGCCCTACCCCTCGCTCACGTCGGTCCACGGCCCGATCGTGCGATCGGTCCGTGACGCCGCACGGTACGTCGACGCCACCGCCGGGCCGACGTTCAGCGACTACACGTCGCTGGCGAAGCCGCCGGTGCCGTTCGAGGAGCTGCTGACCTCGGGTGAGGCGGTCGAGCGCCTGCGGGGAAAGCGAGTCGCGTGGACCGCGACGCTCGGGCACGCCGCCACCGATCCCGACGTCGAGAAGGTCGTGTACGAGGCGGCGACCGCGGTGGTCGAGCTCGCCGGCCTCGAACTCGTCGACATCCCGGTCGACTTGCCCAGGCCCGGACTGTCGTGGGGGATCCTGTCCTCGCTGGAGACGGCGGCGTGGCACCTCGACGACGTACGCGACCGCCTGGACGAGCTCACCGAGGTGCACCGGTCGGGGATGGAGATGATGGCGAACCTCAGGGGCAGCGGCGTGTTCAAGGCCATCCGCCGCCGGCACGAGCTGCTGGCCGCCGCCGCCGAGGTGTGGTCGCAGATCGACGTGCTGCTCACCCCCACCACGCCCACTCCCGCGTTCGAAGCCGAGGGGCGGCTCGCCGGAGAGGTCGCCGGCCACGAGGTGAACCTCATGGGGCTGTCGGCGGTGTTCACTGCGCCGTTCAACCTGACGGGCCAGCCGGCGGCGAGCATCCCGGTGGGATCGGTCGACGACCTGCCGGTGGCGCTCCAGGTGGTTGCCCGCCGCCACGAGGACGAGCTGTGCTTCGCCGCCGGCGCGCTGCTCGAGGAGGCCCGCCCCTGGCCCAAGCTGGCCCCCATGGCCCGGGAGCCTTGACCGGTCGGTCAAGTAGGCTCCGGCCGTGACCGACGTGGCTCGTCGGCCGGGCGACCCGAGTCCGGCGTCCAGGCCGAAGAAGCAGGAGCAGGAACCGGCCTCGTCGGAGGTCACCGAGGTCGCCCCCGACGTGCTGCGCATGCAGCTGCCGATCTGGATGCCGGGCCTCGGCCACGTGAACACGTACGGCCTCGTCGACGACCGCGGCCTTGCCGTCGTCGATCCCGGGCTCCCCGGCCCGGCGTCGTGGAGAGCCCTCAAGGCGCGGCTGCGCCAGGCCGGCTACCGGCTGCGCGACGTGCACACGGTCGTAGTCACCCACTCCCACCCGGACCACTTCGGCGGCGCGGGCCGCCTCCGGCGAGAAGCGGACGCCGAGCTGATCGCCCACCGCGCCTTCACGACCTGGTCGCTCGACCGCAGGACCCGCACGCAGGCCCGCTCGCGGGAAGCGGCCGAGCAGTCGGAGCGGGAGGCCGCCGCCGCCGCCCAGGCGTTCGACGTCTCGCCCGAGGAGATCCCGACCGTGGCCGAGGTCGAGGCGTCGGAGCACTCAGGCGACCCCCTGCGCGACGACCCCACCGCCGAGCGGCAGCGCCAATCCGTCCCGTGGGGAGGCGAGACACCCTGGGGCGGCAGCAAGCACCCCATGCCGCCGCTGCGGCGCCGGCTCATGATCCGGGCGCTGCGGACGCTGTTCTCGCCGCCCGACCCCACCCGCCGCGTTGTGCACGGCGAGCCGGTCCGCCTCGCCGGCCGCGAGTGGACGGCGCTGCACACGCCCGGGCACACGCTCGACCACCTGTGCCTCTACGACCCCGAGCACGGCGTGCTGCTCGCGGGCGACCACGTGCTGCCCTCGATCACGCCGCACGTGTCGGGGGTGGGCAACGGCGCCGACGCCCTGAAGAGCTACATCGCCACCCTCGACCTGGTCGCCGCCCTCGACGGCGTGCGTCTCGGCCTGCCCGCCCACGGCCACCCGTTCGACGACGTGCCCGGGCGCGTCGAGGCGATCAAGCGCCACCACCACGAGCGCATGGAGCTACTTCGAGCGGCGTCGACCGCGCTCGGCCCGGCCACCGTCCAGCAGTTGTCGCGCGAGGTCTTCCCCCGCAAGCACTGGGGCGTGATGGCCGAGAGCGAGACCTTCGCCCACCTCGAGCACCTGGCGCTGGCGGGCGAGGCCGAGCGGCGGCGCGACGACGGCCACCTCCTCTACACGGTCGCACCGGCAGCCTGAGCGTCCCGCCGGTATGGTGCGGCCATGGCGACGCGTACCGAAGACCCGACGGCCGAGGCCACCGACCTCGTCCAGGACCTCATCCGCAACGCGTGCGTGAACGACGGCACCGTCGAGTCGGGCGGCGAGGCTCGCAGCGTCGACCTCCTGCGCGGCTACCTCGAGGGGACCGGGCTCGACGTCGAGCGCTACGAGCCCCAGCCCGGCCGGGCCAGCCTCCTCGCCCGGATCGAAGGGAGTGACCCCCAGGCGCCGTCGGTGCTGCTGATGGGCCACACCGACGTCGTGCCGGTCAACCCGGAAGGGTGGAGCCGCGACCCGTTCGGCGCCGAGCTCGTCGACGGCTTCGTGTGGGGCCGGGGGGCGATCGACATGCTCAACGAGACGGCCACCATGGCGGTGGCGTTCCGCCGCCTGGCCGACTCGGGCTTCAAGCCCAAGGGCACGCTGAGCTACCTGGCGGTCGCCGACGAGGAGGCGCTCGGCACCTGGGGGGCGCGCCACCTGGTCGAGCACGAGCGCGATGCGGTGTACGCCGACTATGTGATCACCGAGTCGGGTGGCTTCCAGATCCCGAGCGAACACGGACCGCGCCTGCCGGTGATGGTCGACGAGAAGGGCACCTACTGGTCGAAGATCACGGTGCGGGGCACGCCCGGACACGGGTCGCAGCCCTTCCGCAGCGACAACGCGCTGGTCACTGCAGCCGAGGTGGTGCGGCGTATCCACGAGTACCGGCCCGAGACGCGCATCGGGGAGACATGGCGCCGTTTTACCGAGGGCATGCACTACCCGCCCGAGTTCGCCGATCAGCTGCTCGACGCCGACGGGCTGCGCGAGCTCTGCCAGTCGCTGCCGCTCGGGCTCGCGCGCATGGTCTACTCGTCCACCCATACGACGTTCGCGCCCACTGTGATGCACGGCGGCACGAAGACCAACGTCATCCCCGACAAGGTCGAGCTGCAGGTCGACATCCGCACCCTCCCCGGCCAGACCGAGACCGACGTCCATACGCAACTTCGCGACGCGCTCGGTGACCTCTACGACCGGGTCGAGATCGAGGGCAACGATGACCCGTCGACCGCCTCGCCCACCGACACGCCGTTGTGGGACTGCCTCCAGCGGGTGTCGGGCAAGCTCGTGGAGGGCTCGGCGCTGGTGCCGTTCGTGATGGTGGGCGGCACCGACAACCGCTACTTCCGCCGGGCGGGCTCGGTGGGCTACGGATTTGGTCTCTTCAGCAAGCGCCTCGGCTTCGAGGACTACGCCACCATGTTCCACGGCAACGACGAGCGCGTCGACCAGGACTCTCTGGCGCTCTGCACGAAGCTCTGGGAAGCCGTCGCCCACGACATGCTCGGCTGAGGCGACCGGTCGCGCCGCAGGGCCGAGAGCGGAAAGGCTGAGGCAAGGAACCTCTGGCACTCCTCGTGCGTCGTCCTGATGGGACGACCGAGGAGGGGTCATGGGCACGAAGCGCGTCGTCGCCGTCGGGGTGCTGGTGCTGTTGGGGGTCGCGCTCGGCGGCTGCGGCGAGTCGGGTGGCGACGCCGGGAGCCGCGCCTACGAAGTCGACCCGCCGGCTCCATCGAACGATCGCCTCTTCCTCGGCACCGACACCGGCCTGACCGCGATGAACGCCGACACCGGCGAGGTGGCGTTCACCGCCGACGGTGCCGTGCCCACCCCCGACTGGTCGACCTTGTTCCGGGCCGAGCCGGCCGGAGATGCCACGCGGCTGATCGCGATCGACCCTGCGACCGGGCAGGAGGTAGGCGCCCGTGATCTCGATCCGGCTGGTCTGGTCGTTCGCGCCGTCGGCGCCGACCCCAACGGCGGCTCGGTGGCGCTGGCGCCGCCCCGCACCGGCGACGGCACCTACCCGGCGGGCAGGGAGCAGACCCCGATCGTCGTCACCGGTCTCGCCGGCGATGCCCGCCGCTACGACCTCCCCGGCAACTACGAGCCCGAGGCGTTCTCGACCGACCTCACCAGCCTGTTCGTCATCGAGTACACGCCGCCCGAGGCTCCCGATCGGTACCGCGTGCGTCGGCTCCAGCTCTCGTCGGGCGAGGTGGTCGACGTCTACAGCGTCGACAAGGAGCTCCAGCAGGCCATGGGGGGCACCGCCCGGACGCAGGTGCTCTCACCCGACGCCACCCGTCTGTACACGCTCTACACGGTCGAGAGCCTGGGCAGCGCCTTCGTGCACGTCCTCAGCCTCGACGAGCAATGGGCGCACTGCGTCGACCTGCCGCTGCCGTTCGGTGAGGCGCCCGAAGCAGCCACCGCCCTGGCGGTGGCGCCCGACGGCGACCGCCTCTATGTGGCCGACCGGGCGAGCGGCGCGGTCGCCGAGATCGACACCCACGAGATCGCGGTCACGCGTACCGCCGACCTCGCCCGTGACCGAGACGACGTCGTCGCCGCCGCGGCCGTGAGCGACGACGGCACCCTCTACGTGGGCAGCGGGTCCGAGGTCACAGCCATCGACACGGACGGCCTCGAGGCCGCCGGCTCGTGGGAGCTCCCCGGGACCCTGTCGACACTGGAGCTCGCCGGCGACGGCCGCCGCCTGTACCTGGGATTGGGCGACCGGATCGCGACGGTCGACGCCGCCACCGGCCGTGAGCTGCACCGCGTCACCGCCCCGGGCGTGACTGCGATCAGCGTCGTCGGCGGGCTGGTGCCGCCGCCGGCGGTGTCGCCGCCGCGCGACTACCAGTGCGCCTGCTGACTCGTCTCGCTCGTTACTCACTCTCTCCGCGCTGGTCCCGGAGGAAGCGCTCCAGCTCGGCCGCGAGCGCGTCACCCGTCGGGATCTCGAGTTCGCCGGCCTCTTGCGAGTCGACTCGCTCCTCGAGCTTGCGAACGTACCCGAGGACGTCGTCGTCGTCGGCGACGATCTCGTCGACGCGCCGGCGCCACGTCTCGGCCAGCTCATCGAGCTCGCGTAGCTCGAGCGGCGCACCGATGAGCTCGGCGAAGCGGTCGAGGATGGCGCGGGTGGCGACCGGATTCGGAGGCGCGGCCACGTAGTGCGGGACCGGTGCCCACAGCGACGCCGAGGCCATCCCCGCTCCCCGGCAGGCGTCGTGGAGCACGCCCACGATCCCGGTCGGCCCCTCGTAGCGGGAACGGGTCAGGGCGAGCCGCTCGATGAGCTCGGGGTCGGTGGCGGTACCCGTGATCGGGGCCTGACGGGTGTGGGGCACGTCGGCGAGCAGCGCCCCGAACGTGACCACCATCTCGCAGCCGGTCTCGGTCGCCACCGTGAGCACGGCCCGGCAGAACGAGTGCCAGCGGTAGCTCGGCTCGACGCCGCGGAGCACCACGAGGTCGCGGTCCGGCCCGACGGGCACGGCGAAGTACTCGTTGGCGGGCCAGGTGATCTTGCGGGTGACGCCGTCGACCAGCTCGACCTCGGGGCGGCGCGATTGGAAGTCGAAGTGCTCCTCGGGGTCGATCCAGGCGAAGCGAGAGGCGGAGAAGCGCCGGGTCAGCCAGGCGGCGGCGTCGGAGGCGGCGTCACCGGCGTCGTTCCAGCCCTCGAAGCCCGCGACCAGCACCGGCCGGCGCAACTGCGGGTGGTCGTCCCAGACGAGCCCGTCGCGTTCAGCCACGCGCACGAGTGTACGACCGCGCGCGCCTAACCCTTCACGCCGCGCAGCTGGCTGAAGTCGATGGGATAGCCGCCATTGGCGACGATCGCCTTCGACCACGGCTCCACCAGCCCGAACAGCTCGCCGGCGCGATCACCGAGGCGGTCGACGATCTCGCGTTCGGCCCCGTCGGTCTGGCGCTCGATCTCGCCGCGTAGCTCCTTGCCCGCGGCGGTGAGCGCCCCGTCCTTCAGCAGGCCGCGCGCTTCGAGGCGCGCACAGGCGGCGTCGACCTCCTCCTCGTTCCACCCGCGCGTGTACACGTAGCTGCGAGGTGGAATGCCCCACGCCAGCTCGGTGAGGACGGTGATCTCGGTCGAGTCGACGTGCCCGATCCAGGCGGCGATGTGGCCGTCGCCCCGGTGCTCACGCACCAGGTCGGCCGCCCGCCAGAGGTTGCCCCACTGCGACTCCGGGCGCGGCAGCACCGACAACCCGGAGTAGAGCATGCGGCCCGAGGGGTCGACGCCGTCGGTGAGCTCGTAGAGGAGCTTGGTCGCCTGCGCCACCTCGTCGGTCGGATCGCCCAGCAGCCGCTGGAGCTGGGCCTCGGCGCCGGCGAGCCGCGCCGCCAGCATCGGCTCGGGATCCGTCTTCGACCATCCCCCGGTCACCGCGTCCTTCACGGCCTCGGGCTTGAACGCCGCGAACGCGGCGCAGACCACACTCCACGGCGCCTTGCCCAGACACGCGCTCCGGCTGCAGAAGTAGCCCTCGAAGTAGTTGAGGCCCTGCTCCTTGTAGCCGTCGATCGCCTCGGGCGCGAAGTAGACGCCGGCCGCGATCGGCTCCAGGTGATCGCGCAGCCGCCGCGCCGTCGCCTGCAGATCGCTCATGCCAGTGCTCCCATCCCGCGTAGCCGCGCGATCTCGGCGGGCTCGACGCCCACCTCGGTCAGGA
Source organism: Acidimicrobiia bacterium (assembly GCA_050743365.1). Lineage (GTDB taxonomy): Bacteria > Actinomycetota > Acidimicrobiia > IMCC26256 > JACDBD01 > JBOGFI01. The sequence continues at coordinate 11,819 of JBOGFI010000194.1, read as the reverse complement.
CCTCATCCGTGTGTTCGCCGGTCGCGGGTGCGCGTCGTCGCACCTCGTGGGGACGGTCGTCGAACTGCGCCGGGCTGCCCGGGAGGCGCGCCCGTGCATGCGCCGGATGCGCCGCGAGGTACCCATTGGCGAGCACCTGCGGATCCTCCAGCACCTCGGCCGGCGACGCGATCACCGACCAGATCGTGTCCTCAGCCCCGAGCTCGGCGCGCAGGTCGGCCAGCGCAGTGGCGGCGATGCGCTCGGTGATCAGCCGATGCAGCTCCTCGCGGTGCTCGGCCCGTGCTTTGGTATCGGCGAAGCGGGCGTCGTCGATCAGCTCGGCGAGGCCGAGCGCCCGGCACGCCGGCGCCCAGTGCCGGGCGTCGTCGAGCATGTTGAGCATCACCCACCGGCCGTCGGCCGTGCGGTACGAGCCCACCAGCGGGTTCGACAGCGGCCGGGTCACATCCATCGTCGGCGGCGCCTCGCCCAGCACCGACGTGGCGGTCAGGTCGGGGGCCAGCGTCCAGGTGGCGGCGGCAAGCAGCGACACGTCCACGACCATTCCCTTGCCGGTGCGTTCGCGCTGGTACAGCGCGGCGGCCACACCGCCGGCCAGGTAGGCGCCGCCGGGGCCGTCGCCCATCGCCCCCCGCTGCATGATCAGCGGGCCCTTCGCCGGGCTCAGCATGTGGGCGATCCCGCCCCGGCACCAGTACGACACCGCGTCGAAGCCGCCCTGGTCGGCATCGGGGCCCTGCTGGCCCTGGCCGTGGCCCTTGGCGTAGATCAGCCGGGGGTTCACCGCCCACACGTCGTCGGGCTCGACCCGCAGCTTCGCCCGCGCCGACGGCAGGAAGTTGGTGATCATCACGTCGGCCCAGGCGACGAGCCGGTCGAAGACGGCCCGCCCGTCGTCGATGCGCAGGTCGATCGAGACCCCCCGCTTGTTCCGGTTGTACAGCTCCCACAGATGGTTGAAGTCGCCCGTGTCGGGCACGAAGCCCGCCGCCTGCACCGCCCGCAGCGGGTCGCCGGTCGCCCGCTCGACCTTCACGACCTCGGCGCCCCAGTCGGCGAGGATCGCCCCGCACGCGGGGACAAAGCCGAACTCGGCCAGCTCGAGCACCTTCACCCCGTCGAGCACGCCCATCGTCGCTCCCACGACAGCAGTATGGCCCGGCCCCCCGAATCGTGTAGGTGAGAACGGCTGCCGTCTGCGACACTCGGCGCATGTCCACGGCCCACGACGTGCTACGCGCCCGCGGCCTGGTGAAGCAGTACAAGCGGATCCGCGCCGTCGACGGCCTCGACCTCACGGTCGCGGCCGGCGAGCGCGTCGCGCTCCTCGGCCCCAACGGCGCCGGCAAGACCACCACCCTCCTGATGCTGCTCGGCGTGGTGACCCCCGACGCCGGCTGGGTCGAGATCATGGAGCACCGCCTGCCCCGCCACCGCAGCGAGGCCGCCGCTCACGTCGGCTTCGCGGCCGGTTACCTCCCCCTGCCGGAGCGGCTGCGGGTGATCGAGTTCCTGCACCTCTTCGGCCAGCTGTACGGGCTCGCCGACCCCCGCCCGGCGGTCGAGCGAGGGCTCGAGCGCTTCGGCATCGCCCACCTCGGCGACGCCATGGGCAACGAGCTGTCGTCGGGACAGCGCACCCTGGTGGGGGTGGTCAAGGCGGGGCTGCACCGCCCTCGCCTGCTGGTGCTCGACGAGCCCACCGCGTCGCTCGACCCCGACGTCGCCCTACGCGTCCGCACCGGGCTCAACCGCCTCTGCGCCGAGGACGGCACCGCCCTGCTCGTCACCAGCCACAACATGGTGGAGGTCGAGCGGCTGTGCGAACGGGTGGTGTTCATCTCGCGCGGGCGGATCGTCGCCGACGGACACCCCGGCGAGGTCGCGGCCCGCTTCGGCCGTGACGACCTCGAGGGCGTGTTCCTGCACCTCGCCGAGGAGCGGGAGGGCGCGTGATGAGTTGGCTGCGAATTCGTGCCGTCGCCCGTCGTCATGCCTACGTGCTCCAGCGCGCACCGCAGCGCTGGTTCGACGTGGTCGTGTGGCCGGTGGTCGACGCCGTGCTCTTCGGCGCGATCGGCGTCTACTTCGGCCGCCAGGCGGGCGCGGGCGAGAGGGGCGTCGGCTTCCTGCTCGCCGGGATCCTCCTCTTCCACGTGGTGTTCCAGGCCGAGGTCAGCCTGGCCACCGGCTTCATGGAGGAGACGTGGTCGCGCAACCTGCTCAACCTGCTCGTCACGCCGCTGCGCGAGGCCGAGTACGTCGCCGGCGTGGTGCTCTTCGGTCTGGCGAAGCTGGCCTTCAGCGTGGTCGTCGTCAGCGTCGTGGCGTTCGGGCTCTTCGCCTTCAACGTCACCGACATCGGGCTGGCGCTGGTGCCGATCATGGCCGTGCTGCTGGTGGTCGGCTGGTCGGTGGGCCTCATCGTGATCGGGCTGATCCTGCGCGTCGGCCAGGGCGCCGAGATCCTCGCCTGGGGCCTGCTCGCCATGCTGATGCCGCTGTCGGGCATCTTCTACCCGGTGAGCGCGCTCCCGGGGGTGCTCCAGCCCATCGGGAAGGTGCTCCCGCTCACCCACCTGTTCGAGGCGGCCCGGGCCGTCCTCGACGGCGATCGGCTGCCCTGGGGCGAGCTCGGGATCGCGGCCGTCGGGAGCGTGGTGCTCGCGCTCGGCGCCGGCGTCTTCGTGGTACGCATGCTGGCGACGTTCCGCAGCCGCGGCTACATCAGCCGGCACACCTAGCCTGGTCGCGCTCGCTCGGCGGCAGGGTACCTGCCGCCGCCTTTCGGGACGCTCGCCGCTCCCGCGCAATCCTGACCGCGAGTCGCGGGCTGGCAGGCCTCCTGGTCCTAGCCGCGTAGGGCCGGTATCGGCGACCGGTTCGCTTGGTCGAGGGCGCCCTCGACGAGGCGGACGACCATCTCGCCCATGGCCTCGAAGCCCTCGCCGAGGGTCTTGCCCATGCGGTACCGCGCCGCGATGCCCTCCACGATGATGGCGAGCTTGTAGCCGGCGAACACCTCGTACCAGTCGAGCTCGTCGACCCTGCGCCCGCTGCGCTCGGCGTAGAGCTCGACCACCTCGTCGCGCGCCAGGAACCCGGCCTGGGTGCTGATCCCGTCGCCGGTGGCGATGATCTGGGCCTCGGACTGGCCCCAATAGAGGAGGAACAGGCCCACGTCGGCGAGGGGGTCGCCGAGCGTGGCCATCTCCCAGTCGAGCACGGCAACGATGCGGGTGGGGTCGTCGGGGGCGAGCATCGTGTTGTCGAGGCGGTAATCGCCGTGGACGATCGTCGGCGGCCCCGACTCGGGCAGCGCCGCCCGCAGCCGGCGGGCGAGCTCGTCGATGCCGGGCAGGTCGGCGGCCTTCGAGCGTTCCCACTGCTCGCCCCACCGCCGCACCTGCCGTTCGAGGTAGCCGTCGGGGTGGCCGAAGCCCGACAGGCCGACGGCCTCGTAGTCGACGGTATGGATGCGGGACAGCACGTCGATCAGCTCGCGCGAGCACGCGGCGGCGTCATCGGGGCTCAGCCGCGCGATGTCGTCGGCTGTGCGCAGGATCTGGCCGTCGACCCGTTCCATCACGTAGAACGGCGCGTCGTTGACGTCGACGTCGTCGCAGAACGCCAGGGTGCGGGGAACAGGCACGTCGGTGCCGGCCAACGCGCTGAGCACGCGGTACTCACGGCCCATGTCGTGCGCGGTCGGGAGCACATGGCCCAGCGGCGGGCGTCGCAGCACCCACCAGCGCTCGCCGTCGGTGATGCCGTAGGTGAGGTTGGAACGGCCTCCGGCGATGAGCTCCGCCGACAGTGGACGCTCGTCCGAGGCGCCTTCGACGTGCTCGGCGAAGAACTTACGCAGCCGCTCGAGGTCGACGCCTTCGCTGGTGTCGGGCATGCGCCGGGAGACTACCGGCGCAATCTCTCAAGCCACCCAGGGGGTACGAGGCCGGACGGGCGTGCCGTCGCCTCGGGGGTAGCGGGCGACGCGGCCGACAGGCATGTCGACGCGGTAGCCGGCGGCGGCCCGTTCCTCCTCCGACTCGCCGCCCCAGAACCCGTACTCGCGGTGCTCGCGTGCCCAGTCGCGGCACTCCGGGAGCACCGGACAGCCGGCGCAGATCGCCCGGGCCGCGCCCTCGCGGGCGACCCTGGCCTCGGGACGCTCGCCCGAGGGCGCGAAGAACAGGTCGGTGTGGCCCGCGCAGGCGGCGTCGGTGGTCCAGGCCAATTGACCCGTGAACACCAGGTTGGAGACGTTGTCTAGCGCCAACGATCGACCTTTGCTCGTTCGAGGGAGGAACCCGGGAGGGCCGGTGGGGGGAACCGACCCCCCGAGTCATCCTGCAAGCCCAATGTTGGTCGCTGGGCGTGAATCTGTCCAACGGTTAGAATCGATATTACCCATCGGATCTAGAGATCGAGGAGGCCCCTGGTGGAGCTACGCCATCTGGACACGATGCTGGCCATCGCCGAGGAGGGGTCGTTCACCGCCGCCGCCGATGTGCTCGCCACGGTGCAATCGAACGTGTCGGAGCAGGTCCGCCAGCTCGAGGAGGAACTGGGGGCCCCGCTGCTCGTGCGCGGCCGCCGCGGCGCCAGCGCGACCGAGTTCGGGGCGGTGGTGCTCGAGCGGGCCCGGCGGGTGCGGCGCGAGCTCGAAGCGCTGCGCGCCGACCTTTCGATGCTCCAGGGGCTCCAGGCGGGACACGCCAGCCTGGGCGTGGTCGGAACGGCCAGCCGCTGGCTCGTCCCCGCCCTCGTCGCCGACCTCCGCACGCTGGCCCCGGGTGTGCAGCTGAGGGTGAACGAAGCCGCCTCCGAGCGGCTCTTCGCGGAGGTCGCCGGCGGTGAGCTGGCGCAGGCCGTGATCACCGAGCCGGTCGCCGACCGGCGGCTCCACCTCGAGCACCTGCTCGACGAGGAGCTCGTCGGCCTGCTTGCAGAGCGCGGCCCCGACGTCGGCGCCGAACCGGTGCCGTTGGGCCGTCTGGCCGAGCAGCCGCTCATTCTCCCGCCGGCCGGCAACCCCCTCCGCCGGGAGGTCGAGGCGGCCGCCGCCGCCGACGGGATCACGCTCGCGGTCCCGATCGAGGTCGAGGGGATCCGCCTCATCGCCGACATGGTCGCGGCCGGCGGCGGTGTCTCGGTGCTGCCCGAGACGGCCATCCCGCCCGACACCCCGAACGTGCGACGCGTGGCGCTGGCGGGTGTGCCCCGCCGTCGCCTCGGGCTCGTCACCGCGCGCGACGCGCAACTGTCGCTCGCCGACCGCGCCGTGCGCGGCAGCGTCCTGCGGTTGGTGGCCCGTCAGCGCGAGTTCATTACGAGGTAGCTTCGGCTCGTGCCTGACAGAGAGCCGAGGGACCGGGCCCAGCTCGCACGGCTGATCGTGATCCTGGCGGTGGTCGCGCTCGTCCTCTGGTTCGCCTTCGCCAACAGCCAGCGCGTCACCGTCGACTTCGTCGTCGCCGAGCGAAGGTCACGTCTGATCTTCGTGATCCTCGGCTCGGCGGTTCTCGGTGCCGTCGCCGGCGCGCTCGTCCGTCGCCGGCGCCAGCGCGACTGACTACCGCGGCTCCAGGACGAGGCGCGCCCCCGCCGCTTGCCACTCCCCGGCGGTCCCGTCGACGTCGCCCTCGAGCCGGTCGACGCCCGGCCCCGCCCGGCCGGGGCGGTGCTCCAGCCTCACCCGGCCGCCGCCGGGCCAACCCAGCTCGACCCACCCCTCGCCCGCCGCTACCTCGTGGCCCTGGAGCAGGCCGGCGAAGAAGCCGACACCGGCGCTCAACGACGGCGTGGCGACCACCACCCGGCGCAGGAACGCGCGCGGCGCGCCGATCGGATCGGGCGGGTCGGGCCACCACTGCGGGTGCCCGTTCGGCCCGTGCTCGCGCACGTGCGCCAGCAGCTCCTCCCGTGTGGGGAGGCTGTCGTGCGACTCGGCCAGCTGCACGACGGTCCCGTGGGCCTCGCGAGGGAGGACGAAGGCTTCCTTCCACTGCGGGTCCGAGACGTCGACGTTGACGGGCCGGTAGCCCGACTCCCGAACGCGGTCGAGCGTGGCGACGAGGTCGTCGACCTTGAACGTGAGGTGGTGGGGACCGTCGCCGTGCCGGGCGAGGAAGCGCTCGAGGAAGTCGTTCCGATCGACGTCCCAGGGCTCGATGAGCTCGACGTTCATGCCTTCGGTCGCGTCACCCAGCCGGACCTGCATGAACCGGAAGCCGGGCGCGTCCCCGCCGAACAGAACGGTGCCGCCGAGCTCGCCGACGAGAACATCGAGCGCGGGGGCGACGTCGCGCGTCGCCGACGCAACATGGTCGAGATCCACGACTGTGGTCAGGTCGCCGGATTCAGGGCCGCGCCCCGGCCCGCGCGCGTGAAGGGTCGGGCCAGCACGTAACCCACCCCGAGCACGGCGAAGCCGCCGACCGCGTCGAGCACGTAGTGGTTGCCGGTCAGCACGATGGCGGTGACCGTCATGCCCGGGTAGAGGGCGAACAGCACCTTCCAGAATTGCTGACGGACGCGGGGCACCATGATGCACGCGCACCACAGCGCCCACGCGCAGTGCACGCTCGGCATCGCCGCGAATTGGTTCGAGATCTTGCTCACGGCCCCCGAGTTGAACGACCAGAACGTGGGGAAACGCGCCAGCGTGTCGACGAACCCGTAGCTCTCGGGAAGGAGCCGCGGCGGCATGAGCGGCCAGGTGATGAATCCGATCAGCGCCAACCCGGTGGTGATGCCGAGCGTGTTGCGCCAAAGCGGATAGTCATTGCTCCAGCGCCGGTACAGGTAGATCCCGACGCCGCCGGTGACCACGAAGTGCATCGACCCGTAGAAGTAGTTCATGGCGATGATGATCGGGCGGAAGTGCAGCGCCCAGTCCTGGAGCACTTCCTCGTGGTTGATGCCGAGGGCGCGCTGCCAGCCGATCAGCTCTCGGGCGTTGGCGAACGCATCCGCGGCACCGCCCTCGTTGGCGTTCCGGATCGCCGAGTAGACCATGTAGAAGGCGACGATCGCGAGGATCTCGATCCACCAGTAGAGGTGGTGGCCATCGCGCAGTCGCCTCCCGCCGGGCAGCCGGAGACCCCGCCGTTCCGCGGGTCGGGCGGTCTCGTCGGCGATGCTCACGACACCGGAGAAGACCGGCCGGTCGGCGCCCGGCCGTGCCGGTGACCGACCGCGAACGGGGGAGCGCCCAGGAGGCTCACGATCAGCATCATGGCGTACCACAGCAGGCCGATCGCCACCGCCCGGCCGCTCGAGACGCCGAGAGGGTGGAGGAGGATGACCAGCATCCCCTCGCGGACACCGAGGCCGCTCAGCGACAACGGGAGCACCTGCGCCATCGCCACCGCCGGGGCGAAGGCCACCACGGCCGCGGTCGGGATCGAGACGCCGAGGGTGCGCACAGCGAGGTAGACGACGGCGACCGTCGAGGCCTGGTACACGAGCGCCGCTCCTAGCACGCCGGCGGCGAGGCGGGGCTGGCGGCGGAGGCGGTCGACCCCGACGTGCACCGCGCCGACGAACCGCATCCAGTTCTCGTGGTCGCGGAAGCGGCCGGCGAGCCGCGGGTGGGCCGCGAGCACGAGGATCACGACCAGCACCACCAGCGTGATCCCGGAGATGGCGAGCGCGATCCACGCGTGGTCGACCTCGAGCAGCGAAGGACGGAGCGCGAACCCGACGACCGCGAGGAGGGGCAGCGCGACGAAGCCGGTCAGGCGCTCGAGCGCAACCGACGCGAACGAGACGGTCCCCGAGCCGGTCGTGGCGGTTCCGCGGCTCACCCGCAGCACGTCGCCCCCAATGGTGGAGGGGAGGACGTTCCCGACGAACTGCCCGGCGAAGTAGTGCGACACGAGTGTCCGGAGCGGTACGTGGGCGTCGAACACCGCGAGCACGCGCTGCCACCGCCACGCCGAGAGCACGATCCCGACGCCCGCGGTGGCGATGCCGGCGGCGAGGAAGAAGAGGGAGGAGAGGTGGGGGTGCTCGGGGAGCAGGTTCCCTACGTGGATCCTCGACACCAGGACGCCGAGGAGCCCGGCGCTCACGACGATCCGGAGCCACAGCGCCCAGGACGAACGGCGCGAGCGAGCCGTCTCGGTCACGGCCATCGTCGTAGCCTACCGACGGAGGCCGCCGCCTCCGGGCCGGCGGGGTGACATCCACCTTCGGGCGAGCGACGAGGAGCAGAGGGAGCATCGGATGCGGGTCACGGTCGACGACGGCGTCGGGCTCGAGATGCGGGAGGCGGGATCGGGCCCCGCCCTGCTCCTCGTCCACGGGTTCGGGGGCGCCAAGGAGGACTTCGCCGACCACGTGGAGCGGCTGGCAGAGCGCCATCGGGTCGTGATCTTCGACCACCGCGGCCACGGCGAGAGCGACGCCCCCGACGATGTCGCCGCCTACTCGCTCGACCGTCTCGCCCGCGACGTCGTGGAGCTCGCCGACGCGCTCGGCATCGACCGGTTTCGCCTGCTCGGCCACTCGATGGGCGGGATGGTCGCCCGGCGGGTGGTACTCGCGCTTCCCGAACGCGTGGAGGCCATGGTGCTCATGGACACATCGGCCGGGCCGGTGCCGGGCCTCGACCCCGACCTCGTCGACCTGGCGGCGCAGATCGCGCTCGGCCAGGGGAAGGACGCCCTGAAGCCGCTGCTCGACGAAGCCGCCGCGCTCGAGACCCCCGCCCACCGGCGCCTCCTCGACGAGCGCCCCGGGTACCAGACGTTCCAGGACGTGAAGTGGGCGGCGCTGTCGGGCGTCATGTGGGCGGCGATGGCCCGCGAGATCGCGCACCAGCCCGACGAGCTCGCGCGCCTCGTAGTGGTCGGATGCCCGACCCTCGTGATCGTGGGCGAGCAGGACGAGTCGTTTGTTGCGCCGTCGCAGGCGATGGCTGCGACCATCCCCGGCGCGCGGCTCGTGGTCGTACCCGACGCCGGCCACTCACCCCAGTTCGAGAACCCCGCGGTCTGGTGCGCGGAGCTCGACGACTTCCTGCGCGGCGTCGACGCACCCACGGCGCGGGGCGCCGTGTGACAGCCGACAAGCTGGAGGCCGACGGCGGGCGGTTTGCCGCCGAGGTCCTGCGCCGCCACGACGTCGACACCATCTTCACCCTGTCGGGCGGCCACCTGTTCCCGCTGTACGACGGGTGCGTGAGGGCCGGAGTGCGCCTCGTCGACACGCGCCACGAGCAGACCGCCACCTTTGCCGCGGAGGGTTGGGCCAAGGTCACGCGCCGGCCCGGTGTCGCCGCGCTGACCGCCGGACCGGGCGTCACCAACGGCGTGAGCGCGATCACGGCGGCATGGATGAACGGCTCGCCCCTCGTCGTCATCGGCGGACGCGCGCCACAGGCCCGCTGGGGCTCGGGCTCCCTCCAGGAGCTCGACCACGTGCCGATCGTGGCCTCCGTCACGAAGCACGCAACCACCGTCACCGCGCCGGAGCTCATCCCGGACGAGCTCGACGTCGCCTTCCGCGCCGCCCGCTCGCCCCACCGCGGCACCGTGTTCGTCGACGTGCCGCTCGACGCCTGGGGCCCGGCTACCGCCACCATTCCCTCCGCCCCCGACCCGGGCACGCTGTCCGGCGAGCCGCCCGACCCCGATCGACTCGGTGCCATCGCAAGGCTCCTCGCCGAGGCGGACCGGCCCGCGCTGATGGTCGGCGGCGACGTCTTCTGGGCGGAGGCGGAGGCGTCACTGCGCGCCTTCGTCGAGACCGCTCGCGTCCCCACTTTCGCCAACGGCATGGGTCGGGGGCTCCTGCCCGCCGATCACGAGCTGGCGTTCTCACGCGTCCGGGGCGCGGCGCTGAAGGAGGCCGACCTCGTCGTCGTGGCCGGGACGCCGCTCGACTTCCGGCTGGGGTTCGGCGCCTTCGCCGGCGCCCGCGTCGCGCACCTGTGCGACGCGCCCGAGAGCGTCGCCCGCCACGCCGACGTGACGGCCACCACCGCGGGCGATCTCGACCGCACGTTCGCCGGGCTCGCCGAGGCGGTGGCGGCGGCGCCGCGGCACGCCGATCACGACGGCTGGGTGGCGCGCCTGCGCGAGCAGGAGCACGCGGCGCGTGCGGCGGAGGCCGAGCCGCTGTTGGCCGAGGCGTCGCCCATCCGCCCCTCGCGCGTGTACGGCGAACTGCGCCCGCGGCTCGATCGTGACGCCATCGTCATCGGCGACGGCGGCGACTTCGTCTCGTACGCGGGAAAGTACGTCGACACCTTCACGCCCGGTTGCTTCCTCGACCCCGGCCCCTACGGCTGCCTCGGCATGGGCACCGGCTACGCCCTGGCCGCCGGGCTCGCCTCGCCCTCACGCCAGGTGGTGGTGCTCTACGGCGACGGGGCCATCGGGTTCTCGCTCGGCGATCTCGACACGCTCGTGCGCTTCGGGGTCGACGTGGTCGCGGTCGTCGGCAACAACGGCATCTGGGGGCTCGAGAAGCACCCGATGCAGCTCTTCTACGGCTACGACGTCGCCGCCGACCTGCGCCCGGGCACCCGCTACGACGAGGTCGTGACCGCCCTGGGGGGGCACGGCGAGCTCGTGACCGAGCCCGAGGAGATCGGTCCCGCGCTCGATCGCGCCTTCGCCACCGCCGGCCTGTCGCTCGTCAACGTGCTCACCGACCCCGCCGACGCCTACCCCCGTTCCAGCAACCTGGCCTGACTCCCTCCTCCTGGTCGCGCTCGCTCGGCGGCAGGGTACCTGCCTACCTCACTGGTCGGCTCGCCTCGGCGGCCGGGATACCCGGCCGCCGCCCTGCGGGCCGCTCGCCGACGCGCCCTGCGGGCCGCTCGCCGCTCCTGCGTAATCCTGACGGCGAGCGACGGGCTGGCAGGCCTTCCTTCCTGGAACTCAGCCGAGCTGCTCCGGGTCGGGGCAGGGCTTCCAGTCGCCGTCCTCCTTGCGCAGGCGCAGCGTGACATCGTCGTTGTCCGTGCCTGTGTACGACACCTCGAGGTCGACCTCGGCCCGGTCGTCACCGAGGTCGACGCGTGGGTTGGCCGCGTAGTCGTCGATGCGGTACACGCCCGACAGGTTGGCTCCGAGCGTGTCCACGAACTCCCGCTTCGGCACCGCTCCACGCGTGTGCTCGCACAAACGGCCGTAGGCGGCGCTGTACCGGTGCGCCTTCAGGTCGCCGAAGTACGAGTTGGCGGCGTCGAGCGGCGGCTTGACGACCCGGAGGAGGAACACCGCCGCCGCGATCCCGACCACGAGAACGAGCGAGGCCACGCCGGCCAGGACCCACCGGAGCCATCCCGGGCCGGATCTCTCGGTCAGGGGAACTCGCTGTCGACGTCGAGGTCGCCGAGGTCGGCGGCGTCGGTGAGGCACGGCCGCCAACTACCTCCGTCCTTGCGCAACGGCAGCTCGAAGTACTCGCGGTCGCCGTCGGTCACGTCGCTGTCGAAGCTCACCTTGGCGCGGTCGCCGTCGACGCTGACGTCGAAGGGATTCACCTCGTAGTCGTCGATGAAGCCGAACGCGTTACCGAGGCTGTCCGTCGTGAAGAACTCGCGGTCGTTGGCGCACATGCGGTCGTAGGCAGCGTCGAAGTCGCCGCGGTCGAGGTCGCGCAGGAATGCGTTGGTGGCGTCGATCGGCGGCTTGACCTTCGACACGAACAGCGCAACCCCGGCGACGGCGAGAAGGGCGATGACGCCGAGGACCCCGCCGAGCGACCAGGGCCAGCGCCGCCGGCGACGTGGGAGCGTCGTCGAGGCCGGCGGCAGACTCCACCCCGCACCGGGCTGCCCGGGCGCGGGTGGGGGC
>JBOGFI010000193.1:0-15316 GCA_050743365.1 Acidimicrobiia bacterium | reverse complement strand
GAGTGAGGGCGACCTTGAAGATGGAGGAAATGTGAAGGTCCACGATCTCGCGCCCGCGCCGGGCGCTCGTACCCGCCGCCGTCGTCCCGCGCGCGGCATCGCCGGCAGGGGCGGCAAGACCGCCGGCCGGGGCATGAAGGGCCAGGGCGCGCGCGACACCGTCAAGCCCGGCTTCGAGGGCGGACAGACCCCGCTCGCCCGCCGTACGCCCAAGGCCAAGGGCTTCAAGAACCCGTTCCGCGTCGAGTACGCCGTGGTCAACCTGGACACGCTCGAGGGGTTCGACTCGGGCAGCACGGTCGACCCCGGCGCGCTACGGGCCCGGGGCCTGGTGGCGAAGCAGGGTCTGGTCAAGATCCTCGGGCGGGGGCAGCTCACCAAGGCCCTCACCGTCCGTGCCCACGCCTTCTCCGGGGCGGCGAGGTCGGCCATCGAGGCCGCCGGGGGCAGCGTCGAGCGGCTCCCCTCGCCCTACGGTGACCGCCGTCCGCCTCCGCGGGGCAACGCCCTGACGAACAGGTAATCTCGGCTACCCCGGCGCCTGAGGAGGTCGTCGCCCCATGCTGTCCCGCCTGCGGAACATCCTCCGGGTGCCCGACCTGCGCGGGAAGATCGTCTTCACGATGCTGATCGTCGGGGTGTACCGCCTGGGCGCCCACATCCCGGTGCCCTACGTCGACTTCGACGCCATCAAGACGCTTCAGGACCAGGTCGAGAACACCGGCGGGGTGGTCCCGTTCCTGGACCTCTTCTCGGGCGGGGCGATCACCAACGTGGCCATCTTCTTCCTCGGGATCATGCCCTACATCACGGCCTCGATCATCATGCAGCTGCTCGGGGTGGTGATCCCCAAGCTCGAGGAGTGGCAGCAGCAGGGCCAGGTCGGCCAGAAGAAGATCACCCAGTGGACGCGCTACCTCACCGTGGCGCTGGCGCTGGTGCAGTCGACCGGCTTCGTGTTCGCCCTCCACCAGGGCCAGACCGGCAGCGGGCTGTTCAACTTCGCCGGCCTGCCCCAGGGCACCGACCTCATCCCCGACTTCAACGCCCCCCGCGCTGCGCTCATCGTCATCACGTGGACCGCAGGTACCGCGCTCGTGATGTGGCTGGGCGAGCTGATCACCCAGCGCGGCATCGGGAACGGCATGTCGATCCTGATCTTCGCGTCGGTCGTCTCGCGCCTGCCCGCCCAGGGCGGGGCGATCTACAGCGAGGGCAACAAGTTCCAGTTCTTCACGATCCTGGCCATCGGAGTGGCGATGGTCGTCGGGATCGTGTTCGTCGAGTCCGGCCAGCGGCGCATCCCGGTGCAGTTCGCCAAACGGGTGGTCGGACGGCGGATGTACGGCGGCCAGAGCACCTATATCCCGCTGAAGGTCAACCAGTCGGGCGTGATCCCGGTGATCTTCGCCAGCTCGATCCTGTCGTTCCCCGCGCTCATTGCCTCGGTGACCCCGTGGGAGGGCGCGCAGGAGTGGATCAACGACAACCTCGTGCAGTCGCAGGGCTGGTTCTACATGGGCTTCTATACGATGCTCATCGTCTTCTTCGCGTACTTCTACACGGCGATCGCGTTCAACCCCCAGCAGCAGGCCGACGTCATTCGCAAGCAGGGCGGCTTCATCCCCGGCGTCCGACCCGGGCCGCAGACCGAGCGCTACCTCGCCAAGGTGCTGAACCGCATCACGCTGCCGGGCTCGCTGTTCCTGGCCGTCATCGCGCTGGCGCCGTTGCTCGTGTTCGCGCTGTGGAACATCGAGCAGTTCCCCTTCGGCGGCACCGCGCTGCTCATCACCGTGGGCGTGGCCCTCGAGACGATGAAGCAGATCGACAGCCAGCTGATGATGCGGAACTACGAAGGCTTCCTGGCCTAGCGCTGGTATTCGCTTGAGCCGCGGGCCTCGGTTGGTGCTACTCGGGAAGCAGGGTGCCGGAAAGGGCACGCAGGCGGCGCGCCTCGCCGAGCACTACGGCGTCGCCCACCTCGCGACGGGTGACCTCCTGCGCGCCGCCGCGGCCGCGGGAACCCGCGTCGGCCTCGAGGCCCAGCGCTATATGGACACGGGCGAGCTCGTGCCCGACGAGATCGTGTTCGGCGTGGTCGAGGAGCACGTCACCGGCCACCATCTCGACGACGGGTTCGTGCTCGACGGCTTCCCCCGCACCGAGGCGCAGGCGGTCGAGCTCGATCGGGTGCTCGAGGTCCATCCCCTCGATCTCGTGATCAACCTCGACGTGTCCACCGAGATCGTGCTCGATCGAATCGCCGGCCGGCGTGTCTGCGAGGGTTGCGGAGCGACCTACCACGTGAACATGCCGCCGAAGCAGCCGTGGGTGTGCGACGTGTGCGGCGGGAAGGTCGTGCAGCGCTCCGACGACACCGAGGACGCGGTGATGCGACGTCTCCAGCTGTACGAGCAGGAGACGGTGCCGATCATCGATCACTATCGGCGCCTCGGCAAGCTCGAGGTGGTCGACGGCGAAGGCGATGGCGACGAGGTGTTCAAGCGGCTCGTCACCGCCATCGACAGCCGGTTCCGATGATCACGAGGAAGACGCGGGAGCAGGTCGCGCTGATGCGGCGGGCCGGGAAGGTCGTCGCCGAGATGCACGAGGTGTGCATCCGGGCGGCCCGGCCCGGCGCCACCACCGCCGAGGTCGACCGGGTGGCCCGCGAGGTGCTCGACCGGCGGGGCGCCGGTTCCAACTTTCTCAACTACCACGGATTCCCGGCCGTCGTGTGCACCTCGCCCAACGACGTGATCGTGCACGGCATCCCCAGCCACGATGTGAAGCTGGAGGATGGCGACATCCTCTCGATCGACTGCGGGGCGATCATCGAGGGCTGGCACGCGGATGCCGCGGTCACCGTCCCCGTGGGCGAGATCGACGACGAGTCGAGGCGCCTGCTCGAGGTGACCCGCCGCTCCCTCGAGGCCGCCATCGAGCAGATGGTGGCGGGCAACCGCCTCGGCGACGTCGGCGCCGCCGTGGAGGGCATCGCCGAGGGCGCCGGCCTTTCGGTGGTGCGCGAGTACGTGGGTCACGGCATCGGCACCGCCATGCACGAGGAGCCCCAGGTCCCCAACTACGGCCCGCCGGGCCGGGGGCTCCGACTCAAGGAGGGCCTCGTGCTCGCCATCGAGCCCATGGTCAACGCCGGTGGTCCCGAGACCGAGCTCCTCGGCGACGGCTGGACCGTTGTCACCCGCGACGGCCGCCGCTCCGCCCACTTCGAGCACACGATCGCGGTGACCGCCAACGGCCCCGAGGTGCTCACGCTGCCTTGGTAGCGCCGATGCCCTGGAGGCCGGGATCCGCGCTTCACCGGCTGAGCGCCCTTGGTGTAATCTATTCGGTCGGCCCCGGGGTCATTTTGGCGTGTTCCTTTGGCGCGCCTCCCCCGGCGTCGAGGTGGTGGAAATCCTGGCGAAACCCAAGGACGACACGATCCTGGTGGAGGGAACGGTGGTCGAGCCGCTGCCCAACGCCATGTTCCGGGTCGAGCTCGAGAACGGGCACAAGGTGCTGGCTCACATCTCCGGCAAGATGCGGATGCACTACATCCGGATCCTCCCCGGTGACCGGGTGCAGGTCGAGCTGACGCCCTACGACCTCGGCCGGGGGCGCATCACCTACCGCTACAAGTAGCCGAGCAGGCAGGCATGAAGGTCCGTCCGTCGGTCAAGAAGATGTGCGAGAAATGCAAGGTGATCCGGCGCCATGGCCGCGTCCGGGTCATCTGCAGCAACCCACGTCACAAGCAGCGCCAGGGATAGGGAGGAGCAAGGTTGGCTCGTATTGCCGGCGTCGACATCCCGCGAGAGAAGCGCCTCGAGGTGTCGCTCACCTACATCTTCGGGGTCGGTCGCACGACCGCCCGCACGGTGTGCGACGCCAGCCGCATCTCTCCCGACACCCGCGTGCGCGACCTGACCGACGAGGAGGTCGCCCGGCTCCGGTCGTGGGTCGACCAGAACCTCCGGGTGGAGGGCGACCTACGCCGCGAGGTGTCGCAGAACGTCAAGCGCAAGATGGAGATCGGCAGCTACCAGGGGATCCGGCACCGTCGCGGGCTCCCGGTGCGGGGGCAGCGCACCCGCACCAACGCCCGCACCCGCAAGGGACCCAAGAAGACCGTCGCCGGCAAGAAGCGAGCCCGAAAGTGAGCACGATGAGCCCTATGACTGGTGCGGAGCGAGGACGGCGACCGTATGGTCGCCGCCCGCAGCGGAGCACGCGGAGCGAGCGCCCGCGGCGCAGGTACCCTGCGCCGCAGCGAGCGGAGCAATAAAGATGGCCAAGCCGGCAGCAGGAGGTCGACGGCCCAAGCGGCGCGAGCGCAAGAACATCACCTACGGGATCGCGCACATCAAGTCGTCGTTCAACAACACGATCATCACGTTCGCCGACCAGCAGGGGAACACGATCGCGTGGGCGTCGTCGGGGAACGTGGGCTTCAAGGGCTCGCGCAAGTCGACGCCGTTCGCGGCCCAGCTCGCCGCCGAGACCGCGGCGCGCCGCGCGATGGAGCACGGCGTGCGCAAGGTCGACGTGGTCGTGAAGGGCCCCGGCTCGGGTCGGGAGACGGCCATTCGTTCCATCCAGAACGCCGGCATCGAGGTGGCCGGGATCAAGGACGTCACCCCCATTCCGCACAACGGCTGCCGTCCGCCGAAGCGGCGGCGCGTGTAATGGCGCGCCACACCGGTCCGGTCTGCCGGCTGTGCCGACGCGAGCGGATGAAGCTGTTCCTCAAGGGCGCCAAGTGCGACACCATGAAGTGCCCGGTCGAGCGCAAGCCCTACCCGCCCGGCCAGCACGGGCGCGGCCGCATCCGCGAGAGCGAGTACCTGCTCCAGCTGCGCGAGAAGCAGAAAGCGCGCCGCATCTATGGCGTGCTCGAGCGCCAGTTCCGCAACCTCTACGCCGAGGCCGCCCGCGAGAAGGGCATCACCGGCGAGAACCTGCTCCGCATGCTCGAGCAGCGGGTCGACAACGTCGTGTTCCGCGCCAACTTCGCCGCCAGCCGCAGCCAGGCCCGCCAGTTCGTCCGCCACGGGCACGTCACCGTCAACGGGAAGCGGGTCACGATCCCCTCGTACGAGCTCCGCAAGGGCGACGTCGTCGAGATCCACCCCAAGTACAGATCGAACATCGTCCTGCGCCACAACCTCGACACGCTCGACCGGACGGTCGCCGCCTGGCTCGACGTCGCCGCGCCCGACTTCAAGGCCACCGTGCGAGAGCTGCCGTTGCGCGAGCAGATCGACGTACCCGTGCGCGAGCAGCTCATCGTCGAGCTCTACTCCAAGTAGCCCCCCGAGAGAAGCGAGACACCATGCTCATCATCCAGCGCCCCGAGGTCGAGGCCGGCGAGCCGGAGGAGAACTCGCAGCAGTTCGTGATCTCCCCGCTCGAGCCCGGCTTCGGCCACACCCTCGGCAACTGCCTCCGCCGCACCCTCCTGTCGTCGATCCCCGGCGCGGCAGTGTCGCAGGTGCGCTTCGACGAGGCGCTCCACGAGTTCGACGTGATTCCCGGAGTCAAGGAGGACGTCACCGACCTCATCCTCAACCTCAAGGACCTTGTGCTCCGCTGCGAGTCGGAGGAGCCGGTCAACCTGCGCCTCGACAAGCGCGGACCCAGCGACGTGACCGCCGGCGACATCCAGACCACCGCCGACGTCGAGGTCCTCAACCCCGGCCTGCACATCGCCACCATCAACGCCAAGGGGCGCCTCGCCCTCGACCTGACGGTCGAGCAGGGTCGCGGGTACCTGTCGGCCGAGCGCAACAAGCGCACGTCGACCATCGGGGTCATCCCGGTCGACGCCATCTTCTCGCCGGTGCGGCGGGTCGCGTTCTCGGTCGAGCCCACCCGCGTCGAGCAGGCCACCAACTACGACAAGCTCACGCTCGAGGTCGAGACCGACGGCTCGATCACGCCACGCGACGCGCTGGCTTCGGCCGGTGACACCCTTCGCAACCTGGTATCGCTGGTCGCCGACCTTTCGGGCGATGCCAAGGGGCTCGAGCTCGGTGAGGTCTCGCCGGCCACGGCGGCGTCGCCCGACCTCGAGCTGCCCATCGAGGAGCTCGACCTGTCGGAGCGGCCGCGCAACTGCCTCAAGCGGGCCCGGGTCGACACCATCGGCCAGCTCGTCCAGAAGACGGAGGACGACCTGCTCGCCATCACCAACTTCGGGTCGAAGTCGCTCGAAGAGGTGCTCCAGAAGCTCGACGAGCGCGGCCTCGCGCTACGGACGCGGGAGTAACGGCGATGCCGGCCCCCCGCAAGGGGCCTCGCTTCGGGGGCAGCCCCGCCCACCAGCGGCTGATGATGGCCAACCTCGCCGCCCACCTGTTCGAGGCCGAGGCCATCACCACCACCGTGGCCAAGGCCAAGGCGCTGCGGCCGTACGCCGAGCGGCTCATCACCAAGGCCAAGAAGGGCGGCGTGCACCAGCACCGCCAAGTCGTCGCTCGTCTGCACGACCAAGCGGTTGCACACAAGCTCTTCAGCGAGATCGCGCCCCGCTACACCGAGCGCAACGGCGGCTACCTGCGGATCCTCAAGCTCGGCCCGCGCCCGGGCGACAACGCGCCTATGGCGCGCGTCGAGCTGGTGCAGTAGCGGCCGGCGGCGTCGGCGGTGACGCTGTTCGGGAGCGCCGACGGTCCCGCCCGTTGCAAGCTCGTCGTCGCCTACGACGGCACCGGCTTCCGGGGCTTCGCCTCGCAGCCCGAGCAGCGCACCGTTGAGGGCGTGCTCGCCCGGGCGATCGAGAAGACGCTGCGCCACCCGCCCGAGAGCATCGCCTGCGCCGGCCGGACCGACGCCGGCGTGCACGCCTGGGGCCAGGTGGTGAGCTTCGACGCCGATCCCGGCCTCGACCCGTGGCGGCTCCAGGCGTCGCTCAACGGGATGCTGGCACCCGAGGTGGTGGTCCGGTCGGCCGAGCTGGTCGATCATTCCTTCGACGCCCGCCGCTCGGCGCAATGGCGCGCCTACCACTTCACCGTGGTCAACCGACCGATGCCCGATCCCTTCCTAGCTCGCTACGCCTGGTGGGTCCCCGCGCCGCTCGACCTCGATGCCCTGCGCCTCGGCGCCGACCCGTTCGTGGGCGAGCACGACTTCGCCGCGTTCTGCCGCAAGGGGCCCGAGGGCTCGACCACGGTGCGGCGCGTGATCGCCTCGCGCTGGCGCGCTCGAGAGGACGGCGTGCTCCGCTACGACGTCACCGCCACCGCCTTTTGCTGGCAGATGGTGCGCGCGATCGTCGGCACCCTCGTCGACGTCGGCACGGGGAAGAAGCGCCCCGGTGACCTCATGGCGATCCTGCGCTCACGCGATCGCGCTCACGCCGGACAGCTCGCCCCGCCCCACGGTCTGTGCCTCTGGGACGTGGGGTATTGACGCGCTGCTACCCCTCGACGCCGAAATCGGCGAGGTCGGGCGGGCCCACGGTGATGACGACGCCCTGGGCGGTGCCGGCGGCGCTCACGCTGTAGTCGTCGCCGACGGCGGTGAAGCTGGCGAACTCCTCGTCGCCCGATCCGCCGGAGAAGTCGCCCTCGATCTGGTAGCCCTCGTCCTCCAGCTCGTTCCGGTAGTCGGAGATGTCACCGTCGATCCTCTCGAAGGTGACCGTCCAGATCTGGTCGCCGCCCTGCTCCGACGAGAGCGAGCCGGCGATCTTGCCCTCGGGCAGAGGCACACCCTCGGGGAAGTCGTCGGGGAGGTCCTCACCGACGCTGACCGAGCCCTTGCCGTCGCCGATCTTGACCTCGCCGCCGTCCCCGTCGACCTCGATCTCTCCTTCACTACCAGGGATGCTCACCTCGTCATCGCCATCGCAGCCGGCGATCCCGAAGATCGTCAGCGTGCCCACGACCACGCCGACCGCTGCCCTTCGCCCGTGCATTCGTCCTCCAGATCTCGTGCGCTGAGCCGCACCGTACCGGACTGCCGTCCGGTCGAGTATCGACCCCCGAAGGCTCTCGGTTGAGCGGGGGAGCATGCGCGTCGCCTCCCTCCCGCCCCACCCGCCGCCCTCCATAAGGAGGCGCGCCTGCGGCGCGCCGCTCCTCCCTCCCGCCCCACCCGCCGCCCTCCACAGGGAGGCGCGCCTTCGGCGCGCCGCTACCCTTCGTGGCATGGCTCGTGCGGTCGCCGATCCCCAGGTCGCCCGGTTCAAGGAGATGTGGGCCGACGAGCTGGCGGGTGCCGCGCTGTACCGCGGGCTGGCCGAGCACGCCGCCGACGAGTCGAAGGCCCGCATCTACCGGTCGCTCGCGGAGGCCGAGGAGCGCCATGCCGCCCATTGGGCGAGGCTGTTGCAGGAGGCGGGCGTCACCAGGCTGCGGCCGCCGCGCCTGCCGTTCCGGGTGCGGGCGCTGCGCACGCTCGCCCGCATGCTCGGTACCGACACGGTGCTGCCCATCGTGCTGCGGGCCGAGGCCGCCGACGCCGACAAGTACCAGCAGGTGGCCGAGGCGCCGGCGGCGATGGCCGCCCAGGAGGCCGCCCACGGCAAGGTGGTGGCCGCCATGCGCGGCGGCGACACCGCCGGCGGGCGGATCGCTGCCTCGGAGGGGCGTCACCGGGCGGGCGTGGGCGGGGCGCTGCGGGCGAGCGTGTTCGGCGTCAACGACGGGCTGGTGTCGAACTTCTCGCTGGTGATGGGCGTCGCCGGCGGCACGTCGAGCAAGGGCATCGTGCTCCTGGCCGGGGTGGCGGGGCTGGTCGCCGGCGCCTTCTCGATGGCGTCGGGCGAGTGGGTCTCGGTTCGCTCGCAGCGCGAGCTCTACGAGAACGAGCTGCGCATCGAGCGCGAGGAGCTGGTCGCCTTCCCCGAGGAGGAGCGGGAGGAGCTCGAGCTCATCTACCAGGCCAAGGGCATCGACCCGGTCGAGGCCAAGGCGCTCGTCGACAACATCATGAGCCGTCCCGACGTCGCCCTCGACACGCTGGCGCGCGAGGAGCTCGGCCTCGACCCCGGCGGACTGGGGTCGCCGTGGCTGGCGGCGGGCTCGTCGTTCACGGCGTTCGCCCTCGGTGCCGCCCTGCCGGTCGTACCGTTCTTCTTCGGGGAAGGGCTGGCGGCGACGGCCACCGCGGCGGCGCTGTCCGTCGCCGCGCTGTTCGGGGTGGGGGCGGCGCTCACGGTCTTCACCGGTCGCCACGCCGGTCGATCGGGCCTGCGGATGGCGCTCATCGGAGCCGTCGTCGCCACCGCCACGTTCCTCGTCGGCAAGCTCGTCGGCGTGGGGATCGACTGATCTCGCTGTAGGTATTCGCGCTAGGGCCCGCCTCAACCTTCTCGGGTCCGGTAGCCCGCTTCGGTGAGCGCGTGTCGGGCCTCGTCCCGGTGCTCGGGGTCACGCGTCTCGAGCGTCAGGCGCACCTCCACCTGGTCGATCGGGAGGTCGACGCCGGCGCGGTGGTGCTCGACGTCGATGACGTTGAGACCGAGGGCGGCGATGACCTCGAGCAGTCGCTGCAGCTCGCCGGGGCGATCGGCGATCACGATGCGCAGCAGCAGGTAGCGCCCGGCGGCGTCGAGGCCGTGACGGATGAGCCGGGCGAGCAGCGACGGGTCGACGTTGCCGCCGCTCAGCAGTACCCCCACCGGGCTGCCGGGCTCGCCGCCCACCCGGCCCGCGAGCACCGCCGCCAGCGCTGCCGCCGCCGCCGGCTCGACGACCACCTTGGCCCGCTCGAGCAGGAGGATCAGTGCACGCGAGATCGCCTCGTCGTCGACCGTCACCACGTCGTCGACCAGCTTCTGCACATGGGCGAGGGTCAGCGCCGAGACGCCCTTCACCGCGATCCCGTCGGCGATCGTGTCGACCCGCGAGAGCGCGACGGGATGCCCGGCACGCAACGCGACCCCCATGGCGTCGGCGCCGGCCGCCTCGACGCCGACCACCCGGCACCGGGGCCGGAGCGCCTTGAGTGCGGTCGCCGTCCCACTGATGAGGCCCCCGCCGCCCACCGCGATCACGAACGTCTCGGCCTCGGGGGCCTGGTCGGCGAGCTCGAGGCCGACGGTGCCCTGGCCGGCGATGACGAGCGGGTCGTCGAACGCGGGCACGAAGCGGGCGGCGCCGCGACGGGCGTGCTCCTCGGCGGCCCGGACGGCATCGTCGTAGAACGAGCCCGATAGCACGACCTCGGCCCCGTAGTCACGGGTCGCCTGGACCTTGGGTAGCGACGCCGTCTCGGGCATGAAGATCGTCGAGCGCAGGCCGCGCAGCGACGCCGCCAGGGCCACACCCTGGGCGTGGTTGCCCGCGCTCGCCGCCACGACCTCGGTGCCGGCGTCGAGCTCGGAGATGCGCCGGTACGCGCCCCGGAACTTGAACGACCCGGTCCGCTGGAGCTGCTCGCACTTGAGCACGAGCTCCCGGCCCGCCAGCTTCGACAAGTTGACCGGCCGGAGCACCGGCGTGGGACGGACGACCCCGTCGACCACCTCGGCGGCGACTCGAACGTCGTCGAGGGTCGTGAGCTCGGTCCCGCTACTGCTCACCGAGGTAGAGGAAGCTGTAGCCCTCGTCGCGGAAGGCGAGCCCGGAATCGCGCAGGTGCACGTCCCAGTCGCCCCGCACGCCGGGGTCGTTCTCCTCCATCCCGTGGTCGGCAACGAGGACGAACGCGGCGGCGTCGAACACCCCCGCCCGCTCCACCGCGGCGAGGATCTCGCCCAGGCGGGCGTCGCAGTCGCGCACTGCCGCGGCCGCCATCGCGGAGTGCGGGCCGCCCTCGTGCATGGCCGAGTCGGTGAGCGTGAAGTTGCACCACATGAAGCGGGGATGCGGGTAGCTGACGTCGCGGTACTGGCCGCTCCAGATCCCGGCCGTCTGCTCGACGCACATGTGGTCGACGATCGTCGACCACGAGTAGTCCTTCGACGGGCGCACGAACCGCTCGGTGGTGTGCGGCAGGCCCGTAGGGTCCTCGGGAATCAGTGGCACCTCGCCTCGCCGGAAGAAATCGAAGGTCGAGTAGTCGGCGCCGATGTCGCATGGCTCGTTGACCGAGGCCGTGAACGCGTCGGGCCATGTGCGGTGGACGGCGGCGTGGATCGACTCCACGCCCGCAAAGACGGTCTCCATCGCCGTGGGCCAGGTGGCGGCGGAGTTGGTGATGACCTGCCGGCCGGTGCGGCGGTCGTACCAGGCGTTGTTGAGAATGCCGTGATGGCCGGGGAGGCGAGCGGTGAGGATCGACGTGTGGTTGGCCAGCGTCACGGTGGGCAGCCCCGCCATCGCGCCGTGCGCGTAGCCGGTGCCCATCTCGAGGAGGCGGGCGACGTTGGGCGCCTCACCCGCCTCGGCCATCGCGTGGAGCACGTTGGGGTTGGTGCCGTCGAAGAGGAAGCCGACGACATGACGAGGCCGTCCCGCGCTGAGGTCGAGCACGTCGGCACGCACTTCGCCGTCCTGGCCCGCCAGGTAGGCGCCGTCGTCGAGCGGGGCGCAGCCGAGCAGCTCGGCCACGGTGGGGGCGACGTCGACCAGGCGGCCCGCCCGAGGCACGAGCCCGTCGGCCCGCACGCCCTTGCCCGCGATCACGAACGGCGCCCGGGCCTGCACCACGTCGAGCGAGCCGTGCTCGCCGATGTGCCCGCCCTGGTCCTCCCAGTTGTGGGCGGCGGAGTGGATCACGCACAGGTCGGGGGCCGCGGGGTGGTCGAAGAGCTGGCTCACCTGCTCGAAGGCGAACGGGTAGGCGTTGTCGCGCCGGTGTGGGTGCCTCCACGCGAGCTCGGCCGCGAGCGGGGCGAACTTGTCGGTCGACTGCTCGGCGAGCGGGTCGTCGCCGTCGACGGCGAGGGTGTCGTAGCCGCCCGCCTCGGTGCGGCGGAAGCGCACCCGCCCGTCGTGGGAGAGCGCCTCGTAGGCGCCGTCGCGGCTGACGAGCACCATGTCGACGATCGGGTCGAGTGCCGCGTCGAGCAGGACGTCGAGCGCGCGCTCGACGTCGGCTTCCCGCTCGGGGGAGACGGAGTGCGCGGGAGCAGTGGCGGCAGTCACGACGTTCAGGCTAATGGGCGTCCGAGCAGGCGCAACCGCTAGGCTTCCTTCCCGCTGTGCGTACCTTCAGCCCCAAGGCCTCCGACATCGAGCGCGCCTGGCACGTCATCGACGCCGACGGCGCCGTGCTGGGCCGGCTCGCGACCGAGGCCGCGACGCTGCTGCGGGGCAAGCACAAGCCGACGTGGGCACCGCACGTCGATACCGGCGACCACGTCATCGTCGTCAACGCCGCCAGGCTCCGCTTCCCCGAACGCAAGGCGACCGGGAAGCTCTACTACCGGCACTCGGGCTATCCCGGCGGCCTGCGGGCCGAGACGCTCGAGCACCTGATGGCCCGCAACCCCGAGCGGGTGGTGCGCCTGGCGGTGCGGGGCATGCTCCCCAAGAACCGCCTCGGCCGCCGCCAGCTCAAGAAGCTGCGGGTCTACGCCGGGCCCACCCACCCGCACGCCGCCCAGCAGCCCCAGGACCGCCCGCGGGCAGACAAGACCCGCCGCTGACAGCAGACGGGCGTGCGGCGGCAGGTATCCTGCCGCCGAGCGAGCGCGACCAAGAGAGCAGGAGACCTCTTGCCCAAGCCCCTGATCCAGACGACCGGCCGCCGGAAGGAGGCGGTTGCCCGGGTGCGGCTGCGCGCCGGCAGCGGCGTCATCAAGATCAACGGCCGTGCCTTCGACTCGCACTTCCCCACGCTCACCCAACGGGTCGTCGCCACTGAGGCGTTGCGACTCACCCAGACCGCTGACGTCTACGACGTGGAGGCCACCGTCGGTGGCGGCGGTGTGAGCGGGCAGGCGGGCGCGCTGCGCCTGGGCATCGCCCGCGCGCTCGTCACCCTCGATGACGAGTTGCGCCCGATGTTGAAGAAGGCGGGGCTCCTCACTCGCGACGCGCGCGAGAAGGAGCGGCGCAAGTACGGCCTCAAGAAGGCGCGCAAGGCCCCGCAGTACTCCAAGCGGTAACCCGCGCCCGGCGCGCACCATGACGCTCCGCTTCGGCACCGACGGCGTACGCGGCGTCGCCAACCGCGACCTCACCCCCGAGCTCGTCACCGCGCTGGGCCGAGCCGCCGCCCGGGTGATCGGCACGGACCATCCCTTCCTCGTCGCGCGCGACACCCGCCGGTCGGGTCCCATGCTCGAGGCCGCGCTCGTCGCGGGGCTGTGCGCCGAGGGGGCGGGGGTGGAGCAGGCCGGCGTGCTCCCGACGCCCGGCCTCGCCTACCTGGCCCAGGCGCGTGAAGCGCCCGCGGCGATGATCTCGGCCAGCCACAACCCCTTTCTCGACAACGGCGTGAAGCTGTTCGCGCCGGGCGGGCGCAAGATCCCAGAGGACTGGGAAGCACGCATCGAGAAGCACGTGCGCGACCTGGCCTCGACCGTTCCGGGCGGGGGTGCCGAGGGAACGGGAGTGGGTGTCGGGCGCAGGCTGCGGGGCGCGGACGACGAGTACGTCGCCCACCTGGTCGGCGCGCTGGACGAACGCCGTCTCGACGGCCTGCATGTCGTCGTCGACTGCGGCAACGGCGCCGCCTTCGAGGCCGCGCCCCGGACGCTGCGCGGGCTGGGCGCCGAGGTCGACGTCCACAACGACCGGCCCGACGGCACCAACATCAACGACGGCTGCGGCTCCACCTACCCTGCCCCGCTCCAGAAGGCAGTGGTGGCGGCGCGTGCGCACGCCGGGCTCGCCTTCGACGGCGACGCCGACCGGGTCATCGCCGTCGACGAGCGGGGCAACCTGGTCGACGGCGACCAGATGCTCGCGGTGATCGCGCTCGACCTGCGCGAGCGTGGTCGCCTCCGCGACGACGCAGTGGTCGCGACCGTCATGTCGAACCTGGGCCTGCGGCAGGCGCTGGCGGCCCACGGCATCGAGCTGGTCGAGACACCGGTCGGCGACCGGCACGTGCTCGCTGCGCTCGAGGAGCGGGACCTGTCGCTCGGCGGCGAGCAGTCGGGGCATCTCATCTGCACCGATCTCGCCACCACCGGCGACGGGATCCTCACCGGGCTCTTGCTCCTCGACGTGATGGCTCGTGCCGGAGAGCCGCTGTCGCACCTCGCGGGCGTGATGACCCGCCTCCCGCAGGTGCTCCGGAACGTGCGCGTGGCCGACCGGTCGCGTCTGAACCGCTCGGACGACCTCTGGGACCGGCTCCGCACCGCCGAGCGGGAGCTCGGCGGAGACGGCCGGATCCTGGTGCGAGCGTCGGGCACCGAGCCCGTGGTGCGGGTCATGGTGGAGGCGCCCACGGCCGAGCAGGCCGAGGCGGTGGCCGACCGGCTGGCCACCGCCGTCGAGCAGGCCTGCGGTGCCCCTTGAGGTTCCTTGCGATCAGCCCCAGAAGGCGTCTTCGGCGGCCTCGTCCTCGGTCGTCTCGTCGAGTCGGCTGATCGTGTTCCCGGAGATCGTGAACTCGATGGTCTCCCTGACGTCGAGCGTCTTGCCCTCTCGCTCGCCCCTCAACCGGTGGACGGCGACGACCCGGTCGTCGCCCTGGGCCTCGACGCTCTCGAGCTCGACCGAGAGGTTCCCGCCGGTGAGCTCGAACAGCTGGCTGTACATCGCGAACACTTCGTCCTGGCCCTTGTGCTCACCCGAGGTCTGGTTGTTCCCCGGCACGCGGTGCACGACGTCGGGCGTCATGAGCTTGCCCATCGTGTCCATGTCGCCGGTCTCGAAGGCCTGGTAGCCCCGCCGGACCAGGGCCTCGTTGGGGTGCTCAGCCATCTCCTGCCTCCCATTCTCGTGCTGACGGCCGCATCCTCGCATGGTCCCGTTCGCCGTGCCACATCCCGATGACCGAAGGCTCGCCCGGCCGGCAGAGGCTCCGCCGGGCCCCGGGTGCCCCTAACCTCTTGAGGCATGTGCGGGATCGTGGCCGTCGTACGCCGCCCCAGCGGGCGCGCGGTTCCCGACGGCTCGGCGCTGGTCGCCGACCTCGACGAGTCGATCCGGCTCGTCGAGGGCGTCGACCGCACCGGCGCCGACCCGGCCGCCGCGCTCGGCGTCGCTGGCGAACACATCGAGGCCGTCGACGCGCTGCTCCGCGGCGCGCCGGGCGTCCGGTGCCTCCTCGGCGACCGCACCGCCACCGTCGCCATCGAGCACCGTGCCGGCACGCTCCAGCAGTCCGTCGACCGGCTGGAAGCCGAGCTCGACGCCGGGACGGCCGGTGTCGCGCCCGGCGAGTGGGAGGCGGTCAACGCCGCGGTGGTGCGGCTGAAGGACGCGGTCTGGGCGCTGGCACGCGACCGGCTGCG
>JBOGFI010000192.1:0-7812 GCA_050743365.1 Acidimicrobiia bacterium | reverse complement strand
CGCGGGCGCTCGCTCGCTGGGCGAGCTCCCTTCGCTCGCTCCGCTCGCTCCGGTCGCCGCGCGGCCGTGCGCGAGTGGATGCTCGAAGTCCTCCATGAGTTGGAGCGTCGCGAGCATCGTCTCGTCGTGCTGGTGCTCGTGCTGCACGATCATCCCGTACACGAAGCCGTCGGTGAGCAGGGGGTCGGGCGGGTCGAGGTCGATCCCGGCGAGGACGTCGAGCGCCCGCTTGCGGACGTCGGCCGCGAACTGGCGCGCCTCGACCGGGTCGAGCAGCTCGAGGTCGGGCCGCTCGCGGCGCGGGTGCTTGAACGCGTCGTACACGTCGTCGAAGCGCTCGTCGGTAGGTTGCGCCCCCACCAACCTTCGCAGGAGCCAAAGCTCCTCGAAGTGCGCGACGTGCGCGAGGTCCCACGCCAACGGCGACATCAACGGCGACACCTGCCGGGCCTGGTCCTCGGCCGGCACCGGCTCGAGCAGCGCCAGCGTGCGTGTCCGCGCCTCGGCGAGGCCGCCGGCGATATTGGTGCTCGTTACACCCACGTGAGCTCCAGGAACCGGTCGGGGTCGGGGAGCAGCGTGCCGTGCTCCGACCACTCGGCGAGCCGGTCCTCGGCGGGGCAGCGGGCCCGGGCCGTGTAGCGGTCGTGGAAGGCGGCCACCGCCGAGATCGTGGCGGCGTCGGTGCCCAGCCGGGAGAGGGCGTCGAGCGCGGTCTCGAAGCACGTCCGGGCCGACGTCGCCAGCGCGGGATGGCCCAGGCCATGACGGGCCGCCTCCCGCCACAGACCACGTGCCGGCGCGAGCGCGGGCGCAGCCTGGGCAGCGGCGTCGTCGTCGACGACGAGGGTCGTGGCCACCGCCACCGCCACGCGCCACCACGGATCGGGCAGGGCGTCGATCATCCGGAGCTCGAGCCAGCCCCGCGGGCGCACCGGCGGGAACAGCGTCGTGAGGTGGTACTCGAGGTCGTCGAGGGTGGGGTAGCCGAGCTCGTGGCCCTGCTCCACCCACTGAGCGAACGTGAGCGGCTCCAGCAGCGGCACGAAGTGCTGCTCGTCGCGTCGGATGAGCATGACGCGCGCGTCGAGGGCGTAGCGCGCCCACGCCGTGCGGTAGTCGGTGCCGCTCTCGAGCGCGGAGGAGGTGCGGCAGTCGTCGACGGCCGACCACACGTCGAGCCGGCCGGAGCGCCATCCGCTCGGGCCGCCGTCGGCGAGGGGCGAGTTGGCGAAGGCGGCGGCCAGGGTCGGGCCCAGATCGTGCGCCCGGCGCCAGCGCGCCTCCACCGCCGCCGCGCTCGGGCCCAGGTCGATGTTCACCTGGACGGCGGCCGTGGCCCGCATCATCGTGCGACCCGCGCTGCACTGGGCGTCGAAGTAGGCCTCCATCGCCTCGTAGCGGGGACTGTCGACGCACCGGGCCGGGAAGGCACGCGGGTCGAGACCGAGGCCGACGAGGCCGACCTCCGCCTTGGCCAGCCCCCGGCTCAGGGCGGCGGCGTCGGCCGCGAGCGCGGCGCAGGCGGGCCCGATGCCGAGCAGCGGCGGCGAGCTCAACTCGACCTGCCCGCCGGGCTCGAGCGTCAGCCGGCTGCCGGCCGGTCCCGGCTCGCCGTTCGCCGCCGGTAGGAGCGCGTGGTCGACGGGCCGGCTGGGGTCGAAGAGCAAGACGGGAAGCCACTCGACCTCGACGCCGATCCGGCCGTCGAGGGAGGGCGCGAAGCACACGTCACCGACGAAGCGGTGGACCTCGCCGGCGGTCAGGCTCCGGTTCGAGGGGGGCACGCCCGCTACCGGTGCCCGAAGTGTGCGGTCACCCAGTCGAGGTTCCGCACCGGTGCCAGCCACACCTTGTGCCGGTCGGTCGTATCCATCGTGCTCCTGTTCTCCTTACCGGGTTTCGTTACGAGTGTGCCGAGACGGTCGCGGGGCTCGCGCCCTCGTCGAGCGACGTGCGCAGGGCCCGGTAGATGGCGTCGGGGGTGAGAACGCCTACGAAGTCGTCGCCGTCGACGACGGCGACCCAGCCGTAATCGGTGAGCAGCATCGAGGCGAGGGCGTTCTCGAGGTAGTCGTCGGTGGCGACCCATGCCTCGACCCGCTCCACCCGGTCGGCCACCGTGCCGATGCCGTCGGCGTTGGCGGCTCGCACGTGGCCCCGCAGCTTGGTGTCGCCGTTGACGACGGCGACCCAGCTGGCGCCACTGCGGTGCATGACGGCCCGGGCATCGGCCAGCGACGTCCCGGGTTGCACGGTGGGCGGGTGCTCGAGGGAGGCGAGGTCGATCGGCGTGACCTTCAGCCGCTTCAACGCGCGGTCGGTACCCACGAAGTCGGCGACCATGGGCGTCGCGGGGCTCCCGAGGACCTCCGCCGGCGTGTCGTACTGGGCGAGCACCCCACCGATGTCGAGGATGGCGATGCGGTCGCCCATCTTGACCGCCTCGTCGATGTCGTGGGTCACGAAGACGACGGTCTTGCGCACCTCGTCCTGGAGGCGCAGGAACTCGTCCTGGAGCCGCACGCGCGTCAACGGGTCGATGGCGCCGAACGGCTCGTCCATGAGCAACACCGGCGGATCGGCAGCGAGCGCCCGGGCCACGCCCACCCGCTGACGCTGCCCGCCCGAGAGCTGGGCCGGATAGCGCTCGCGGTAGGTGGGGGGCTCGAGGCCGACCAGCTCCAGCAGCTCGTCGACGCGGGCCGACACCCGTGCGCGACTCCAGCCGAGCAGCCGGGGGACGGTGCCGATGTTCGTACCGATCGTCTGGTGGGGGAACAGGCCGATCTGCTGGATCACGTATCCCATCCGGCGTCGCAATGCCACGGGGTCGGCGTCCGTCACGTCCTCGCCGTCGAGGAAGATGCGGCCCGACGACGGCTCGATGAGCCGGTTGACCATCTTGAGGGTGGTCGTCTTGCCGCAGCCGGACGGACCGACGAGCACGCAGATCTCGCCTTCCGGGACCTCGATGGTCAGGTCACGGACCGCGATGGTGCCGTTGGGATAGCGCTTGGCCACGGACTCGAGGCGGATCATGGGCGGGCGGCGCCTCCCCTTTTCTCGGGCCCCTCGGTTCGGGCGAGGCTAACCCACGGCTCGATGGCGGCCGCGACCGGGTGCAACTTCGCGGAACAGGGCCGCAAAGCGCTCGTCGCCCGCCGGCTGACGGGCCGGGCGGCGCCGGCGGATGGCTGCGCCCGTCCCGCCCGGCTCAGGTAGCAGCTCGAGGATCGCCCGGGCCAAGGCGGCGGGATCGCGTCGTGCCACCGACCGGCCGCTCCCGGCGGCCGCGCGGGCGACAACCTCGGGGGCGCCGCCGGCCTCGGTCACCACGACCGGCGCGCCGCTCGCGAGCGCCTCCACCGCAACCAGCCCGTAGGGCTCGGGCTCGCTCGACGGCAGCACGAAGACGTCGAGGTCGGCGAGTAGCTCGGGCATGTCGGCGCGAGGACCGAGCCATTCGACGGCGGGGATCGCGCCGGCGCGAGCCTCCAGCTCGGCGAAGAGACGCTCCTTCCCGACGACGGGCAGGCCCGCGATCACCATCACGGCATCGGGCCTGTCGGCGCGAACGAGCGGGAAGGCGGCGAGGAGCACGTCGATGCCCTTCCAAGAGTCGATGCGGCCGGCCGAGCCCACGAGCGGCACGTCGTCGGCGATCCCAACCGTGCCGCGGAACCGGCCCGCGAGCTCGGGGCGGAACTCGTCCGCGTCCACCGACTCGTAGATCACCTCCACGTTGGCGTGGTCGAGCTGGGCGGCGACCGCCTCCGACATGGCGATGACCCGGGCGGCGAACCTGCGAGCGAGGAAGCGCTCGAGCCGTAGCGCGGCGCGGGACTGCACCACGATCTCGCGCGCGTGCCATACATGGGGTCGGCCGGTGAGCCGGGCCGCGGCCCACCCGTAGAGTGAGTGCAGCGAGTTCGTGTGCACGACGTCGATGTCGAGCCGCCGGGTGAGCCGGGTCAAGCGCCCGACCGCCACCGGCCAGCCCGCACCGTAGGCGAGCCAGTCGAGCGCGCCGTGGCTGGTGGACAGGCGGCGCATGGGCACGACGTGGAGCGTCGCGCCCGCGCCGGTGAGCTCCGCATGCATCGGCGACGGCCCCGGCACAACGATGTGGCAGTCGAACTCGTCGGATGGCAGGCTGCGCACCATCCGCAGGAGCGCCTGATCCGACCCGCCGCGCTCGGCGACCGGTTGGACGGAGAGCAGCCGGATCATGCGTGTCGCCCTCAACCTCGAGCAGTTGCTCCACCCGCCTCCCGGCGGGGTCGGTCGCTATACCGCAGAGCTGGCGAGGCTACTGCCGGTCCTCGAGGCTCGTGACCCGGAGGACGCGGTGGAGCTCGTCCCCTTCGTTGCGTGGCACCGCTCGGGTCGGGTCAGGCGCGCGCTGCGCGACTTCGGCCTCGACGGGCTCGAGCCCGTCGTGCTCCCCCTGCCTCGACCGGTGCTCTACGACGCCTGGCACGTCGTCGGCACGCCCGGCCTCAGGCGGGTCCGACGTCGTGGAGGGGGTCTGGACGTCGTGCACGCCCCTTCGGTGGCCGTACCTCCGAAGGGTTCCTACCGCCTCGTCGTGACGGTGCACGACGCCGCCCCGCTCCTCTTCCCCGAGACCTACCCCGCCCGGGGCCGCTGGTTCCACGCCCGCGGGATCCATGCCGCGGCCAGGCGCGCCGACCTCGTGATCACGATCTCGCAGGCGGCGGCGGACGAGATAGACGAGCACACCGAGATCGACCGCGATCGCGTGCGCGTGGTCCCGAACGGCGTCGACCACCGAGAGGCGAGCGACGACGACGTACGAATGGCTCGGTCTGCCTTCGACCTCGGGGACCGGCCCTACGTGCTCTGGCTGGGCAGCCTCGAACCCCGTAAGAACGTCGGGATGCTGGTCGAGGCGTTCGCCCGCTGCGTCGCCACGAGCGACCTCCCGCACATGCTCGTGCTGGCGGGCCCGGCCGGCTGGCGCGAAGACCGCGACGCTGTGCTCGCCCCCGCGCGTCGGCTGGGCGGGCGGGTACGGACGGTCGGCCGCGTGGGCGACGACCACCTGGCCGGTGTCTATCGCGGGGCCGACCTGTTCGCGTTCCCCAGCCGCCACGAGGGCTTCGGGATCCCCATGCTGGAGGCGATGGCCCAGGGCACGCCGGTCGTCTGCGCCGACATCCCGGCGCTGCGCGAGGTAGCCGGCGGCGCGGCCCGACTGGTCGCGCCCGACGACCCCGACGCATGGGCGACCGCGCTCGACACCCTGCTCGGCGACGACGCCGAGCGCGCTCGGCTCGGCGTCGCTGGTAGCCGGCGCGCGGCAGTGTTCTCGTGGGAGCAGTGTGCCGTCGCGACCCGGGCCGTGTACCGCGAGGCGTTGGGTCGTTAGGCTCCGCGGCCGTGAAGCTGGCTGCCAACGGGCCGGACTCCTGGATCTGGTGGGACTGGGTCGCCCGTCACGACGACGAGATCCTCTTCCGGCTTCGGGAGCACGTCACCCTCACCGTCCTCTCGGTCGCGCTCGGCGTGCTGATCGCGGCACCGCTTGCGATCGCGGCGAGCCGCCGGCGGGTGCTCTACGTGCCGCTGCTGGTCGTCGGCTCGGTGCTCTACACCATCCCCTCGCTCGCGGCCTTCGTGCTGCTGCTGCCGTGGACCAGCCGGCGCGAGGCCGCCCTCATCGTGCTGACCAGCTACACGATCCTCGTCCTCGTGCGGAACATCGTCACCGGCCTCGACGGCGTTCCCGCCGAAATCAAAGAGGCGGCGCAGGGGATGGGCTACTCCCCGCTGCGCATGCTCGTGCGCATCGAGCTGCCGATGGCTTTGCCGTCGATCGTCGCCGGCATTCGGATCGCGACCGTGACGAACGTCGGATTGGTCACCGTGGCCGCGCTCATCGGGCAGGGCGGCCTCGGCGCACTGATCGCGGACGGCCTCCGCCGCGATTTCTCGACCCCGCTCGTCGTGGGCGCGACCCTCTCGGTGGCACTCGCGGTCACGCTCGACCTCGGCCTCCTGGGCATCCAGCGCGTGGCCGCGCCATGGCAGCGGCAGGGGCGCTGAGCGGTGGGCTTCCTCGGTGACGTGGCGACCTGGCTCGGCGACAACTGGTCCGGTGGGGTCGGCGGCGGGATCGACCACCGTGCGTTCGAGCATCTGCAGATCTCGGGGCTGAGCATCCTCATCGCGCTCGCGCTCGCCCTGCCGCCGGCGGTGGCGCTCGGGCACCTGCGCCGGGGCGGGGCGCTCGCGATCAACGTCGCCAACATCGGTCGGGCGCTGCCGTCCTTCGCCATCCTCGTGCTCGCCCTCCAGATCACCAACCGCATCGGCGTCGTCCCGACGGTGGTCGCGCTCGTCGCGCTGGCGATCCCGCCGATCTTCACCAACACCTACGTGGGGCTGCGGGAGGTCGACCCCGAGATCCGCGAGTCGGCGGCGGGGATGGGCATGCGCGGCACCGAGGTGCTCGCCCGCATCGAGCTCCCGATGGCGTTGCCGCTCATCATGGCCGGAATCCGCACGTCGGCCGTCCAGGTCATCGCCACTGCCACGCTGGCCACGCTCGTCGGATGGGGCGGGCTCGGCTACTACATCATCGTGGGACTGCGACTGAACGACAACGTCCAGTTGTTCGGGGGCGCGCTGGTGGTCGTCGCCATCGCGCTGCTCGTCGACCTCGGACTGGCCGGCGCGCAGCGGCTGCTCGTGCCGCGTGGGCTGCGTACGGCCGAGCCCCGCTGGGGCGTCAACGCCGCCATCGAGAGCGACGAGCCCGAAGGCGAGATCGTGGTGGCCGCCTGAGCGGCTCGCCTCCAGAGATGTCGAAGGAAAGGAAGCGCACCATGCGCGGAATCGAGAAGCGGTTCAGGGCGACGGGGTTGGGGGCATTGCTGCTCGCCCTTGCGCTCGTGGTCGTCGCGTGCGACGACGACGGTGGAGGTGGCGGGGTCACCGTCGCGGCCGCCAACTTCCCCGAGAGCAACATCCTCGCCCAGATCTACGGGCAGGCGCTCGAGGCGGAGGACGTCGACGTGACCGTCGAGGAGGACTTCGGTGCTCGTCCCGCGCTGCTCGACGGGCTCGAGGACGGCAGCGTCGACCTCACGCCTGAGTACGTTGGTGCATTGCTCAACGAGCTCGAGGGCCCTGACACTGCCACCGGCGACACCGGGGAGAGCGTCGACCTGCTTGCGGCCGCGCTCGCCGACCAGGACCTGGTGGCGTTCGAGCCGTCGGAGGCGCAGGACGTCGACGCACTGGCGGTGACGCAGGAGACCGCGGACGAGCTCGGACTGGCGACCTACTCCGATCTCGTCCCGGTGGCGGGTCAGCTGACGCTCGGTGCGCCGGCCGACTGCGCCGAGTTCGCCGCGTGCATCCCTGGCCTGCGCGATACCTACGGCATCGAGTTCGGCGAGTTCGTACCGCTCGAGCCCGGACCTCCGATCTTCGAGGCGCTCAACAATGACGACATCGACATCGCTCGGGTATTCTCGACCGACGCCGCCATCGCCGAGAACGACTGGGTGATCCTCGAGGACGACCAGGGCCTCAACCCGGTCCAGAATGTCATCCCGGTGGGTAGCCCGGAGGCGGACACGCCCGAGATCACGAAGATCGTCAACGAGGTCTCGGCCGCGCTCACGACCGAGGAGCTCACGGAGCTCAACCGGCGGGTGGTCTCCGACAAGGAGGATCCCGAAGACGTCGCGAAGGACTTCCTCGAGGACAAGAACCTGGTCTGACGAGACCCCCGACTCAGCTGAGGTTCGGCCCCGCCTTCGGGCGGGGCCGAACCGC
>JBOGFI010000191.1:0-9732 GCA_050743365.1 Acidimicrobiia bacterium | reverse complement strand
GGGATACCCGGCGCCGCGGTCGCTCGCCACTCCCGCGCAATTCACGCCGCGAGTCGCCAGCTGGCAGGCCTTCGAGCCGTTCCCGGTCGCGCCGGCTGCCCGAGGCGCCGACGTTCGGGCGGGCGGGTAGCGTCGCATCCGGTGTCCGAGCTCCTCGTCCCCGGGCGCGTCCTCGGCGATCGCTACCGCCTCACCGCCGAGCTCGCGCGCGGCGGCATGGCCACGGTGTGGGTCGCCGACGACCCGCTCCTCTCCCGGCGGGTGGCGGTGAAGATCCTGCACCGGGAGCTGGCGGTCGACGAGTCACTGCGCACGCGATTCCGCCACGAGGCCGTGGCCGCCGCCAGGCTCAGCCACCCCGGGATCGTCGCCACCTACGACACCGGTGACGACGAGGGCGTCGCCTACATCGTGATGCAGCTCGTCGAGGGGCCGACACTACGCCGAGTGCTCGACGAGCGCGGGCCGCTGCCGGTGGGCGAGGCGGTGGAGATCGTCGGCCAGGTGGCGGAGGCGCTCGACCACGCCCACCAGCACGGCCTGGTCCATCGGGACGTGAAACCGGCGAACGTGCTGGTGCCGCCGGACAGCCACGTCAAGGTCACCGACTTCGGCATCGCCAAGGCGACCGGCGCTGACGACCTCACCCGCAGCGGCGCCGTGATTGGCACCGCCCGCTACCTCGCGCCCGAGCAGGTCAACGGCGGCGCCGTCGACGGTCGCGCCGACGTGTACGCCCTCGGCCTCATCCTCTACGAGACCTTGACCGGCACGCTGCCCTTCGCCGGCGACACCGAGATCGCCACCGCCATGGCGCGCCTGACCACGGTGCCCGATCCGGTGCGGGCCGTCCGCCCCGAGGTCCCGCCCATGCTCGAGTCGGTCGTCAGCCGGAGCCTCGCTCGTGATCCGGACGACCGCTTCCCGTCCGCGGGTGCCCTGCGCGACGCCCTCGATCCCGGGCGTTCCCCTGGCACGGCCTCGACGGTCCCGAGCGCTCCGCCCGAGCCCACGACCAGCATGCCGCCGGTCGACGGCACGCTCCCGGTCGATTCTCCCCCGGCCGCCCCCGCGCCCCCTCCGAGGCCGGCGCGGGCACGGCGACCGGCGCGCTGGCCACTCGCGCTCCTGGCGATGATCGCGGTCGTCGCAGTGGGCGCGGCCCTGTACGTCGCGACCCGCACGCTGGTCGACGATGGCGGCGGAGACGGCGGTGGGGAGAGCGACGGGACCGCGCCGGCGACGCCAATCGCGATCGTCGGCGCGTCCGACTTCGACCCCGACGGCGACGACCAGGAGGAGAACAGCGGGAGCACCGGTCTAGCCGTCGACGAAGACCCGGCGACCGTATGGTCGACGCAGACCTACAACAACCGCGACTTCGACGAGCCCAAGCGCGGGGTCGGAATCGTCGTCGAGACCGACGGTGCCGCTCCCATCCGCCGCGTGGAGGTCGCCACCGACGACGACGACTGGGACGGAGCGGTCTACGTCGCCGAAGACCGCGGCGTGAGGCTCGAGGACTGGGGCGCACCCGTGGACGAGCAGGCCGCGCTCGGCCGGCAGGCTGGCTTCGGCGTCCCCGACGACGTGAGCGGACGCTACGTGCTCCTCTGGATCACGCGTCTGCCGGCCGACGGGAAGCTCGGGATCGCCGAGGTCTCGGTTGCCGGCTGACAGATCCCGGCTCGACCGTGAGGCCCCCGACGAGGTGCTCGCCACTGCGGCTGCGCGCGGTGACCGTCGCGCGCTCGAGCTGCTCCTGGAGCGGCACACCGACCGCATCCATGCCGTCTGCCGGCGCATCATCGGCCATCCCGAGGACGCGCTCGACGCGACCCAGGAGGCCATGATCGCCATCGCTCGCGGCATCGCCCGCTTCGACGGGCGCTCCGCCTTCACCACGTGGCTCTACCGCGTCGCGACGAACGCTGCCATCGACGAGGGGCGGCGGCGCGCGCGCCGGCCCCAGCCGGTCGAGTCGCTTCCCGACATCGTGGCGGGGCTCGGGTCCTCGACCGAGGCTCGCGTGGATGCCCGGGTCGACGTCGACGCGGCGTTGGCCCGGTTGCCGGAGGAGTTCCGCGTGGTGGTCGTGCTGCGCGACCTGTGCGACCTCGACTACGCCGAGATCGCCGACGCGCTGGCGCTCCCCCCCGGTACGGTGCGCTCGCGAATCGCACGCGGACGGGCAGCGCTGGCCGAGATCCTCGGGAACCCTCGCCCCCCGGCCGGCCGTCCTACTGATGACCGTCCTGCTGACGGCCGTCCCGCCGACGGAGACACCCGGACCCTGCCGTGAACGACGACCGCACCCCCGAACCGCCCGAGCCCGACGCCCGCGACGAGCGGCTGGCGGCGCTCCTCGAGGTCGAACCGCTCGACGACGTCACCCGCCGGCGGCTCGTCAGCCGCGCCGTGGAGCAGGGCCCGTCGGCGGGTGCGCAGCGGCGTCGGCTCGAACGGGTGCCGCTCGCGGCCGCGGCGGCGGTACTGGCCGCGCTGGTCGTCGTCGGCGGGGGCCTGGCGCTGGTTCTGCGCGGCGGCGGGACCACCACCGAGGCAGAGCGCGCCGACGGGCGCACGGCCGACCGCGCCGTCACCGAGCAGGCTGCTGCCCCGGTCCCGATCGGCGACCTCGGCGACGTGTCGGACCCCGACGTGCTGCGGCGCAGGGTCGCCGCCCACACCGCCACGGCACCAGGCGAGCGCATTGAGGAGGGCGCCGCGGCGGCGGAAGCGGACACAGCCCTCCCGGTCGACCCCGCGTGCGCGGCCGAGCTCGAGCAGGCCGGCGCGGGCCCGCCGAGCTTCGTCGCCACCGGCACCGACGCCGGCCGTTCGGTCGTGGTGCTCGTGGCACCGCGAGGCGCGCAACAGGTTGCCTTCGTGCTCGACGCGCAGACGTGCGCCGCACGCTCCGAGGTGCCGCTCGCCTGAATGCCCGCCGCGGCGACGGTGTGCCGGCTTCGCCCGTGCGGGTACAGTCCCCCGGTCGACCAGCGCGATGACGGGAGCGGGCATGAGCGACTGGACCACCGAGGCTGCCGACCGCATCGAGGCGGTGGTGGCGACGGTGCGCGACAAGACGGTCGTGCCGGCGCAGAACGTGACCAAGGCGCTCGTCTACGGGCTGCTCAGCGCCTTCTTCGTCGCCACCGCGGTCACGCTGCTCTGCGTCGCCGTCTTCCGCGCGCTGGAGTCGTACCTACCGGGCGAGGTCTACTGGGCCTACCTCGCGCTCGGGGGAATCTTCGTGGTCGGGGGCGCGTTCTGCTGGACGAGGCGGTCCGCAAAACCGAAGCCCGGCTGAGGCCGGAGCGGTAAACAGCCCGCCGTGAGAGCAAACTGAGGAGCCATGCCCGACGTACGCGACCTCGTGATCGTGGGTTCCGGCCCCGCCGGCCTGACTGCGGCGGTGTACGCCGCCCGCGCCAACCTCCGGCCCATCGTCATCGAGGGCCTCGGCGCCGGCGGCCAGCTCATGCTCACAGCCGACGTCGAGAACTACCCGGGCTTCCCCGACGGGGTCCTCGGCCCCGAGCTCATGGCGAAGTTCAGGGAGCAGGCAGCGCGCTTCGGGGCGGAGTACGTGACCGCCGACGCCGACCGGGTCGACCTCACGGCCTCGCCCTTCGGCACGTGGGTGGGCGACGACGAGTACCGCTCACGTGCGCTGATCGTGTCGACCGGCGCGACCGCGCGCATGCTCGGGCTGGAGTCCGAGCAGCGACTGATCGGCCACGGTGTATCGACCTGCGCGACCTGCGACGGGTTCTTCTTCCGCGAGAAGCCGATCGCGGTGGTCGGGGGCGGCGATTCCGCCATTGAAGAGGCCGTCTTCCTCACGAAGTTCGCGACGAACGTCACCGTCATCCACCGGCGGGACGAGCTGCGGGCGTCGAAGATCATGCAGGAGCGCGCGTTCGCGAACCCCAAGATCGACTTCCGCTGGAACTCGGTGGTAGAGGGCGTGGTCGGCAACGGTCAGGTCGACGCACTCGAGCTGCGCGACACCGTCACGGGAGAGGTGGACGAGCTCGACGTCCAGGGCCTGTTCGTCGCCATCGGTCACGACCCCAACACCAAGCTGTTCGAGGGCCAGCTGGAGATGGACGCCAACGGCTACCTCGTCCTTCCCCACCCGGGCTCCACCCGCACGTCGGTGGAGGGCGTGTTCGCCGGCGGCGACGTGGCCGACCACGTCTTTCGCCAGGCGGTGACGGCTGCCGGCACCGGCTGCATGGCCGCGATGGAGGCCGAGCGCTGGTTGGAGGCCCGTGCCCACGAGAGTCGGGCATAAGCCAAGCCGGGGCCCGGTTGGAACGCGTCGCTACAATCATCGAGCTCTCCCCGAAAGGACCCCCCGTGGGCGAAGACATCATCACCGTCTCGGACGCGACCTTCGACGAGGCCGTCGTCGGCGCCGACACACCGGTGCTGGTCGACTTCTGGGCAGAGTGGTGCGGCCCGTGCAAGATGATCGCCCCGACGCTGCAGGAGATCGCCACCGAGCATCGCGGCAAGATCTCCATCGCCAAGCTCAACGTCGACGACAACCCCGATACCGCGCGCCGCTTCGACGTGATGAGCATCCCGACGCTGCTCGTGTTCAACGGCGGAGAGCCGGTGAAGCGTCTCGTGGGCGCCAAGGGCAAGGGGCAGCTCCTCCAGGACCTCGCTGAGTTCATCGCCTGACATGACCCGCTACGGACGCCGGCTCGCAGCGGCGCGGTCGGTGATCACCGGCTGACGGTGCCGGCCAACCTGCTGCGCGGCGCCAGCGGCGAGGCAGTACGGGACCTGCAGCTTCGCCTCGGGGCGCTCGGCTACGACGTGTCCGGCGACGAGCCCGGCGCCTTCGGCGACGTGACCGACTCCGCGCTCCGGGCGTTCCAGGAGGCACGGGGGCTGGCCGCCGACGGCGTCTGCGGGCGGCGGACCTGGGCCGCGCTGGTCGAGAGCGGGTACTCGCTCGGTGACCGCATGCTCTACCTCCGGCGGCCGATGCTGCGCGGCGACGACGTCGCCGAGCTCCAGCGTCGCCTCAACGCCCTCGGCTTCGACGCCGGCCGCGAGGACGGCATCCTCGGTGAGCAGACCGCGACGGCCATGGGCGAGTTCCAGCGCAACACCGGGCTCGCGCCCGACGGGATCTGCGGCTCGACGACGGTCGCCGCGCTGGATCGTGTCGGATCGCTCGCGGCGGGCTCGGTCGCCAGCGTGCGGGAGCGCGAGACCCTGCGGCGCGGCTCGCGCCGTCTCGGCGGCCGGCGCCTGTACGTCGCGGCCGCGCCGGGCCTCGACGCGCTCGGCGATGCCGTGACCCGCGGTCTGCTCGAGGTGGGAGCCGACGCGGTGCGCGACGCCTCGGGCGCCGACGACTCCGCCGTGGCGCAAGCCGCCAACCGCTTCGAGGCCGACCTCGTGCTCGCGATCCGCCCCGGCCCGGAGGCAGCGTGCCGGTGCACCTACTTCGAGTCGGGATCGTTCCGGTCCGAGGCCGGCTTCCGGGTCGCGAGCGCCGTACAGGAAGAACTTTCCAGCCGGCTGCCGTGCGCCGCCGGCCCGGTCGGGAAGGCGTACGGACTGCTGCGCGAGACCCGGATGGCGGCCGTCGTCTGCGAGATCGTCGAGCGGGGTGACGTGCCGGGGATGCGGCGCCTGGTGGCCCACGCCGGCGACGTCGGCCGCGCCATGGTCCGCGGCGTGCGCCGCGGCGTCGAGGAGCCGCTGCCCGACGACACGCCAACGCCCTAGGTCGCGCTCCCCGCCTCAGCCGGTGTCGGCGGAAGCGACCGAGGACGCGGCCTCGGTCATGAGGCGGTAGATCCGCTCCAGGTCCTCGAGGTCGGAGAACTCGATCGTGAGCCGTCCCCGCTTTGCCCCCATCGTGACCCGCACCCTCGTCTCGAGGTGGTCCCCGAGCAGCTCCTCGAGCTCGAGCAGGCCGGGCGGGCGGAGGCGGGTGGCGCTGGCCGGCCGCGGGACCGACGACCCACCCTCCTCGCCGTGGTGGCGGATGGCGTCCTCGACCGCCCGCACCGACAGGCCTTCGCTGACCGCGCGCTTCGCCAGGTGCTCCTGGAACGCCCGGTCGGGTGTGCTGAGGAGAGCGCGGGCGTGGCCCATGCTGAGCTGGCCCTCGCGCAGCAGCCGCTGGATCGCCGGGGGGAGCTGGAGCAGCCGGAGGGTGTTGGTGATCGTGGCCCGGCTGCGCCCTACTCGCGCCGCGACCTGCTCGTGGGTGAGGTCGAAGTCCTCGATCAGCTGCTGGTAGGCGGCGGCCTCCTCCAGCGCGTTCAGGCCCTCGCGCTGGAGATTCTCGACCAGTGCGTGCTCGAGCGTCGACGCCTCGTCGGTGGCGCGCACCAGCGCGGGGATGGACTGCATGCCGGCC
The DNA here is from genome assembly GCA_050743365.1 of Acidimicrobiia bacterium. Classification (GTDB taxonomy): domain Bacteria; phylum Actinomycetota; class Acidimicrobiia; order IMCC26256; family JACDBD01; genus JBOGFI01. The sequence continues at coordinate 3,332 of JBOGFI010000191.1, read as the reverse complement.
CGGCGGGCCGCCCGCCACCGGCGCTCTCCGGCGATGAGCTCGTAGCCGTCGTCGGCGGGCCGCACCAGCACGGGCTGGAGTAGCCCGACCTCGCGGATGGAGTCGGCCAGCCGGCTGAGCGTCTCCTCGTCGAACTGCTCGCGGGGTTGGTACGGATTCGGCCGAATAGCAGCAATCGGGAGCTCCTGGATCCCGCTGCCGGCAGCGGCCAGGTGCGTCTCCCCGCCGCCCGGCGGGATGAGCGCGCCCAGACCCTTACCCAGACCGCCGCGTCGCGCCACGGCTCACCTCTTTCGCCAGGTCGCGATAGGCCTTGGCCCCTCGCGAGTTCGAGTCGAACACGATGATCGGCTGCCCGAAGGACGGCGCCTCCGAGAGGCGCACCGTACGCGGCACCACGGTCTCGTAGACCTTGGGGCCGAAGTGCGCCCGTACCTCCGCCGCGACCTGGTCGGCGAGCCTCGTTCGAGCGTTGTACATGGTGAGCACGATCCCGCGCACGTCGAGGCCGGGGTTGAGGTTCGACCGCACCAGGCCAACGTTGCGGAGTAGCTGGCCCAGGCCCTCGAGGGCGTAGTACTCGCACTGGATCGGGACGACGACGTCGTCGGCGGCGGCCAGGCCGTTGACGGTGAGGAGCCCGAGCGACGGCGGACAGTCGATGAGCACGAGGTCGTAGTCGGGGCGGATGGCGTCGATCGCCTTACGGAGCTTGAGCTCGCGGCTCATCGCCGGCACCAGCTCGATCTCGGCACCGGCCAGGTCGATGGTGGCCGGCGCGACGAAGAGGTTCTTCAGGCTCGTCGGCTCCACGCAGTCCTCGATGGGCGCGTCGTGCATGATGACGTCGTACAGGGAGGACTGCAGGTCGCGGGGGTTCACCCCGAGCCCGGTGGTGGCGTTGCCCTGGGGGTCGAGGTCGACCACCAGCACCCGGTAGCCCAGCTCCGCCAGCGCCGACCCCAGGTTGACGGCGGTGGTGGTCTTGCCGACCCCGCCCTTCTGGTTGGCGATGGCGAGCACGCGCGGCAACTCGAGCGGACCCGGGTCCTGATCGGCTCGTTCCAGGATCTGGCGGGCGGGGCCGTCCGCCCCGGCCAGGAGGGGCGGAGCGAACGTCGCTGCCGGTGCCGACCGCCCGCCGCCGGTGCCGACCCCTGCCTCCTCCTCGATCTCGACCTCCGGTTCAGGGTCCTCGCGGGCATCCTCGTCGGCTTCGGGCTCCCGCCCGTCATCCGCGGCCGCGCCGCCCCGGCGACGAAGCGCGGCGCGCCAGCCCCGTCCCCTGAGCTCGTTGTCAGCGCGCGCCATGCGGCTCGTCCCTGCTCCCCGCTCGGCTTCCCCTCTGGGGCGGACGGCCCCATGTTCGTCCAAGGGCGCGCCGGGGTCAAGGAGTGCACCGACGATCACTGTTTCACGTTGAACATCAGGCGTGGTGCGCGAGATGGCCTGAAAAGGCAACAGTTGGCTTGTAAGGGCGAGCAATAGCGTCTGACCGTCATGGATCGGGCCCGGTGCCGTCCATGGCTGACCGCAGGGGTCGGCGGCGGGCGCGACCCCGATGTTCCACGTCGAACAATCCGGTTGCTCTCAGCTTTCCGGCTCTCGGCCCGCACCTCAACGCCAGAGCGGGCGCTTGGCCACGATGCCGGTCCGCCGGGGCCAGCGATCGTCGGCCGTCGCCGCCAGCGTCAGGACCGCGGCGCTCACGCCCCCGGCCGCATATCGCTGCGGGCCCGCGAGCCCGAGGGCGTCGAGCCCCTCTCGCGGCCACCGACCGGCGCCCTCGGCGCCGGCGGCGGGCGGCTCGGTCACCACCAGCCGTCCGCCCGGGCACAGGAAGCCCACCCCACACTCGGCCGTCACCGCCGGGGGCCCGAACGAGCGGGCCGTGACCAGCTCGAAGGCTCCCCGAAGCCGGGGGTCGCGCGCGAGCTCCTCGGCGCGCCCGCATTCGACCCTCGTGCGCCGCTCGAGCCCGAGCTCGCGGCACGCCCGGCGCAAAAAGGCGCAACCGCGTTGCCGCGACTCCAGCAGTGTGCCCCGGGCGTCAGGCCATTCGAGAGCGAGCACCAGGCCCGGCACCCCGCCGCCCGACCCCAGGTCGAGGAATGATCCCGAGAAGCGCCCGATGCACTCCGCCAGGTCGGCGGCGAGCGCGACGTGGTCGGTCACGGGCCCCGGGCCCAGGAAGCTGCGCTCGCGTGCGCGTTCCAGGACCCGGATCAGCTCGGCGCGGGCGTCGGAGCCGCCCACCGGCATGGCTCCGCCGACTACGCCCGCCGGATGATGACCCGGCGGCGAGGATCCTCGCCCTCCGAGCCGGTGGTCACGCCGTCGATCTCTGCCACCGCGTCGTGGACCACCTTGCGGTCCGCCGCCGACATCGGCTCCAGCGCCTGCTCCCGCCCGCTCTCGAGCACCTTCTCGGCGAGGCGGCGGCTGAACTCCGACAGTGCCTCGCGCCGCCTCGCCCGGTACCCGCCGACATCGATGTTGATCCGCGCTCCGTGGCCGCCGGTCTGGCGCTGGACGACGGTCCGGACGAGCTCCTCGATGGCGCCGAGGGTGGCGCCACGGGGGCCCACCAGAAGCCCGAGGCCGTCGCCGCCGATCTCGATGACCACCGTATCCTCGTCCTCGATGCGGGTCTCCACCCGCGCCGGCGCCCCGAAGGCCTCGACCAGACCGCGGGTGAAGCTCTCCGCCGCCTCGGCCTGCTCCTCGATCGGCACGTCCGCCTGCTCTTCCACGTTCGCTCCCTCGCTCCTCGCGGCCTCGGCTGCCGGTGTCGGCGAGCGCCCCCGGCGGCGTCGCCTCGCCGGGCCGCTCCGATCGTCGCCGTCTCCCCGGCTGGTTGAGGATGGCGCCGGCGCCTGGTCACCGCCGGTCTCGGGCCGGGGCGCCCGCCCTGCCGGCGCCCGGCTTTCCCCTGATCGCGCCCGCGGACGGCGGTCCGGTCGACGCCGAGCGCCCGGCTTCTCGCGCGAGATCGGCTTCACCCGGGCGCGGATGCGCGCCTCCCTGCCCCCCAGGCGTCCGAGCAGCCCGGCTCGGGGCTCGTCGAGCACCTGGTACTCGAGGTCGTCCTCGGCCACTCCCAGCTGGTCGAGCGCGGCCTCAACCGCCTCGGCCAGGGTCCGGCCCGTTGTCTCCACCCATTCCATCTACCGCTTCCGCTTCTTGTTGTTCCGCCGCTTGCGGCCCCGGTTCGACCGGCTCCCGGAGGCCGCCGCCCTGGGCTGGGGCCTGGGCTTGGCCGGGGCGGGCGGCGGCGGGGGCTGAGCGTTGGCGGGCTCGCCGTTGGGCGCGGGCGGCAGGCGGAACAGTCC
>JBOGFI010000190.1:0-10048 GCA_050743365.1 Acidimicrobiia bacterium | reverse complement strand
CCGCCGCCCGGTGCGCCCACGCCGCCGCCGGGTGCCCCGCCTACCGGCTGGGTGCCGCCGGCCGCGCGCGCCCAAAGGTCCGGTCTGGCACTGGGGCACGGTCAGATCGTCGCGCTGGTGGGGGCGGGACTCGTCTTGCTCTCGGGCTGGCTCAACTGGTTCGAGGTCGAGGGCGGCGACAGCGGGAGCGCGTACCTGGTGCCGGCCAAGCTCCTGATCGACAACCAGATCACCGACGACGCGGGCTTGAACACCGGCATCCTGGTGCTCCTGTGCGCGGCGCTCGTGGTCGCCGGCGCGCTCGCCCGCCAGGTGCCGTGGCTGGCCGTTGTCGGCGGCGGGATCGCGGTCGTGATCGCGTTGCTCTTCATGTTCCAGGTCAACGGCCTGGCGAGCGACTTCGATGTCGCGCTCTTCGACTTCATGGGGTTCGCGCCCCTGCTCACCGTCCTCGGCGGAGCCGCCGCGGTCGTCGGCGGCGTGCTCGTGCTCAGCCAGCCACGGCGCCCGTGAACCCGAGCGAGCCGGACCGGGCGAGCCACTGACAGCGAGGATGGGAGGGTGTCCGACGTACGCGGCGACCTGACCGATGAGCTCGTGGACGCCAGCGTCTGGTCCGACACCATGCTGGAGGACACGGGGATCCCCGTCCATGACACCCCGCTGGTGACGATCGGCGGCGGGCTGGGCTCGTTCACGCTCGTGGACACGCTGCGCATCGCCGGCCTATCCACGGCGCAGATCCGCGTGCTCACCGACATCGACTATCCCCACCAGACGTACAGCTATCTGGCGCGCGTCTCGCAGATTCCCGATCACGAGCGCCTCCGCTCTGACTCGGCATCAGTGCTCGACAACATCTGGGGCTGGCCGAGCTACGCGCTACGTGAGGCGTTCGCTGCGAAAAGGCCTCGAGAGTTCGCGGCGCCGCTGTTCCAGGTGGGGACCGAACCCGTTCTGACCGACTTCTACACGCCCCGCGCCGGCGAGGTGTACCGGTCGGTGGAGCGAGAGTCACCCCGCATCGCCTGGGACAGCATGCTGGCGAAGGGCGTGGTCCGGATGGTGCGTCGTCGCTACGGCGGCGGGTACTTCTCGATCCTCACGCCGCCCGAGGGCTCGTCGACCACCCGCAGGGTGGCGTTCCGCTCGTCCTACGTGCACATCGCCGTCGGCTACCCGGGCCTGCGGTTCCTCCCCGACCTCCAGGAGTACCGGCAGAGGCACGGCGACTACAGCCGAGTGGTGAACGCCTACGAGCCTCACGACCACGTCTACGAGGACCTCATCCGGCGACCCGGCGTCGTCGTCGTCCGCGGCGGCGGAATCGTGTCGTCGCGGATCCTTCAGCGGCTGATCGAGGACATCGAGCACAACGGTGCCCGCACCACGATCCTCCATCTGTTCCGCACCTACATCGGTGCTCCGCACGGCCCGTCGATCTTCATGCGACGCCAGGGCGGCGACGGCTTCGCCTACCAGGGGTTCAACTGGCCCAAGGCCGCGTGGGGCGGGCAGCTCAAGGAGCGGCTCGAGAACCTGGAGGGGAAGGACCGAGCGGACCTCCTCGGGATCATGGGCGGCACCAACACCCCGAAGCGGAAGCTGTGGCAGGAGCAGCTGGCACGTGCCCAAGCGAACGGCTCGTACTACGCGTACCAGGGTGAGGTCGATGAGGTCGTGCCCGGGCTCGACCGGAAGCTCGTCACCCGCTTACACGCGAAGGACGGGTCGATGCTGGAGGTCCCGGCCGACTACATCGTCGACGCCACCGGCCTGGAGGGAACGTTGCGCGATCACCGGCTCCTCGCCGATCTCCTTGACCACTGCGGCGCGGGCCAGAACCCGCTCGGGCGTCTCGATGTCGAGCGAACGTTCGAGGTCCGGGGAACGGCGAGCCTCCCGGGCCGGATGTACGCGTCGGGGTCGATCACCCTGGGCGGGTATTACGCCGGGGTCGACTCGTTCCTCGGCCTCCAGTACGCCGCCCTGGCGATTGCCGACGACCTCGCCCGCCACCGCTTCTGCCCCCGCATCGGCTTGGGCCGTTCGGTCTCGCAGTGGTGGCGTTGGGTGCGCAACCGCCCGCCCGACTGAGAAGAGGTCGCCCTTGACTCCCACGCTCATCGGACGCATCCAGACCCGGGTCTTCGTCGTCGCGACGGTCGGCTCGCTGTGGACGCTGATCGTCACTCCCTTCCTCCCGGGCGTGAACCGGGTCTCGACCGGCTACGCCATGACCTTCCGGATCCTTCTCATCGTGTTGGTGGCCGGGATCGGCTGGGAGCTCGTGTACCACGGTCTCCAGCAGTTCCGGTGGGAGAAGGACTGGCCGACCCTCTTCGGCCTGCTCAACGGGATCAACGAGGGCGTCCTCGTGTGGTTGCTCGTCGTGGCCTTCGGCATCAACGTCCCCGGCACCGCCTTCCTCGTCCATTTCACGACCACCTGGATCGTGCTGTGGCTGTTCGTCAACGGCCCCATCAGGGTGGTCTTCATCCGGTGGCGGTACCGTGGCGGCCGAGTGATATGAGGCCGCCGCGATCGTGACCACCCCCGGCCGGCGCTTCCGGCTCAGCGCCACCGCGGGGTCGGCGCGCGTCGCGCGGGCCGGCAACGGGGTCCTGGTCGTCGACGCCCGCGATCCGCAGCAGGCCGAGGTGGGCGCCGCGCTGCTGTCGGTGGTGCGTGCCGTGTGCGGGGAGGACGACCCGGCGCCCGGCGACGTGCTCGCCCGCCGCCTGATCGGCACGATCATCGAGCGCGCCGCCGCCGACGTGCCGCCGTTCGCGGCCCTGGCGCCCGGACACGAAGGCGTCGCGGTGCTCCTCACCGCGGGCATGGAGCTGACCTGGCTCGAGGGCGACGGTCGGCACACCCTGTCGGGCCGTGACACGACGACGTGGCTCGATCGTGTCGTCCCGTGGGGCGCGGGCGCCCTCGCCGTCGGCGTCGAGCCCGTCTCGGACCCGGAGCCTCACCCGCTCGACGACCTGCGCGACGGCGTGGTCGCCGGCGGCGGCGCCGTCCTCGACTGGGGCCCTGCCGGAGCGCCCGAGGAGGTGGCGGGGGAAGACGAGACACGCGAGCAGGGCGCCGTGCGCGGCACGTCCCGGCCGCCGTCGGCGGTGTCGGTGGCGGTGGCCGTGCCACCGCCGGTCAGTCGTGACGAACCGCCCCCGCCACCGGCGGCGTTCGAGGTCGTGCACCTGGGCGAGGTCAGCGAGGCGGAGGGTCGCGCCCCGCTGCCCGTTGCCGACCGCGCCACCGCCGACCGGCTCGGCCTCCCGTCGGTGGAGGAGGCGCCCCCCGACTCTGTGCCCGGGGCCCCGCTCGTCGACGGCGTCCGCTGCGTGCGGGACCACTTCAACCACCCCTATGTGCGCTACTGCGCCGTGTGCGGGATCGACATGGGCCAGCGGACACCGGCGGTGGTCAAGGGCCCACGTCCCCCGCTGGGGATCCTCATCATCGACGACGGCACCGCATTCACGCTCGACGCCGACTACGTCATCGGACGGGAGCCGGAGCTCGACACCGCGGTGGCCACCGGGCGGGCCCGGCCGCTCTTGGTGGCCAGCCCCGACCGGTCGGTCTCGCGGATCCACGCCGACCTCCGGCTCGTCGGTTGGGACGTCGCGCTTACCGACCGGGGCTCGGTCAACGGGACGTTCGTGCTTCCACCGGGGCGAGCGGGTTGGTCACAGGTCCCCGCCCGGCAGTCCGTGACCCTCGCGCCGCGATCGCGGGTCGCGGTCGGCCCGCGTACCTTCGTGTACGAGTCGCACCACGTGCGCTGAGCTCGGTCAGCGAGGGGAGTCGAGACGTCGGAGCAGGCTCCCCGCGCCGATCACGTCGGCGCCCAACGCGCGGGCTCGCCCGGCCAGGGCTCGGTCCGACGTGATCACGCACACGGCACCCGGGTCGGGCGCGGCGGCGACCGCCTCGACGACGCGGTCGTCGCCTGCGTCACGCCCGGGCCGGCGCGCGTAGAGCACCTCGACCCCGCCGTGCGCCCCTTCGGGCAGGTCGGGCAGCGGGCGGCCGTCGAGCACGAGCGTGAGCTCCTCGCCGGTGGCGGCGCCGAGGCGCTGGAGCTGCTCCAGCAGGCGCCGGGCGGCCCCGTCGCGGTCCCGCCACCAGCCGTCGGGCCGGGAGCCGATCACGTTCATGCCATCAACCACGAGATGTTGCACCGGGTGCCTCAGTTCGTAGACGGGTCGGGCGGGCAGTTGGCGAACCACGCCATCCGCCCCCGCTGACGGCCGAGCACGGTGTTCCAGAGCCGGTCGGGCTGGGCGTGCAGCGGGTCGAGGGGGTCGGCGTCGACGACGAACCAGCCGCCGGCGGCGACCTCGGCCTCGAGCTGGCCCGGGCCCCAGCCGGCGTGGCCGACGAAGACGCGGACCGCCTCGAGATCCGCGCTCATCAGCGCGGCCTCGCGACCGAGGTCGACCAGGCCGACCCGCCCGAGTACCGGCGTCCAGCCGTCGACGTCGTCGTCGCCGCCGCGGACGCGACCGAGCGCGATCGCGCCGCCCGGCACCACCGGGCCGCCCTCGAAGACCACCGGCGGCGACGCGGCGAGAGGCCCCCAGTCGGGGAGTGCCTCGCTCAGCGTGGTGTCGCTCGGGCGGTTGAGGATCACGCCGAGGGCGCCCTCGTCGGTGTGCTCGACGAGCAACACGACCGTGCGGTCGAAGTTGGCGTCGAACAGGCCGGGCGCGGCGACGAGCAGCCGCCCCTTGAGGTCTGGCACGGGCATGATGATGGCGCGCGCCTCGGGCAGGCGCCGACCGCTCGACGCTCTGGCTAGCCTCGCCGCCGATGGTGTTCCGTGGGTGGCCGGCAGAGGCGATCGAGTTCTTCGAGGGCCTGGAGGCCGACAACTCCAGGACCTACTGGTACGAGCACAAGGCGGTCTACGACGAGCAGGTCCGGGACCCGATGGACGAGCTGCTCGCCGAGCTCGGTCCCGAGTTCGGGGAGGGCAAGGTTTTCCGCCCGTACCGCGACGTCCGCTTCAGCAGGGACAAGTCGCCCTACAAGACCGCCATCGCCGCCAGCCTCGCCGAGGGGGGCTACATCCAGCTCTCGGCCGACGGCCTGGGAGCCGGCTCCGGGATGTACATGCCGGCCCCCGACCAGCTCGACCGGTTCCGCCGGGCGGTCGCCGACGAGCGCAGTGGGAAGAAGCTCGTCGGGATCGTGGACACCCTCCGCAGCTCCGGCATCGAGGTCACCGCGCACGACGTGCTGAAGACGGCTCCCAGGGGCTATCCCAAGGACCACCCCCGGGTCGAGCTTCTGCGCCACAAGGGCCTGATCGCCTGGAAGCGGTGGCCGGTGGGCGCGTGGCTCGGCACGCGCAAGGCGAAGGACCGCGTCGTCGGGTTCCTGCAGGATGCCGAGCCGCTGAACGACTGGCTGGCCGCGCACGTCGGCCCGTCGACGCTCGACCGGGAGAGGCGACGGTGACCGTGCGCTACCTTCGAGGCGCGGGTGAACGCGCCGGGCAGCCCGCGATTCGGAGGATGCGATGGTGCGCGCCGACGATCTCGTCCTGATCTCGGTCGACGACCACATCTGCGAGCCGGCCGACATGTTCGACGCGCACGTGCCGGACCGGTATCGCGATCACATGCCCCGGGTCGTGGACGAGCCCGACGGCTCGCAGCAGTGGTACTACGGCGACATCCGGGGCCGGAACCTCGGGCTGAACGCGGTCGCGGGCAAGCCGCCCGAGATGTTCAACGTGAACCCCTCGCGTTACGAGGACATGCGTCCCGGCTGCTACGACGTGCACGAGCGCGTTCGCGACATGTCCGCAGGCGGACAGCTCGCCGGCCTCAACTTCCCGAACTGGACCGGGTTCGCGGGTCAGGTGCTGCACCTCGGGCCCGACCGCGACGTCAACCTCGTGATGATCCGGGCGTACAACGACTGGCACGTCGACGAGTGGTGTGGCGCGCACCCCGAGCGGTTCATCCCCTGCGGGATCCTGCCGCTGTTCGACCCGGAGGAGGCGGCCCAGGAGGTCCGTCGGCTGGCGGCGAAGGGGTGTCACGCCGTCACCTTCTCCGAGAACCCGGCCGGGCTCGGGATGCCGAGCATCCACACCGACGCGTGGGATCCGCTGTTCGCCGCGTGCTGCGACGAGGGCACGGTCCTGTGCTGTCACGTCGGGTCGTCGTCGAAGGCGGCGTCGACGGCCCCCGACGCCCCCGCCCCGGTGCCGATGAACCTGTCGTCGGCGATGTCGATCTACACCTTCGGCGACCTGCTGTGGGCCGACTTCTGGCACCGGTTCCCCGCGCTGCGCTTCTCCCTCAGCGAGGGCGACATCGGATGGATCCCCTACTTCCTCCAGCGTGGGGAGCACACCCTCGACCGGCACAACGCGTGGATGGGCCATCGACTGCCGCAGGGGCTGCGTCCGAGCGAGCTGTTCCGCGAGCGGATCCTGTGCTGCTTCATCAACGACCGCGTGGGTCTCAGGCTCCTCGACGAGTTCAACGTCGACAACGTGTGCTGGGAGTCGGATTACCCGCACTCCGACAGCACGTGGCCGAACGCGCCCGAGCGGCTCGCCGAGCTGTTCGAGGACGTCGCCGACGAGCTCGTCGCGAAGATCACCCACGAGAACGCCATGCGTCACTACCGCTTCGACCCGTTCGCAAGCCGACCACGCGAGCGGTGCACCGTGGCGGCGCTGCGCGCCGAGGCCGCCGACGTCGACACGGTGACGCACGTGGGTCGACCCGCCGACGAGACCGACGTCGCCGCGTGGCGTGCAATGACCGGCGCGAGCGCCAAGGCAGCCCGTTGAGGCCGGGCACCACCGCCTTCGACCCCGCGTTCGACCTGGGTCACCTGTCGCGACAGTCGCTCGCCGATCTCGGGCGGGAGTACATGCTGTTCGCGTTCTTGCTTACCCGTGCCGGGCTCGCCCATGTGCACCTTCGCCACGGGTCCGACGAGTGGGAGCAGATCGCGATCCTCGAGTGGATGGGCGCGAGCCCGGTCTACACGCAACGCATGCAGCGCGCACTCGGCTTCGTCGGCGACGACATGGCGACGATCTTCAAGGGTCTCCAGCTCGACGTCGGCTTCGCCCATCAGTACATGGACGTCGGCTACCGGCTCGTCGACGCGCAGCACGGTGAGTTCTGGCTGAACTCCTGCGGCGCGCTCCTCGACGTCGAGCCCCTGGGCGACGAGCTGGTGTTGTCGATGTGCCACCACATCGAGGACCCGACGTTCGACGCGACCGCGGTGGCGACCAACCCACGGGCCAGGATCCGTCCCGTGCACCGACCGCCGCGCAGTCCCTCCGGGCGTGTCCCGCACTGCTACTGGACGGTGACGATCGACCCGGCGGTGGAGCCCATCACCGAAGCGGAGCTCACGCGACGGGTTCGGCGGTCGCGGCTGGCGAACCTCCGCACGGCGATTCCCGAGGCCGGAGAGTCCGGCGGGGAGCCCGACTACTCCGGGGAGTTCGACCCCGAGTTCCAGCTCGAAGCGCTCGGGCACCGGGCGCTCGTGCAGGTCCTCACCGAGCTCGCGATCCAGAGTCACCTGTTGATGCGCGCGATGTGGCTGGCGATTGCCGACCGCCACGGTGTCGACGCTGCTCGCGACCTGGCAGCAGAGCAGTGGATCGGCGCCAACTGGGTGTCGTCCGAGCGGCTGCGCGCCGCGCTGGGGCTGTCCGACGGCCTCGATGCGGTAGTGCGCGTGGTGCAGGCGCACCCGGCCCTCCCGCCCGACTACGCCCCGGTAGCCATCGAGGTCCTCGACGAGCGCCGCGCTCGCATCTCCGTCGGAGCCGATTGCCCGGCTCTCACCGAGGACGACCATGCCTCGTGGTTCGCGCTGCTCGCCGCCGGTGACGTCCGTCCGCTCGACGCGCTGGTAAAGGGCGTCGACGCGCGCGCCCGAATGGAGCCCGCCGGAGAGCTCGCGTGGGACGTCATCGTCGACCGCGACACGGAGCCGGCCCCAGAGCCCGATGCCGTGAGGCTCACACGGGTCGGGAGCTGCGCCGATTTCGTTTTCGAGCGGCGACGACCGCTCGAGGACGCGCCCGCGTAGGTTCGCGCCGGTGCGCGCCGCTACGGGTTGGGAGACCCGAGAGGTCCCGTGCCGGCAGTGCTCGGGGCCTCGTCGACCTGGATCAGCTCCTCCCGGCCGCCGCCGCCCGAGACGCCCAGCACGAGCACCGGGCCGACGCCCTTGGCGTAGAGCTTGTACTCGAGCACGTCGGGCTCGATCGTGATGGTGTCCTTGGTCAGCAGCATCTGCTTGAACTGGCCGAAGGGGACTTCGGCCATCTCATTTGTGCTCAGGATCTCGCCGTTGTCCTCCGCTTCGCCCTTGTAGTACTCCTGGCGGAACTTCATGCCCGGCTGGGGATCGGCGGGCATGATGACGCCAGGCAGGGCGCCGTCGACGCCGGCCTCGAACGAGCCACTCTTCGTCGTCAGCTCGCCGTTCTCGAACTCGGCGGTGTCCTCGCCGAGGTACCAGACGTTGCCTAGCTTGTCCTGGGCGTACCAGTCGAAAGTGTCCTCGATGAGCTGGCCGTCCTGCGTCACGGTGTCACGCACGACACGGGCGGTGACGCCGTTGGCGATCTTCTTCGTCTCGGTGGTCACGACGACCACGACCTGGAGCTCGTTGCCCTCCTCGTCGACCTCGCGATAGGTCCACCGGGTCCCGGGAGCCATCGGCCAGTACGGATTGTCGATCTTCGTCGTGTAGTCCGCCGGATCGAGCTGGACGGGCTCGTCTCCCTGCGGGAGATCGAACGACGACGTCTTCTTCGACGGTGTGTCAGCGCTACTGGTCCCGCCATCGTCTCCGCAGCCGGCGACCAACACCGCCACGCCGGCGACGACGGCGACGGAGATCCACGCCCGCCGCGCCCACGCTTCGGCTCGGGACGGGTGCTGCCTGTGCTCGGTCATCACTGCACCTTCCTCGGATCACACGGCTGTCATTCCGCGTGGTGAGACCCATGATCCGGAACAGGCGCTGAACGGCCGCTGAACGGCGCTGACAGGGAGTTCAGCGTGGCGCGGCCGAGCCACGGAGGAGGACATCACGGGTGAGCTGCATCTGGCCGAGGTGTTGCGTGAGCTCCCTGAAGATGTGGATGAGCACCCCTCCTTGCGTCCTTCCGATGGGTGTGTCCGCATCCTCGGGGAGCACAGGATCGTGCCGGGGGGCCGCCACCGGGTCGGCCGCGGCCACGTCGGCCTCGAGCCGGCGGCGAGCCTCGGCTGCTCGTTCGACGAGCTCGGCCACGGGTCCTTCGGCTCGGAACTCGGCGTCGCGGTCGCGCTCGACCGGACGGCCGGCGACCATGTAGCCGCCCCAGAACTCCATCACCCCCAGGCAGTGGGTGAGGATCGCGTAGGGCGAGTTGGCGCCGGGCAGGTCCGGGCGCGTACTCGCCATGTCATCACCGAGCTCGCGCACGATGCTGACCATCTCGTCGAGCGCCTGGTCGACGAACCACAGGAAGTCGCTGGTGGAGATGGCGAGCACGCAGCCTCCTGGGCGCGGAAAGAGAACCGACCGAGCTCGGCCGTGGCTCAGAAACCGCAGTGGAGGTGGCGGGAGTCGAACCCGCGTCTCCCGAGTCCGCGGTGGGGCTTCTCCGAGCGCAGCCGACGAGTTGGTCTCGGGTCGCCGCCGCTCGCCGGCGGCCTGCGGCGACCCCAGCCTCGCTGAGATGTCCCGCCGGGCCACGGGGCCCGTCCCGGCGGTGAGCCGCTCGAGATGACGCCCGCAATCCGACCGAGCGGCTGGGCCGGAACGGACGCGCTACCTAACCGAAGTTAGGCAGCGAGCGCGACGTTGTCGTCGGCGTGTATCAGTGTTCCCGGCTCTTTATCGACGATCCGGGGACGTCGGCTCGCTACACCCACCTCGATCCTCAGGATCGAAGCCACGCACCCCCTGGTTGTCAACCGCGCGCCGGTGCGCGTCGGCGGCAACCACCAGACTACCGCCTGTGGCGGTAGCCCGGTCCCGAAGG
>JBOGFI010000189.1:0-4134 GCA_050743365.1 Acidimicrobiia bacterium | reverse complement strand
GCCTGCGGCCGGCCTTCCGCGCCCGGGCGGCGTGAGCACCACTTCCCTCCCCCCCAGCTCCCCCTCCTCACCCGCGGCGGGGGCGGTCACCCCGGCCGCCCCCGCCTGGCGTGTGTGGACCGGGCTGTGGATCGTCTACCTGGTGTGGGGGTCCACGTACCTCGCCATCCGCGTGATGGTCGAGACCATGCCGCCCCTGCTCGGGGCGGGCGCCCGCTTCACGCTCGCCGGCGCGGTGATGATCGCCGTGCTCGGTCTGCGCCGGCCCGTGCGGCTCACGCGGTCGCAGCTGCTCAGTGCGCTGCTCGTCGGGACGCTGCTGATGGGCGCCAACGCCGTGCTGACCGTGGCCGAGCAGGAGGTGCCGTCCGCCGTGGCGGCGCTGCTGATCGCCTCGGTTCCGCTGTGGGTGATCGTGATGCGCCGGCTGGCCGGCGATCCGCTCCCGCGCGCGAGCGTCGCCGTGCTCGTCGGGTTTGCGGGGGTGGCGCTGCTGGTCAAGCCGGGCGAGCAGTCGGCGGAGGCGACGCTGCTCGGCCTGGGCGCGTGCGTATTCGCCGCGGTCATGTGGGCGGGCGGCTCGTTCGCGTCGCCGCGCGTGCGGCTGCCGGGTGACCTGCTGGTCTCCACCGGCTGGCAGATGCTGCTGGGCGGGCTGGTGTGCCTGGCCGCGGGGCTCGCGGTCGGCGAGGTGCCCGAGGTGGACCCGGGTGCGTTCTCCACCCGCTCGATCGTCGCGCTGGCCTACCTGGTCGTGTTCGGCTCCTGGCTGGCCTTCACCGCCTACGCGTGGCTGCTCCAGAACGCCCCGATCTCGAAGGTGTCGACCTATGCCTACGTCAACCCGGTGGTCGCGATCGTGCTCGGGTGGCTGATCCTCGACGAGGTGATCACGCCGATCACGCTCGTGGGCGCCGCGATCATCGTTGCCTCGGTGTTCCTCGTGGTGCGGATCGAGGCGTCGCGGCGGCCTTCGTAGCCGCGCGGCGGGCCCGGCGAACGTCAACGGCGGCACCGAGGGAGGAGGGTGCGGGGTGCCGCGCCGCCTCGCGAGACCGCGCGGCTCACTGCCGAGTGTCGAGTTCGTCGGCCTGAGCCCGACAAACTCGACAGTCGACACTGGGAAACGCGCGGGTGGTCCGATCGCTGACCGCCGCGGCCACCCGACCCGCCTCCTTACAAGCCCGCGGTTGGTCCCTCCTCACCCACCCGGCGGCTCTTGGAACGGGCGCTCGAAGAGCGTCGACAGCACGATCTGCGTCTGCGTCCGCGTGACGCCCGGGTGGTCGCGGAGCCGCTCCAGCGCCTCCTCCAGATGAGACGTGTCCCGCGCGCGAACGTGGAGCACCGCGCTCGCCTCGCCCGCCACGGTGTACGCCGCCTCGACCTCGGGGTGGCGCTCGACCGCCTCGCGGACCTCCGCGGCGGCCATCCGGCCCTCGGTGTAGAGCGCCACGAAGGCGTGCGTGCCCCAGCCGAAGCGGCCGGGATCCACCTGCGCGGTGTAGCCGCGGATGACGCCCTCGGCCTCGAGCCGGTCGACCCTGCGCTTGACCGCCGGGGCCGACAGCGAGACGCGCAATCCGATGCTCTGGAACGACCGCCGCGCGCCCTGGCGAAGAAGCGCAACGATCTGCCGGTCGATGTCGTCCATCGACGGGTCATTCTGCCATGGGACGCAATGGATCGCCCTTGAGCGCGGCGATCGACAGCGCAACCATGAAGCCAGCCTATTTCGACTCGTTTGGAGGTCCGTCCGTGAGCACCCAGCCCGTCGTCGCCCCGGGAGCCCAGGGCACCGACGACTTCATGCCGCTGCACGGCATCGACCACGTCGAGCTCTACGTTGGCAACGCCCTGCAGTCGGCCTACTTCTACACGCGCGCGCTCGGCTTCCGGGAGGTCGCGTACGCCGGGCTCGAGACCAAGCTGCGCGACCGCACGTCGCACGTGCTCGAGCAGGGCCGGATCCGCCTCGTGCTCACCGGCGCCCTCACGCCCGGCCACGAGATCGGCCGCCATGTCGCCGCGCACGGCGACGGCGTGAAGGTGATCGCCCTCTCCGTGCCGGACGTCGAGCACGCCTACCGCGAGGCAACATCGCGCGGCGCCAAGGGCGTGCGCGAGCCGTTCGAGGAGAGCGACGAGCACGGCACCGTCCGGCTCGCCACGATCCAGACCTACGGCGACACGCTGCACACGTTCGTCGACCGCTCGGAATACAAGGGCGCATTCCTCCCCGGCTATGTCAAGCGGGACTCCCAGACGGAGAACGTCGGCCTGCTCGCGATCGACCACATCGTCGGCAACGTCGAGCTCGGCGCGATGGAGACGTGGGTGAAGTACTACGAGGACGTCTTCGGGATGACGGAGATGCTGCACTTCACCGACGAGGCGATCTCCACGGAGTACTCCGCGCTGATGTCCAAGGTGGTCACGAACGGCAACGGCCGCGTCAAGTTCCCGATCAACGAGCCGGCCGAGGGCAAGCGCAAGTCCCAGATCGACGAGTACCTGGAGTTCTACGGCGGCGCCGGCGCGCAGCACATCGCGGTCGCCACGCGCGACATCGTCAAGACCGTCACCGAGATGCGCGAGCGCGGGATCGAGTTCCTCTCCGTGCCGAGCACCTACTACGACGAGGTGCCCGAGCGGATCGGGGAGATCGAGGAGTCGCTGGAGGACCTGCGGCGGCTCGGCATCCTGGTCGACCGCGACGACGAGGGCTACATGCTGCAGATCTTCACCAAGCCGATCGGCGACCGCCCGACCATGTTCTACGAGGTCATCGAGCGCCACGGCGCCCGGGGCTTCGGCGAGGGCAACTTCAAGGCCCTCTTCGAGGCCATCGAGCGCGAGCAGGAGCTGAGGGGGAACCTCTGATGCGCTATCACAGCCTGGGCCGGATCCCGCAGAAGCGGCACGTCCAGTTCCGCGACCCCGAGGGGCCGGCCGGCAACGGCCAGGCGCCGTTGCTGGTGGAGGAGGTGCTCGGCTTCGAGGGCTTCTCCGGCAACGAGTCGATCCTCTACCACCTGTGGTCGCCGTGCCGGGTGAAGGAGGTCGGCGAGTTCACGCCGATCGAGCTCGACGAGTGGGTCCCGGAGACCCATGTGCACCGGCTCACGAACACGATGGGGCTGGAGCCGATGGGCGACCCGGTGCTCGGCCGCCGCGTGCTGCAGTTCAACAACGACGTCGAGATCGGCATCTGCATCCCGCAGGCCGAGGCGGACTACTTCTACCGCGACGGCGAGGGCGACGAGGTGATCTTCGTCCACGAGGGCGAGGGCGTCGTGGAGACGATCTTCGGCACGCTCCCGTACCGCAAGCACGACTACGTCGCGATCCCGCGCGGCATCACCTACCGCTTCCGGTTCGACAGCCCGCAGCGGTGGCTGACCTTCTACACGCCAGGCGAGATCGAGACCCCGAACCGCTACCGCAACCGCTACGGCCAGCTGCTCGAGCACGCGCCGTTCTCCCAGCGCGACTTCAAGCCGCCGGAGGAGCTCGTCACCCACCGCGACCGCGGCGAGCACATGGTGAAGGTGCGCGTGCGGGGCGGCTACCAGGACTACGTGCTCGACTACCACCCGCTCGACGTCGTCGGCTGGGACGGCTACGTCTACCCGTACACGTTCAACATCGCCGACTTCGAGCCCAAGGCGGGGCGCCTGCACCAGCCGCCGCCCGCCCACCAGACGTTCCAGGGCCCGAACTTCGTGATCTGCTCGTTCTGCCCGCGGATGCTCGACTGGGACCCGATGGCGGTGCCGATCCCGTACCACCACTCGAACGTGCAGTCGGAGGAGATGATCTATTACGTCGACGGCCAGTTCGGCTCGCGCAAGGGCGTCGACATCGGGGCGATCACACTGCACCCGTCAGGCCTCCCGCACGGCCCGCAGCCGGGGCTGGTGGAGAAGTCGCTCGGGGCGACCCGCACCGAGGAGCTGGCCGTGATGTGCGACACGTTCCGGCCGCTGAAGCTGACGACGCTGGCACGCGACCTCGACGACCCGTCGTACGCGTTCTCGTGGTACGAGGAGGGAGCGGAGCTCTCCACCACCGGCTGACGACCCGGAATAGCGCTCTGGGCTCTAACGTCTGCCCTTCCTATGAGCACAAGGA
>JBOGFI010000188.1:0-7534 GCA_050743365.1 Acidimicrobiia bacterium | reverse complement strand
CGGCGGCGGCGAGGACGCCGGGGCGCACGGGCCGGAACGAGGGGAGGGCGGCACGCGCGAACGTGCCCGGCGACGCCATGCGGGGCAGGCCGCGGTCCCGGCGCGGTGGCCGGCTCGGGATCGCGCGCGGGCCACCTCCCGCCTGGGCGGCGATGCGCGCACCGTCGGGCGACAGCGGCGCGCCGGTCGCCCGGGCCGCCAGGTCGGGCGCGCTGATGCCCGCTCGCAGCAACGCGCCGACCCCCGACCCTGCCGAGGTGCCCACGATGATCTCGGACTCCCGCGGGTCCCAGCCGGTCGCCTCGGCCAGGGCCGCGAGGACGCCGGCGTGGAAGGCGTGGCCCACCACGCCGCCGGCGCCCAGCACCACACCGATCCTGGCCATGCGGGGATCCTACCCTTCCACTTGACATGCCGAGCGACTGCGAAATATAGTACGCAGGACGGATCCCCTCCGAAGGAGCAACCAGTGCCCCAGATCACCGAAGTCCCCGAGAAGGTCCTCGACGCGGTCAAGAACCGCCAGGACGCCGTCGTCAAGGCGGTCCGCACCGTGAGCGAGAGGCTCCCCGAGCCCCCGGAGCTGCCGTTCTCCGACTGGCTGCCCGAGCCGGGCGAGGTCGTCCGGCGCTACTTCGACTACGCCGAGAAGCTGCTCGCCAACCAGCGTGACTTCGCGATCGGACTCGTCGAGGCGAGCCGGCCCGCCGCCAAGAGCCCGGCGAAGCCGAAGACCAAGTCGGCCTGAGGCCGCATCGCCCGGGGAGGGTCCCCCGCCCTCCCCGGGCACTACCTTCTCCACGATGGCCAAGGTCGACCCCTGGCAGGCCCACCTCGATGCGCTGGGCGAGTTCATCCGCAGCCAGCGCCGCCTCGCCAATCTCTCCCTGCGTGACCTGGCCGCGCGCACCCACGTCTCCAACCCGTACCTCAGCCAGATCGAGCGCGGCCTGCACGAGCCCTCGGTGCGGGTGCTGAAGGCGATCGCCCAGGCCCTCAACCTCTCGGCCGAGACGCTCCTCGCCCGGGCCGGGCTCCTCGAGGACGATCCGCCCGGCGATGGGGACGGCGGCTCGACCGAGGCCGCGATCCGCGATGACGCCGACCTCACCGAGGAGCAGAGGACGGCGCTCCTCGCCGTCTACCACAGCTACGTCGCCGCGAACCGCTAGCGTCAGCGATTCGGCCTCAACCGACCCTCGGAGGAGGTCGAAGAACGCGATCATGCGACTTCGTCACCGTCTCAGCACGGCCGCGGCGGCGCTGGCACTCGTCACGGTCGCCGGCTGCTTCGCCCCGTCCCCGCCGCCCGGGTCGACGCCGGTGATGGGTGCCTCGGACCTGAACGCGTGGCAGATCGCCGCCTGGTTCGAGGCCAACAAGCCGGGGACGCCGCAACTGAGCGTCCCGCTGGGTGACCTGGTGGGGTACTTCCTCGACGAAGGCGGCGACGAGAACGTGCGGGGCGACATCGCCTTCGCGCAGTCGATCGTCGAGACGGGGTGGTTCCGCTACGGCGGCCAGGTGCAGTCGTGGCAGAACAACTTCGCCGGTATCGGAGCCACCGACGGCGGCGCCGCTGGCGCGTCGTTCCCCGACGCTCGTACCGGCGTGCGGGCCCAGATCCAGCACCTCCGGGCCTACGCCGATCCCTGGGTGTCGCGGTCGAACCTCGCCCATCCCTGCGTCGACCCCCGCTTCGACCTCGTGTCACCCAAGGGCAAGGCCCCGACCTGGAACCAGATGGGGAACGGCAACTGGGCGACCTCGACGACCTACGCGACGTCGGTGCTCAACATGTACAACCGCATCCGCCAGTGGTGGGGCCTCGCGCCGGTGCCGGTCTGACGACCGGAAGAAAGGCCTGCCAGCCGGTGACTTGGCGCCGGGATTGCGCGGGAGCGGCGAGCGCCCCGGAGGGCGGCGGCAGGTACCCTGCCGCCGAGCGAGCGCGACCGAGCTAGAGGCGCACAACCGACCTGAGCACGTCGCCTCGCTGCATTCGGGCGAACGCCTCCTCCACCTCGTCGAGCGTGATCGTCTCGGAGACGAAGCGGTCGAGGTCGAGGCGCCCGGCCAGGTACAGGTCGATCAGCATGGGGAAGTCGCGGCTGGGAAGGCAGTCGCCGTACCACGACGGCTTCAGCGCGCCGCCCCGTCCGAAGAACTCGATCATCGGCACCTCGACCGTCATGGTCGGGTCGGGGACGCCCACCACCACGAGCGTGCCGGCGAGGTCACGGGCGAAGAAGCCCTGCTTCATCGTCTCGGGCTTGCCCACCGCCTCGATGCACACGTCGGCGCCGTTGCCCTCGGTGAGCTCCCTGATCGCCTCGACCGGGTCCTGCCGGCTCGAGTCGACGGTGTGGGTCGCGCCGAACTCCCTGGCCCACTCGAGCTTCCTCGGATCGACGTCGACCGCGATGATCGTGCGCGCCCCCGCCAGGGCGGCGCCGTGGACGGCCGCGTCACCGACCCCGCCGCAGCCGAACACCGCGACCGTGTCGCCCCGGCCGACGTCGCCGGTGAACATGGCCGCGCCCAGGCCCGCCATCACGCCGCAACCGAGCAGGCCGGCGGCCTCGGGCCGCGCCGCCGGGTCGACCTTGGTGGCCTGGCCCGCGGCGACCAGGGTCTTGTCGGCGAAGGCGCCGATGCCGAGGGCGGGGTTGAGCGGGGTGCCGTCGGCCAGGGTCATCCTCTGGGTCGCGTTGTGGGTGGAGAAGCAGTACCACGGGCGGCCGCGCCGGCACGAGCGGCACTGGCCGCACACGGCCCGCCAGTTGAGGATCACGAAGTCGCCCGCCGCCACCTCCGTGACCCCGTCGCCCACGGCCTCCACCGTGCCCGCGGCCTCGTGCCCGAGAAGGAACGGGAAGTCGTCGCCGATGGCGCCCTCGCGGTAGTGCAGGTCGGTGTGGCACACGCCACACGCCTGCACCGCCACGACCGCCTCGCCCGGGCCCGGGTCGGGCACGACCACGGGCTCCACGCCGACGCGCTCGCCCTTCGCGTGCGCCACGACCCCCCGGACCTCGTACGCCACGGAAGCCGTTCTACCCCACGCCCAGCGTGACGCGCACCGGCCGGTGGTCGGAGCCGAAGTTGCCGAGCACGGCCGCGTCGACCACGTCGAGCTCGCGCACGAGCACGTGGTCGATCTGGCTGTGCGGCCGGCGCGCCGGCCAGGTCCGGCCCCGAACGGCGCGGCGCCACCCCGGGAACAGCGCGCAGACCGGTGGGCCCCAGAAGTTGAAATCCCCCGCGACCACGGCGCGCCGGCCGAGCGGCGGGAGGTGCGGCCGGAGCCGGCGCATCTGGATCGGAGGGCCGTAGGGCAGGCGGGAGGTGAGATGCAGCGCCACCAGCTCGAGCAGCTCTCCGCCGACGTTGAGCTCCAGGTGCAACGCGACCCGGGACGTGGCGGGGTCGGCCGGAACCCGCGGCACGGGCAGGTCGGCGAGGCGCCGGGCGGGGAACCGGGTCAGCACCGCGAGTCCCTTGGTGCCGGTGCCCTTGCGAACCAGATGGGGCCACGAGGACACGACGGCCCGGCCGAACGGCGCCTCGTAGAGCTCGAACCCGAGGTCGCGCGCCGCCGCCTCGGCCTGGCAGGCGCCGTGGTCGGGACGGTACGACTCCTGCACGACGATGACGTCGGTGTCGAAGCCGCGCAGCACGGCGGCGAGGTCGTACGGGACGCCGCGAGGGCTCCGAACCGACGCCCGCAGTCCCGGCACCACGATGGGCCCCGGGAGCACGCCGCCGTGCGCGTTGAAGCTGACGAGGGTGAGCTCGGGCATGTTCCGGTGCACGCTACCGGCCCCCGTCAGTCGGGCGACCGGCGACGCCAGAGCGTCGGTCAGGCGACGGGCAGGAGCACCGTGAAGCGGGCGCCGCCGAGGGGCGCATCGTCGAGGACGACCGTGCCGTGGTGGCGCTCCACGACGGCGCGCACGATGGCGAGCCCGAGACCGGCGCCGCCGGCGTCGCGGGCCCGTCCCTCGTCGAGGCGGGTGAAGCGCTCGAAGACCCGGTCGCGTTCCTCCGGCGGTATGCCGGGGCCGTCGTCGTCGACGACGAGCTCGACCTGGCCGTCTCGGGCGCGGAGCGAGACCTCCACGCGGTCACGGGCGTGGCGAGCGGCGTTGACGAGCAGGTTGCGGACCACGCGCGCCAGCTGCTCGCGGTGCCCGCGCACGCGTCCCGCCGACACCTGTCGAGCGCGTACGTTCGCGCCGTCGACACGCGCGACCTCCTCGAGGACGACGTCGTCGAGGTCGACCGTGGTCTCGGGGAGGGCAGCGCCGCCCTCCTCCAGCCGCGCCAGCTCGAGGAGGTCGCTCACCGCCTGCTCCATGCGGTCGTCCTCGTCGAGGACCCGCCTTGCCATATCGGGCCAGTCGGCCTGCTCGGGGTGGCGCAGGGCGACCTCGACGGTCGCCCGGATCGCGGCGATCGGGCTCCGCAGCTCGTGCGAGGCGTTGGAGACGAACTCGCGCTGGCGCGCCGTCGACGCCTCCAGCCGGTCGAGCATCCGGTTCATGGTACGGGCGAGCCTCGCCACCTCGTCGTCGGCGCTCGGCTCGGGCACCCGCCGGTGGATGGTGCTGCCGCTGATCTCGTCGACCTCGGACCGGATGGCATCGACGGGCCGCAGGGCGCGGCCGGTGAGGGACCAGGCGATCCCGCCCACGAGCAGCACGAGGACGGGGATGCCCACCGCCAGGGCCCGGGTCACGCTGTCGACGGTGTCGTCGACCTCCTCGAGCGATCGCTGGGCGACCACGGTGAGCTCCCCTTCCGGCGTGGGGGCGACGGTCTGCGTCCGCACCCGGCCGCCCGCGGGTCGCGGCAGTCGCCGGCCGCCGACGGGCAGGTCGGTGCGGCGGCCGTCGGGCGTGACGATCTCGAAGTCGGGTGGTCCGGCGGCCGGCGGCCGGGGCAGGCGGACGTCGCGGAGCGCGGTGCCCCGCGCCAGCTGCTCGGCGATGGCCTCCACCTGCTCCCGGTCGGCGTCCTCGATGCGGTCGACGAGCGTGGCGCGCACTGCGACCACGAGCCCGATGCCGGCGAGCGTCAGACCGACCGCGAAGACGGCGGCGGCGGTGACCGTGATCCGCACCCGGACCGAGCCGAACCACCGGCGCGACCATGCCATGGGATCAGGCGGAGTCGGTGCTCAGCCGGTAGCCGGCGCCCCGCACCGTGCGCAGTGTCCGGATCCCGAAGGGCTCGTCGATCTTGCGCCGCAGGTAGCCCACGTACACCTCGACCACATTGGGGTCGCCGGCGAAGTCGAGCCCCCACACATGGTCGAGGATCTCGGCCTTCGACACCACCGCGTCGTCACGGCGCATGAGGTACTCGAGCAGAGCGAACTCGCGCGCGGTCAGCCGGATGTCCGTGTCGCTGCGCCTGCACGTGCGCGCGCTCGGGTCGAGCGTGAGCGTGCCCACCGTGAGCACGGGCGGCCTCGGCGCGGCGCCGCGCCGGAACAGCGCGCGCAGGCGGGCGACCAGCACCACGAACGAGAACGGCTTCGAGAGGAAGTCGTCCGCACCCGTGTCGAGCGCCTCGGCCTCGTCGTACTCGCCGTCCTTGGCGGTGAGGATGAGGATCGGGGTCCACACCTCCTCGTCGCGCAGCGTGCGGCACACGCGGTAGCCGTTCATGCCGGGCAGGAGGACGTCGAGCACGATGGCGTCGTAGGAGCCCTCGCGGGCGCGCCACAAGCCATCGTGGCCGTCGCCGGCGACGTCGACCGTGTAGCCCTCCGCCGTCAGCCCCTCGGCGATCGCCTCGGCCAGGTGGGTCTCGTCCTCGACGACCAGCACCCGCATGGTTCGCATTGTGCCTGGTGGCGGGCCCGCTTGAGTGCAGCTTGCTGAGAGCGCTCTCAGGTGGGGTGGAGAGCGGGAAGTGAGTCACCTCAGGCTCCTCTCAGGCGCGATCCCGCACACTCACTTCGGGAGCTCGGCGACGAAGGGAATCACCATGAGCACCAGAGCATTCGGACGTGCCGCCGCGGTCGCGGCCGTCCTCGCCGCCGCCGGCCTGACCGCCGGCGTGGGCGGGGCGGCGTTCGCACAGGAGGGCGACGGTAACGAGCAGGGCCCACCCGAGGTGTCGGAAGAGGAGCGGGCGGCGCGTCGCGCGTCGCTGGAGGACTTCCGCGCCTGCATGTCCGAGCACGGAGTCGAGCTTCCCGAGCGACGGAGCGAGGACGAGGGCGCGGCCGAGATCGACCGTGAGCAGGCCGAGGCCGCGTACGAAGCATGCAAGGACCTCGTGCCGCCGCCGCCGGGCGTGTCGCAGGCGGAGTTCGACGAGCACCGCGCCGCGCTGGAGGAGTTCCGCACGTGCCTGAGCGAGCACGGCGTCGAGGCTCCGATCCCCGGCGTCGGTGGCCCCCGTCGTCACCGACCGGGCGACGAGGCCGACGTGTCCGACGAGGACCGCGAGCGGTTCGAGGCGGCACGCGAGGCGTGCGCCGACCTGCTGCCCGAGCCGCTGCCCGGGGCGGGCCGTCCCGGTCCCGGGCCCTGCAACGGCCCGAGGCCCGAGGAGTCACCCGCCGAGGGCGCGGCGGCCTGACGAACGTGCTTCTCGGCGAATCGAGCGACGAGCGGCCCTCGCTGTTGACGTCACGTCACCGACGGGGCGCGGTGACGCCGTCGTTAGGCTGTCCGGCGCATGGCCTCCTATCCCGCCCGGTGGGAGGGCGACGTCGTGTTGGCCGACGGGGGCACGGTCCACGTGCGCCCCATCCACCCTGACGACGGCGGGCGTCTGGTCGCGCTGCACGGTCGCCTCTCGCGCGAGAGCGTCTACTTCCGGTACTTCGCGCCGCGCCTGAGGCTGACCGAGCGCGAGGTCCACCACTTGACCTACGTCGACTACGAGCGGCGCATGGCGCTGGTGGCGCTCCTCGGTGACGACCTCGTGGGCGTGGCCCGCTACGACCGCTCGCCCGACCGCGGCGACGCCGAGGTGGCCTTCGAGGTCGACGACGCCCACCAGGGAAGGGGCGTCGCCACCGTGTTGCTCGAGCACCTGGCCGCGGCGGCGCGGGAGGCGGGCATCACCGGCTTCACCGCCACCGTGCTCCCCGAGAACCGGCGGATGCTGGACGTGTTCCGGAGCGCCGGCTTCGAGAGCCGCCGGGCCCTGGCGGGCGGGGTCGTGGACGTGTACCTCGGCATCGAGCCGACCGACGCGACCCGGGCGGCCATCGACGCCCGCGAGCAGGTCGCCGAGGCCCGTTCGGTGGCCCGCCTGCTGGCGCCCCGGTCGATCGCAGTCGTCGGGGCGGGTCGCCGGCCCGGCACCATCGGTCACGAGGTGCTGCGCAACCTCCTCGAGCACGGCTTCCGGGGCCCGGTGCACCCCGTGAACCGCAGCGGGGCCGTGGTGGCGGGACGGCGCGGCGTCCAGCGAGTGACGGACGTGCCGGGCGACGTCGACCTCGCCGTGATCGCGGTGCCCGCCGCCGAGGTGCCCGGCGTGGTGGCCGACTGCGCCGCCAAGAAGG
>JBOGFI010000187.1:0-5788 GCA_050743365.1 Acidimicrobiia bacterium | reverse complement strand
GGCGCCCCGGTGACCGGTGAGCGCCGCGCCGGCCAGGCCGCCGATGGCGCCCGCGAAGGCGAGGGACCCGGCTCGCCCACCCGCCGCCACCCCATCATCTGGTGTCACGATCCGAACCTAGTCACGGGGCTTGCCGCGCGAAATGCCTGCCGCGCGGCGCCGACCGTTCGCGAAGCTTCGGCCATGACCCGTGCGCTGGACCCCTCTCGCGGGGCTCGGCGACTCCCGCACGATCTCACCCTCCGCGCCGAGCGAGCCGAGGATGAGCAAGCGATCGCCGGCGTCGTCGCGGTTGCATTCGGATCTCCAGCCGAAGCCCGACTGGTGGCGGCGATCCGAGCCTCTGCGAACTTCGTGCCTGAGCTGTCGTTGGTCGCCGAGATTCGGGGCCGCATCGTGGGCCACGTGATGATCAGCGTCGCCTCGTTGCATGGCGAACGGATGCAACGCCAGATAGCCAACCTGTCGCCCTTGGCCGTCGTACCCGAGTTCCAGAGACGCGGCATCGGCACAGCACTGGTCCAGGAGGTCACCGCACGGGCAGACAGCCGCGGTGAGTCACTGGTCGTCCTCGAGGGGAATCCGGAGTTCTACGGTCGGCTGGGCTTCGAGCACTCGGTGCCGTGCGGTATCCACATCGCCCTTCCGTCGTGGGCTCGGCCCGAGGCGGCGCAGGTCCTCCGTCTGAGCAATTACGACCCGTCGATCAGGGGCCACGTTTCCTACCCGCCCGCGTTCGACGAGGTGACCGCGCAATCACACGAGCCGAATCGTCTGCCGCGTTCGGGGACATCGCCCTTTGAACTCGTCGACCCCGACGACGGACCAATCTGGCGTTGGGAGCTCTCCGTCGGGACGCGTGCGCCGGGCGACTGACCGATTAGCTCAGGAGGCCTCCATCGCGGCGTTGACCCGCCGGGCCATCTCCTCGGGCGGGACTTCCTCGATGTGCGTGTGGATGTACCACCCGTGGCCGAACGGGTCGCGTACGCTGCCGGCCCGGTCTCCGTAGAACTGGTCCTCGACCGCCCGCTCGGACTTCGCCCCTGCCGCCACTGCTCGGTCGAACACGGCATCGACATCGTCCACGTAGATCAGAATGGACACCGGCGACCCGCCGAGCGCGTCGGGGGACGGCATCCCCATGTCGGGGGACTCGTCGGTGAGCATGATGACCGAGTCGCCGATGCGGATCTCGGCGTGGCCGATCTTGCCGTCGGGCCCGGCCATCCGCATGATCTCCTCGGCTCCGAAGGCCTGCTTGTAGAAGTCGATGGCCTTCGCCGCGTCTCGAATCGCCAGGTACGGGGTGACCGAGTGGTACCCCTCGGGAATCGGTTTGACTGTCATGGGCGCGACCCTTCCACGAGGGTGGCGGCCGGTCAATATGCGGGCGGACCCGCTCGGCGCGTCGCGTGCGAGCTCGACCTGACGTTCTGAGAGGCCTGGGCGCTCAGCGGCCGTCGTGACCGCAATGACACCCAGACTCGAGGGGCCGTCTCCACTGTGCGCGACTGGGAACAGGCTCCCCAACGATGCCCGCTGCCTGCCGTCTACATTGCCAGTGCCGCTCCGAACCAGACCTCGGATGCCAACTCACCGTCGGCCACACCGAACCCTGGAGGAAGCGATGATCGTCGTCCGCTTCCAGGTACGGTCCCAGCCCGACAAGAGCGAGCAGGTCATGGCCGCATTTAAGGATGTCATCGCGCCCAGCCGGGCAGTGGATGGAGCCATCAGCTTCGACATCGGTCGGGACGTTGCCGACCCCAACTCGCTCATCGCTACCGAGGTGTTCGCCGATCGGGCAGCGCTCGAGCCTCAGGAGTCGCTGCCGGAGGTCGCGAAGACGCTCGGAATCCTCGAGGAGTCCCTCGCCGGCGAACCCGAGGCAACCATCTTCCACGTCTCCTCTTCAGAACCGTGGGGAGCCTGAGGACGCCCCCCGAACGGATCGACACCGCGTCGAGCCGGTTGTGAGACTTCGCCGAGCCGGCGGTCGAGCCCCGCTCACGGGGGTGGTGCGGCCGTCCCAGGGCAGTCGTGACCGCAATCGTCATGCCCGTCGCCAGTCATCGACGGTCTCCTCGAAGGCGATAAAACGGACCGTAGCGGGCAGCTCGTACCATGCGGTCGGTGGTCGAGGCCCGCAGCGACGTGGTCGGCAGCCTGCTCCGTCCGGCGCGGCTCCTCGAGGCGCGAGAGCGGTTCGCCGGTGGCCGGCTCTCCGCCGCCGAGCTCAAGGCTGCCGAGGACGACGCTGTCGACGAGGCTCTGCGCCTGCAAGCGGACGCGGGCGTCGAGGTCGTGACCGACGGCGAGATGCGCCGCCTGTCGTTCCAGAGCCAGCTCCCCGCGGCGGTCGAGGGCTTCTCGGCATGGGATCTCGACGCCTTCTTGTGGGGCGACTGGCATGGCGACGAGGAGGTCGGCCACCTGCGGGTCGAGCGTCCAGAGCTGGCCGTGGTCGGGAAGCTGCGACGCCGTCGTTCCCTCTGCGCCGAGGAGTTCGCCTACGCGCGTGGTCGCACCGATCGGGTGCTCAAGGTCACGCTCCCCAGTCCCAGTCTCTTCGCGAACTTCTGGGATCCCCGGCGCGCTCCGTCCGAGTACTCGACGCTCGAGGAGTTCCTCGCCGGCGTCGCGGAGCTTCTCGGGGAGGAGGCCGACGAGCTGGAAGCGATGGGAGCCACCTATCTCCAGCTCGACGCTCCCCATTACACGATGGTGCTCGACCCCCACTACCGGGACTTCTACGCCAGTCGCGGCTGGCCGAGCGAACGATGGATCGAGTTGGGCCTCGAGCTCGACAACCGGGTCATCGGCGATCGTCCGGGGGTGACCTTCGGGTTCCATCTCTGTCGGGGGAACCAGGCGAGCCGGTGGCTCGTCGAGGGCGGCTACGAGGCGGTCGCGGAGCATATCTTCGGGGGCATCCGTGCTCGTCGTCTGCTGCTCGAGTACGACGATCCCCGCTCCGGGAGCTTCGAGCCGCTCGTTCGGGTGCCCGGCGACGGGTGGGTGGTCCTCGGCCTGGTGACCACCAAGCGGTCCCGTCTCGAGTCCGTCGACGACTTGGCGAGAAAGATTGAGGCCGCGAGCCGATACGTCCCTCTCGAGCGGCTCGCGGTCTCCCCCCAGTGCGGGTTCGCGACCTCGGTGCTCGGCAATGCGCTTACGACCGACGACGAGCGGGCGAAGCTTGGTCTCGTCGCGGAGGTCGCTCGAAAGGTGTGGGGCTGACACGGGCCCGGGCGGCCGCCGGGCCGCATCGCCTGAAGCGCTCGTGGTCCCTTGAAGCCCGGCTTCCGGGCCTCAATGGACCAGAAGCGGTCAGTCCATCGGGATGGCGTGAAGGTATGCCTCGCGCGTGGCGACTGTTCGCGGCTCTCGTTGAGCGTCGAGATCGCGAACCCGGCGCTGAACCTCTATCGGCGCCACGGCTATCGAGAAGTGACCCGGGCCGGCGCTACCTGCACCATGGTTCTGGACCCTGACCTCTCGACGTGATGCGTGCTAGGCGCCGGCGGTCCGGCGCATGACCGAGACCCGATAGGCGCCCGAGCGGGCGTGCAGCACGGGGTCGTCGGTGAGCTCGATGCCGTCGGCGACCCGGGTCGGGTCGAACACGAGGATGTCGCCGTCGCGGTCCCGGTCGAACGCCAACCCGGTGATGTCGAGGCGAGCCACCCGCACCCGGTCGCGGCCGTCGCCCCACACCGCCGTGGGGTCGTCGACGGGGTCGTCGGGTGCGGCCAGCTCCACGTCGAGGTGGAAGACGACGGGGCCGCCGGCGAGGCGGTCCGCCAGCTCGGTCGTGAGGTAGTCGCGCTCCCGGCCGGCGGCGTCGTCGTCGGAGATCGCGCTCTCGCCCGCGTCGGGGACGAAGCGGTAGCGGCCATGACGGCGGCGCCCGCCGCCGTCGACGAAGCCGAAGGCGTGGATGCCGTGATATGTGAGCCGGGCGTAGCTCTCGGGCGGCGTGGCCTCCATCGCCGCGGTCACCGCGGGCACGGTCTCGGGGTGGGCGGCGAGGAAGGCCCCGACCTTCTCCAGGTCGAGCTGGCCCGTGTCGGGATCCGGTCGCCGGGCCGCGTTGAAGCCGATCAGGTCCTCGGGGGTCCGAACGAAGAACAGCGGGAGGGTGAGGCTCACGATGTCGGTCTTGGTGCCGTCGGGCAGGTAGATCTTCACTGCGATCCCGCGTCCGTCCCGAGCGCCGTCGGGGGCGGTGGGGTCCCCGCTGCCGTTCGAGAAGCGGACGTGCGCCCGGAGCGGGCCGCTCCCGAAGTGGGCGGCGCGGCTCAAGGTCGGTCCCTCGGGCAGGGGCGTGAACGTCGCCGCGCAGAGGACCCCCTTGGCGTGCGCGGCCCGATGGCCGGGATGCACGCCGTAGGTCTCGTTCAGGGCGTCGACGAGCCGCTCACTCAGGTCCTCGTCCGCCGGCCGTTCGTCCGCGCTCACGTCACGTCTCCCCCCGGGCAGCTCCGGGGAGAACGCTAGGCGACATCAGGGCGAGCGTTCCGCGGAACGCACCGCCAGCGAGCGTCGGCGACTCCAAACCCCTGACTCGGAGCGGCACCGAAATCGGCCGACCCCCCGTTGGGATGCGGCCTCGCCCGGCCGCTACGGTGGGACCGAACGCTCCTAGAGCGGGGACGCCCATGGAAACCGCCATCCGGCCCGGGGCCGACTGGAGGCCGGGCGGAGGTCGCTACACCGACATCCGCTACGAGATCGCCGAGGGCATGGCCAAGCTGACGATCTGCCGGCCCGAGGTCCGTAACGCCTTCCGGCCCCGCACGCTGTTCGAGCTCGGCGACGCGTTCGAGCGGGCCCGCGACGACCCCACCGTCGGGACCGTCATCCTCACCGGCGAGGGCACCGAGGCGTTCTGCTCGGGGGGCGACCAGCGGATCCGGGGCGACGACGGCTACGTCGGCGACGACGGGATCGGCCGCCTCAACGTGCTCGACCTCCAGGTGCAGATCCGCCGGACGCCCAAGCCGGTGGTCGCCATGGTGGCCGGATACGCGATCGGCGGCGGTCACGTGCTGCACGTGGTGTGCGACCTCACTGTCGCCGCCGACAACGCCCGGTTCGGGCAGACCGGCCCCAAGGTCGGCTCGTTCGACGGCGGGTACGGGTCCGGGCTGCTGGCACGCTCCGTCGGACAGAAGAAGGCACGCGAGATCTGGTTCCTGTGCGAGCAGTACGACGCGCACGAAGCACTGGGTATGGGGCTCGTGAACAAGGTCGTTCCGCTCGAACGCCTCGAGATCGAGACCGTGGAGTGGTGCCGCAGGATGCTCCAGTGGAGCCCGCTCGCGTTGCGCATGCTAAAGGCGTCGCTGAACGCGGCCGACGACGGCCTGGCGGGGATCCAGCAGCTCGCCGGTGACGCCACCCTTCTCTATTACATGAGCGAGGAGGCGCAGGAGGGCAAACGCGCCTATCTCGAGGGACGCCCGCCCGACTTCGGGAAGTACCCGAAGCGGCCGTGAACGCGCCGGCGACGGTGGTTTCGGGCTGGCGGCTCTGGCTCGCGGGGGCACGCCCCCGAACGCTCAGTGCCGCGATCGCACCCGTGCTCGTCGGCACCGCCAGCGCCGCGAGCGCACAGTCCGTGATCCCGTGGCGAGCGGTGGCTGCGCTCGTCGTGTCGGTGGGGATGCAGGTCGGTGTCAACTACGCCAACGACTACTCGGACGGCGTACGGGGCACCGACTCCGCCCGCTTGGGCCCGATGCGCTTGACCGCGTCGGGCGCGGCCGCCGCGGCTTCGGTG
>JBOGFI010000186.1:0-26575 GCA_050743365.1 Acidimicrobiia bacterium | reverse complement strand
GTCGACCCCGAGCCGGGCGAGCCCGGCGATCAGCGCACCCGCGACTCGCCGGTACAGCGCGTCGACGCTTCCGGCCGGGCCGGTGGGACGAGGCATGGCCACCGCGTAGGTGAGGTCCCCGCCGTGGAGGAGCGCCCGGCCGCCGGTGGGACGGCGTACGACCTGGACGCCCCACCGGCTGCAGGCGGCGGCGTCGAGGTCGCCGTCGGGCTGGAATCTTCCCAGCGAGAGGGCGGGCGGCGACCACCGGTACAGCCGCAGGGCGGGTGGCGCGCCGGCGACGACCCCGTCGAGCAGGGCAAGGTCTGCGGCCATCTGCCCGGCGGCGTCGAGGCCGGCGCGGTCGAGGTCGAGAACGAGGCGCCCGGTTGGCAGCGCTACTCCTCCACGAGCCGGCGGTAGGCGGTGGCGTCCATGAGCTGGTCGAGCTCGGAGGAGTCGGACATCTCGATGACGAAGATCCACCCGTCGCCGTACGGGTCCTGGTTGAGCTTCTCGGGCGCCTCGTTCAGCGCATCGTTCGTCTCGGCTATTGCGCCGCTGACGGGCGCGTAGACGGACGACACCGCCTTCGTCGACTCGACCTCGCAGCAGGCGGCCATCGCCGCGACGGTGGCGCCGACCTCGGGCAGCTGCACGAACACCACGTCGCCCAGCTCGTCCTGGGCGTAATCGGTGATCCCCACGCGGGCGCGGTCCCCGTCGACCGCCACCCACTCGTGCTCGGCGCTGTACCGAAGGTTGTCAGGGAACTCCACCGCGTCTCTCCTCTCCGCCCCCGCGTTTCTCCCCGGTGCTCCCCGCTCTCAGCGCAGCACCTGGCGGATGCGCTTCGTGTACTCCTG
Organism: Acidimicrobiia bacterium; assembly: GCA_050743365.1. Taxonomy (GTDB): domain Bacteria; phylum Actinomycetota; class Acidimicrobiia; order IMCC26256; family JACDBD01; genus JBOGFI01. Next base: position 25,730 of record JBOGFI010000186.1, on the reverse strand, counting down.
GGCGAGCCGGCGGGCATCGTGGTCGCTGCCGGCCTCGGCCCACACGTGGGTGAGCGGCTCCTCGGGGTCCGGGAGCACGAGCGCCCAACCGTCGGGATGCAGCACCTTCACGCCGTCGACGAGCACGACGTCCTGGCCGCTGGTGTCCTCGACCATCTCGCGCATGACCACGCCCTTGCGCTCCCAGGGGGTCGCCACCGTCTCGTGGGCTACGTGCACACGGCGGAGCTCGCGCACGACTGACGACAACGTCCGCTCCGTCGCCGCGAGTAGGTCGAGCACCTTGGCCAGCGTGGCGGTGGCGTCGAACGCCGGCAGGAAGTCGGGCCAGATGAAGCCACCGTCCAGCGACGCCGCGAACTCGACGCCGCCGGTCGACGACACCTCCATGAGGTGTACCGCGGACAGCTTGGTCCACGTGATCTCGGCGCCGTGCTCGGCGGCGATGCGCTCGGCCTCGCGGCTCACCGAGACCGGCAGCGCAATGCCGGCGCCGGGGTGGGCGGTGGCCACCAGCGTGACCAGGGCGAGAAGTGCCTGCTCGGGGCGCAGCACCACACCTTCGTCGTCGATGAGCGTCGCGGTCTCGCCGTCGGGGTCCACGACGATCCCGAGGTCGCTCCCCGACGCTCTCACGAGGTCGGCGATCCGCGCCGCCCGCGCGCTCCCCTCCTCGAAGCTCGCGGTCGCCGACGCGGTGCTCGCGAACGGGTTGACGGCGAGCACTTCGGCCCCGATCTTGGCCAGGACGTTCGGCATCACGATCGACGATGCTCCGAACGAGTAGTCGAGCACCACCTTGAACGCCCGGTCGCGCAGCCGTTCGGCGTCGACGGTGCGCTCGAGCGCGGCGGTGTAGAACTCGAGCGTCCGGGGCGGGAACACGATGTCGCCGATGTCGCCGGCGAACGCCCGCCGGTAGTCCTCCCGGTAGAGCAACCGCTCGATCTTGCGCTGCATCGACTCGTCGATGTCGCGCCCGTCGCCGTCGAAGAAACGGATCTCGACCGTCTCCGGCTCGCCCGGCGCGAGTCGGACCGTGATGCCACCCTGCGACCGCCCGCTGCGCACCTGGAACCGCGTGAGGGGCACGGTGGCGAGCTCCACGTCCTCCACGTTGGCGCCCGCGAGGTTGAGGCCTCCGATCAGCGCCCGTTTCAGTGCCCGGGCGATACGGCTGGTATCACGACTCGTCGTCACCACCGCGCCCTTCTTCAGGGCGGTCCCATAGGCCATCGCCACGCGGATGGCGACCTCGGGGGTGACATCGACGTTGGCGAGGCCGCGCACGCCCCGGCGCCCGAACAGGGTGCGCACACCGCGGCTCTCCCACACGATCGAGGAGTTGACGACCGCGCCGGCCTCGACCGTCTTGCCCGGATACACCTTGACCCCGGGGTTGATCACCGCGCGCTCACCGACGAAGCACTCGTCGCCGAGCACCACGCCCTCCTCGACCCGCGCGTGCGCGCGGAGGTCGCTGGAGCGCCCGATCACGCAGCCCCGCAACCGGGTGCTCAGCCCCGCGTGCACGTGGTCGTAACACACCGCGCGCTCGAGGAAGGCATCGGCCTTGATCACGACGTCGGTGCCGAGGACCGTGTACTCGCACAGATGGGCGCCGGCCTCGACGCGGCAGTTGTCGCCGATCACGACGGGTCCGTCGATCCGGGCATCGGGGTCGACGTCGGCACCCTCGCCCAGCCAGATCCCCTCGCCCATGCGGAAGCCGTCGATCTCGACGCTCACACGCTGGTCGAGGACGTCGTGGTGCGCTCGCAGGTACGCCTCGAGCGTGCCCACGTCCTCCCAGTAGCCGTCGACGACCTGTCCCAGAAGGGGCAGGCCCTTCTCCAGCACCGCCGGGAACACGTCGCCCGCGAAGTCGACGACCTCGCCGTCGGGGATGAAGTCGAACACACCCGGCTCGAGCACGTAGATGCCGGTGTTGGCGGTGTCGGAGAAGACCTGCCCCCAGGTCGGCTTCTCCAGGAACCGCTCGACCGACCCGTCGCCGGCCGTGATGACGATGCCGAACTCGAGCGGGTTGTCCACCCGCTTGAGTGCGATCGACCCGAACGCCCCCGCGTCGCGGTGCGCCTTCACCACCGCGCCCAGGTCGATGTCGGTGAGCACGTCACCGGAGATGACGAGGAACGTGTCGTCGAGCTCGGCCGACGCGTTACGGACCGAGCCGGCGGTGCCGAGCGGGGACTCGTCGGTCGCGTAGCGCATCCGGACGCCGAAGTCGGAGCCGTCACCGAAGTAGTTGCGGATCTGGTTGGCCAGGAACGCCACCGTCACGACGATGTCGTCGAAGCCGTGTTGGGACAGCAGCGTTACGACATGCTCCATCATCGGCCGGTTGACGAGCGGCATCATCGGCTTGGGCTGGTTGCTCGTCAGCGGACGCAGCCGGGTGCCCTCGCCACCGGCCATGATCACGGCCTTCACGAGACAACCTCCTCGTGCCGGCCGGCTCGGCCCTCGTGCAGCGCCCGCCGCGCGAGCGGCACGTAGGTCAGAGCGGCCCAGTAGCCGAGGACGAGACCCCCCACCGTGAATCCCCACGTCACGACCAGGAGCAGCGTCCGGGCTCCACTCTCGGTGATCGAGTCGACCAGGAGGAAGCCGGGAAGGGCGAACATCAGCGCCAGTGTCCCCGCCTTACCCGCCCACTGCACATCCATCCGGCGCGCCCCGGCGGCGGCGAGGGCGAGCACGGCGGCGCTGATGACGAGCTCGCGCGTGAGCACGACCACACCGACCCAGACGGGAACGCTGCCATCCGCGAGCAGCGCGACCACCGCCGCGAGCAGCAGCACCCGGTCGGCGGTCGGGTCGAGGAGCTTGCCCAGCTCGCTGCCCTGGTGGAAATGGCGGGCGATCCACCCGTCGACCCAGTCGGTCGCCCCGAGCACCGCGAGCAGGACGGCGGCGGCGACCGGCCGGTCGCGGTCGAGGAGCAGCCAGAGGAAGACGGGCACGCAGGCGAGGCGGGCGAGCGAGATCACGTTGGGGATGGTCGCGATCCGGCTGGTCGGAGCCGAAGGTGCCGCCACGACGTGCAGCGTAGGGGCTTGCTCAGTCATCGGCCTCGTACCGGGCCGCCGCCCGCGAGCGGATGAGCGGCCTGGCGTAGTCGACCTGCTCCTCGGTGACGAGTCGTTCCAGGCGACGCGCACCACGTGACGAACATGGTCAGAGCAGTCCCGCGTACGCGCCACCGTCGACGGGGATGGCGGCCCCGGTCACGAAGCGGGCGTGCTCCGAGCACAGGAAGGCGGCCACCGCGCCGAAGTCGGAGGGCTCGCCGAGCGCGCCCGCCGGGACCTGGCTCACCAGCTGCGCCGGGTCGCCGCCGTGCAGCTGACGGACGCGCTCCGTGTCGTGAAGCCCCGGCTGAAGCGAGTTGACGGTGACGCCGTCGCCCGCGACCTCGCGGGCGAGCGTCTTCAGGAAGCCGGTGGCGCCGGCACGGGCGGTGTTCGACAGGATGAGGGCGGGGTTGGGTTGACGCACTGCCAGGGAGGTGATGGCGACGACCCTCCCCCACCCCGCGGCCTGCATGGCCGGCACGGCGGCGTCGCACATCGCGATCACTGAGAGGCAGTTCAGCTCGAGCGCGCTCACGTACTGCTCGAGGTCGGTGGAGGCAAACGTGCCCGGCGGCGGCCCGCCGGCGTTGGTGACGAGGATGTCGACCCCGCCCAGTGCCTCCCGTGCCGCCGTCACGAACGCAGCCGCCGACGACGGCGCCGAGACGTCGGCCACCAGCGGCACGGTGTCGTTGCCGGCGCGTCGCGCCGCCTCCTCGATCGACTCACGGTGGCGGCCGCACATGGCGACTCGCACGCCCTCGGCGGCGAGCGCCCGCGCGATCCCGAAGCCGAGCCCGCGGCTCGCCGCCGCGACCGCGGCCCGTCGGCCTTCGATCCCGAGCTCCATGCGTGGTGACCTCCTTCAGCCGTGGATGGGACCGTGTGCATCGCGCAGCGACGCCACCTGACGGCCCGTGCGCAACGCGATGACCTCCGCGCAGATCGAGATCGCCGTCTCCTCGGGCGTACGGGCGCCGATGTCGAGACCGATCGGCGCCATGACCCGGTCGATGCCGACCTGGTCGACGCCCGCCTCGCGCAGCCGCGCCACCCGGTCGGCGTGGGTGCGCCGGGACCCCATGGCACCGACGTAGCCGGCGCGGGTGCCGAGCGCGGTGACGAGCGCGGGCACGTCGAACTTGAAGTCGTGGGTCAGCACGCACACCGCGTCGCGTGGGCCGAGGTCGGGGCCCACCTTGGCGAGATACCGGTCGGGCCAGTCGTTCACGACCTCGTCGGCGGCAGGGAAACGCTGGGGCGTGGCGAAGATCGCGCGTGCGTCGCACACGGTCACCCGGTACCCGAGGAGCTTGCCCGCCTTCACCAGCGCGGCGGTGAAGTCCACAGCCCCGAAGATCACCATGTGGGGCGGCGGCGCGAACGACTCGATGAACACCGAGACGTCTCGCTCTCGTGCCTCGCCGTGCGTCCCGTAGTGCCGCGTCGAGGTGAGGCCGGCCTCGAGCTCGCCCAGCGCGTCGCGTGACGCGACCCGGTCGAGGTCGGGGTCGCCCAGAGTCCCGACGACGGGCCGACCCGGCCGCACCAGCAGCTTGGCCCCGATCGACGGGCCCTCGGTGACCGTCGCCAGCGCGGCTGGCTCCTCGGCGCGGAGCGCGTCGCGCAGCTCCTCGTAGACCGTCGCGGGCACCGCGCCTACCAGTCGAGCGGTTCGACGAACACGTGGACGGTCCCGCCGCACGTGAGGCCGACGGCAAACGCCTCGTCGTCGGAGTAGCCGAAGCTCACGACGCTCCGGTCGTGCTCGCCGGCCAGCACAGCCAGGGCCTCCTCCACCACCGCGCCCTCGACGCATCCACCCGACACCGACCCGGCGACCTCGCCGGCGTCGTTGACGGCCATGGTCGCGCCCGGGTCGCGCGGTCCCGAGCCCTCGATGCCGACGACGCGCCCGATCGCGACCCGGCGACCTGCCGCACGCCACCGCTCGATGTCGTCGAGCACTTCCTTCATCGCGTGATCACCTCCGCGAGCTCCTCCAGCGACGCCAAGGAGTGACCCTCCACGAACTCGTCGACGTACGGCAACGCCGCCGCCATGCCCTTGGCCAGCGGAGCGAAGCCGGGCGACGCCTTGAGCGGGTTCACCCAGACGACACGGTGCGCGACCCGCGCCAACCGCGCCATCTGCTCGCCGAGGTGGCCCGGGTCACCGCGATCCCAGCCGTCGGAGAGGATCACGACGACCGCACCCCGCGCCATCCCGCGTACCCCCCAGCGGTCGTTGAACTCGCGCAACCCCTCCCCCAGGCGTGTGCCGCCCGACCAGTCCTCGACCCGCTGCGCCGCGGCCGCGAGCGCGGCATCGGGGTCGCGCGACGACAGCTCGCGGGTAATGCGCGTGAGCCGGGTGCCGAGCGCGAACGCCTCGACCCTCCCGCGGCCGACCACCGCCGCGTGGAGGAAGCGCACCAGGGCTCGCGCGTAGGGCTCCATCGAGCCGCTGATGTCACACAGCAGCACCAGGCGGCGCGGGCGCAGAGAGGGCGCCAGGAACGCCCGCGCCACCGGCTCACCGCCGGCGCGCAGCGACCGCCGGACCGTGCGTCGCAGGTCGGGCCGGCTCCGGTGCCGCTGCGAGTGGGTGGGACGCCGCCTCCGGGACCGGCGGAGGGCGCCCGCCACCCGCAGATCGGCGATCAGCCGCCGCGCCTCGGCGAACTCGGCGCTGCTGTAGGCGGCGAAGTCGCGATGGCGCAGCACCTCGGTGGGGCTCCACCGCACCGCGAGGACGGGGCCGTCCGGCGCCACGTCCCCCCCTTCCCCGCCGGCTCCCTCCGGGTCGTCCGTGGCCAGGGTGATCGAGGTGGTCGGGGGCTGGCGGGCCGGCACCCGAGGGGGCCGTCCCCACCAGAACGCGTCGAAGGCGCGGTCGTAGTCGGCCGCGTCCTCCGGGCGGCGTACCAGCGTGGCGCGGCCGGCCCAGTACACAGAGTCGGCCCGCCCCGCCCCCACCGCGGCCAGCGCCTTGGCGAACACGACGGTGCTGCCGGCGGGCACGTCGAGGCCGATCCCGCGCAGCACCCGGGCGAAGCCGACGGCGAAACGCCCGGCGTCGCTCTCCCGCCGTGACGCGACGTCAGGCACTGCGCTCCACGGCCGCCGCCACCACGGACTCGACGCCCCGGGCGCGCACCCGTTCCTGGTCCTCTCGGTACTTGAGGATCGTCCCGAGCGTCACCTCGACGGCGGCGGCGTCGATTCGCTCGCGCCCGAGGGCCGCCAGCGCGTGCGCCCAGTCGATGGTCTCCGCCACTCCGGGCGGCTTGTACAAGTCGACGGCACGCAGGGCCTCGACCGCCCGTGCGACCTGGCGGGCGAGCTCAGCCGCCACCTCCGGCGCGCGGACCCGCACGATCGCGAGCTCGCGCTCGAAGTCGGGATGGCCGATCCAGTGGTAGAGGCACCGGCGCTTGAGCGCGTCGTGCACGTCGCGTGTGCGGTTGGACGTGACCACGACGACCGGCGGGACATCGGCCCGGAACGTGCCCAGCTCGGGCACGGTGATGGCGTAGTCGGACAGGATCTCGAGGAGGAACGCCTCGAACTCGTCGTCGGCGCGGTCGACCTCGTCGACCAGCAGCACGGGCGGGAGCGGCCCGTGGTACGCGATGGCGCGCAGCAACGGCCGCCGGACCAGGAACCGCTCGGAGTACAGCTCGTCCTCGACGACCTCGGCGCCGCTGGCCTCGACCGCCCGCAGGTGCAACAGCTGGCGGGAGTAGTCCCACTCGTAGACGGCTTGGGCGGCATCGATGCCCTCGTAGCACTGGAGGCGGACGAGCTCGCCTCCCGTCCAGCGGGCCAGCACCTTCCCCACCTCGGTCTTGCCCACCCCGGCCTCGCCCTCCAGGAGCAGTGGCCGCCGCAGCGTCAGAGCGAGGAAGACGGCGGTGGCGAGGCCCTCGTCGGCCAGGTAGTCGTGGTCCGCGAGGGCGTCGCGGACCTCCTGGACGTTGGTGACCATCGGCCTCGATCGTACCGGCCGGGCCGACACCCCCTCGCGGTGGGTTGATCAGAGCCCGAGCGCAGCACCCTCGGCGCGGGGGTCGGTGGCGATTGCGTAGCCGCCCGGCGTGAGCGCGATCGCGTGCGCGTGGCCCATGCCGGCGTCGAGGGCGGGGGCCACTTGCAGATCATGACCCCGAGCACGAAGCGCGTCGAGGAGCTCGGGCGCGAAGCGGCCCTCGGCGAGCAGCCGGCCGGTCGAGGGCTCGACCCGCCAGCGGGGGGCGTCGATCGCCGCCTGCAGGTCGGCGCCCTCGTCGACGGCGTGGGCGAGGAACTGGACGTGCACTTGGGCCTGGGCGTCGCCGCCCATGGTCCCGAACACCAGCGCCGGCGTTCCGTCGCGGAGCGCCAGGGCCGGGATGAGCGTGTGCATCGGAAGCTTCGACGGCGCCAGCACGTTGGCGCGCGACGGGTCGAGCGAGAACGACGACCCCCGGTTGTTCAGGTTGATGCCCCACTCCGGGACGTGTACCCCGGAGCCGAAGGCGAGGAAGTTCGACTGGATCAGGCTGACGAGCAGCCCTTCACGGTCGGCTGCGCACAGATAGGCGGTACCGCCCACGGGGGCCGCTCGGGGCGGCGGGAAAGAGGCGTGGTCCGGGTCGATGCGAGCGCGCCGCTCGTCGACCCAGTCGTCGACGAGGAGTGCCGCGGCCGCCACGCGCATCGCGTCGGGATCGGTCACGTACTCGTCGCGGTCGGCGAGAGCGAGCTTGATCGCCTCGACCATGAGGTGCTCGCGGTCGCCGCGGGCCGGAAGTGGCTCTCGGTCGAAGATGCGAAGCGCCTCCAGCGCGGTGACCCCCTGGGTCGGGGGCGGCAGCTCGGCGATCTCGAGGTCGCGGTATGGCGCGCGTAGCGGCTCGGCCCAGCGTCCCGCGTAGGCCGCGAGGTCCGCGGGAGCCAGCGTGCCGCCGTCATGCTGCACCGCAGCCGTGATCGCGTCGGCGATCGGGCCGCGGTAGTAGGCGTCGGGCCCGCCCTCGGCGATGGCTGCGATGGTCCGGGCCAGGGCCGGCTGGCGCAGCATCGTTCCCTGCCCGGCGTGGCCGTAGACGTCGAGCCACCGCGGGAACCCGCCGTAGAGCAGCCGGCAGCCGGAGAAGATCTCGGCGGCGGCTGCGGTGACCTCGAAACCGTCACGCGCATAGCGCAGCGCGTGTGCCGCGAGCTCGGGGAAGGACCGGGTGCCCCACCGCTCGAGCAGGTCGAACCAGCCGGCGATCACGCCCGGCACCGTGACCGCGTGCGCTCCGAGCACCGGCATGGTCTCGTTCTCGGCCCGGACCGTGTCGATCGAGAGCGCAGCGGGCGACCGGCCCGAGCCGAGGTAGCCGTGAAGACGCCCGTCCCACACGATGGCGAACAGGTCGCCGCCGTAGCCGCAGAAGTACGGCGCGACGACCCCGAGTGCGAGGTTGGCGGCGATGGCGGCATCGAGAGCGTTCCCGCCCCCGGCCAGTGTGGCCAGGCCGGTCGCCGAGGCCAGATAGTGGGGCGTCGCCACCCCCGCACGCGGGAATCGCCTCGCCTCCGCCATCACGAGCGAGGCTACGCCGGTCGGCCCCCGGTGACGAGGGTGCTGGTGGGGATGGCCGAGCAATGCGGGCCTTGCCACCCACCGGGCCGTACGCTTACGCTCGGCGCGATCGCGGCGGGAGCGTTGGCCTCCGCGCCCCTCGGTCACGACTGCGGCGCGTGCCTTGCCCGAGTCACGGGGAGCGGGAACCTGGTGGAACAGAAGGTCGGTCGTCGTGCCCCGTTGACCGCGCTCTGTGCCAGTGCACTCGCGTTCTGCGCGTGGCTGGTCGTGGGGATCGTGCCCGCTGGTGCCACCTCTCTCGACGCGGCGCCGGACCCAAGTGCGCACCTCCACGGCCTGCCCGTCTACGACGATGGTGACGACGACGACGACGACGATGGGTCGCGCGGGCGCAAGTCGGAGCACCGGAGGTCGAGGACGGGCCCGGCGCCGGCGCCGGTCCCCGAGGTGCCCGACCCGGGTCTCCCCGATGCGAATGTGCCCGGCAACCTGCCCGACCCGGGTCTTCCCGATGCGAATGTGCCCGGCAACCTGCCCGACCCGGGTCTGCCCGCCGGGAGCGCGCCCGGCGACCTGCCCACCGATGCGTCGCCGAACGTCAACTCCGCGGGCCCGGCCGTCGCCGACGCAACCGCGACCGACGCGGCGACCGCCGCCGGCGGCGGGCAGGCGACGACGGCGAGCCAACGATCGGCCCTCGACCCGACCGACCCCGGCGCGGTGCTCGACCTTCTCGGGATGCTCGACGCCGACCCGGCGGGAGTCGGCTGCTCGGCCGCCGCGCTCGAGGCCCTCCCCGCTTCCCCGCGCTGTGGCCAGAGCACTCCCATCAGGTCGGAGGGCTCCGCCGCCAGCGCGAGCGGGGGAGATCCGGCTTCGGACGGGGGGATCGGCGGCGCGCTGCCCGTCAACGGCGCCGAGACCGCGGTGCTAGCAGCTGTGGGCGTCATCCTGCTGGCCGCCGGAGTGATCTTGAGGCGGATTCAGCGCCGCTCTTCCCGAGGCGCCGCTGCCCACGCCCTCGACCTCTGGCTCAAGGGCCTCTGAGTCACGTCTCCAGCTCGCCCCGACTCGAGGTCATGAGAGACCGGTATTGACGCCCTGCTGACGTTCTCGGTTGGCCCCTGCTGCGGTCAGGGCGACCGGGCGAGCGGCATGCCGGCCCGCGGCGACAGCAACGCGCCCGCGGCCATCACGATGGCGCCCACGAGGGTGAGCACGATCCCGATGCCGAGGTCGGGCCGAGGCTCGGGCAGGTCGAAGTAGAGGACGAACCCCAGCCCGGCGAGGCCCGTGGCCACGCCGGCCACGGCGACGCCCGCCCAGCGGGGAAGCATCCGGCGCGTCACGAGCGGCAGCCCCGCGAGCACGACGAGCAGCAGGACGACACCCGTCTTCAGGTTAAAGTCGCTCTCCTCGTGCGTGAGCAGCTCGACGAACTCGATGTCCCAGGCCGAGATCGACTCGCCTCCGGCCGAGAACCAGGGGAGGAACCCGCCGAGCACGGCCACGGCCGCTCCCAGCACGAGAAGCCAGAGCGCGGGCGGCGACGGTGAAGCGGTCCGCATCGGCAGCAGGGATCGCCCGTCGACCCACGCCTCCCAGCCGTTGTCGCATCGAGCCTTCGCCCAGTCGCCCCACGCGTGCACGACTGCGACCGGCAGCCCGGGACCGAGGCGGTTGTTGGCGGGCTGAGCAACATCCGGCGTCTCACGGGTTTCGAGCCCGGTGTCGGGCACCCGGTGCGTCGGCGTGAACGCCGGACGCGCGATCGGCACGAGCGTGGTCGCGTCCCCCCACGCCTCCCAGCCGTTGCTGCACCGGACCCGCGCCCATCCGGTCGTCTCCTCCAGGACCTGCACCGCCAGGTCGGGGGCGAGTCGATTGTCCGTCGCCCGGTTGGGGTCGGGCTCGTTCCAGGTCGGCATCCCGGTGGCGGGTACCCGGTGCGTGGGCGTGAACTGCTCGTCGCTCACCGGCTCCGAAGATACGCCCGGGCACCTGGGGCGGACTAGAGCCCCTCGACCCGATTGCGGGCCTGCTCGGCGGCCCGGCGTTCAGCTCGCTTCTGCCGCTTGGCCACCCGCTTCTCCATCAGCGACTTGCCTCGCTTCTTGTCGTTCGAGCGGTGCGGCGATTTGTCGGACATCACTCCTCCCGGCAGCGCGGATCCGGGACTCATCATTGCTCAATTCGCGCTGCCGTGGCGGGCACGACCGGTAGGGGGTGGGTTTGGCAGACTGGCGTCGAACCTCGCCGGCACGATTCGAGCTCGTCGATGGACTTCGAAGTCAAGCGCGCCGACCTCCGCGAGTGGCGGGTGGCCGGCCTGGAGCCGGCCGATCTCGGACCGGGGCAAGCGCTGCTGCGCGTCGACGCGTTCGCTCTCACCTCCAACAATGTCACGTACGCGGTGGTCGGCGACGCGTTCAGGTACTGGGAGTTCTTCCCGGCTCAGGACGCCGCCTGGGGGCGGATCCCCGTATGGGGGTTCACGGAGGCGATCGCCACGACCCACGACGGCGTCGCCGAGGGCACGCGCGTCCGCGGCTTCCTGCCCATGTCGACCCACCTGGTGGTCACGCCCGGGCGCCTCGACGAGCGAGGGTTCGCCGACGTGGCGCCGCACCGGGCGCCGATGGCGGGGGCGTACAACAGGTACCTGCGGGTCGACGCCGATGCGGCCCACGACCCGCAGCGCGAAGACCACCAGATGCTGCTCTGGCCGCTCTTCTTCACGTCGTTCCTCATCGACGACTTCCTCGATGACAATGCGTTCTTCGGCGCCGATGTGGTCGTCGTGTCGAGCGCGTCGAGCAAGACCGCGATCGGCACGGCGTTCCTGCTCCGCCAGCGGAAGACGGTCGACGTGATCGGGCTCACCTCGGCCGGGAACGCCCGCTTTGCCGAGGGCCTCGGGGCCTACGACCGGGTGGTGACCTACGACGAGGTCGCCTCGCTGCCCGGCACGGGAGCGGTGTACGTCGACATCGCCGGCGACGCGGCCGTCCGTGGCGCCGTCCACCGCCACTACGGCGGACTGCTGGCGCACAGCATGGCGGTCGGCGCCACCCACTGGGATCAGCCTTCGACTCCTCCCGACGACCTTCCCGGTCCCGCGCCGGCGTTCTTCTTCGCACCCGAGCGGATCGCCAGGCGCACCGAGGAGTGGAGCCAGGCTGGCCTCGACGCGCGGGTGGGCGAGGCCTGGCGCCGGTACGTCGGCTTCTCCGACGAGTGGATCCATATCCACCACGGCTACGGTCCCGACGCCGTCGAGCGGGTCTACCTCGAGCTCCTCGAAGGCCGCAGCGATCCCAGCACCGGCCACGTCCTCTCGATGTGGCCTGCGGACGAGCCCTGAGCGCCCACGGGGAGCGCTCAGGCGAAGCGAACGCCGACTTCGTCCAGGTGCCAGAGCAGGTCTGCGGGATCCGCGTAGACGCGGTATGCGCCTGCTCGTTCGAGCTCATCGGTGCCATAGCCACCCGAGAGCAGACCGACCGCCAGCGCTCGGACGCGGCGGGCGGCGAGGAGATCCCACACGCTATCGCCGACCACGATCGAGTCCGCGATGTCGGCGCCGAGGCGCGCCGCGGCGGTGACGAAGAGATCGGGATCGGGCTTGGCCCGCTGCACTTGGTCCCGGGTGACCACCGGCACGTTCTCTGGCACGTCGAGCAGGTCCAGTGCTGGGAGGGCGCTCTCTGGGTCACCGCTCGTCGCGATTGCCCACGGGACCTCGAGCTCGGACAGGTATTCGAGCAGCTCGCGGGCACCAGGTAGGGGATGCAGTTCGCCTGACCGCTCGGCGTAGGCCTCGGCGTGGAGTCGTCGTAGATGCTCGGCCTCGTCTGCGGTCACCTCACGACCGGTCTCTCGGAGCAAGGCCGTGGCGAAGAGTCCACCGCTCATCCCGATTCTGCGGTGGATGCGCCACACCGAGAGCTCGATGCCGGCGCGGTCCAGCGCCTCCTGCCACGCGAGCACGTGCTGATAGACGCTGTCGACGAGCGTCCCGTCCAAGTCGAAGAGGAACGCCTGCTTTCGCGTCACCGGGTTGTCCTTTCGCGCCGTAGGAAGCTGTCTCGAGCAGGTTGGAGGGGAACCACGCTTCGGCGGCTGTCGTGGTAAGCCTTGTCGTCCCCGCGCCTGGCGTAGGGACCGCGGGGACCGGGAGCGACCGACGCCATGGCCCAGAATGTCGCGCAGAAGCTGATCGCCGACCACCTCGTCGAGGGCGAGATGACTCCCGGCTCGGAGATCGGCCTCCGCATCGCTCAGACGCTCACGCAGGACGCCACCGGCACCATGGTCATGCTGGAGCTGGAGGCCATGGGACTCGATCGGGCCCGCACCGAGCTATCGGCCCAGTACGTCGACCACAACGTCCTCCAGACCGACTTCCGCAACGCCGACGACCACGTGTTCCTGCGCAGCGCCTGCCGCCGGTTCGGCATCTGGTACAGCAAGCCCGGCAACGGCGTGAGCCACCCGGTGCACATGCAGCGGTTCGGCGCTCCCGGCAAGACGCTGCTGGGCTCCGACAGCCACACGTGTGCGGCAGGGTCCATCGGCATGCTCGCCATCGGTGCCGGCGGCCTCGAGGTGGCGCTGGCCATCGCGGGCGAGCCGTTCCATCTCTCGATGCCCGAGGTCTGGGGCGTCCGGCTGGTGGGTGAGCTGCCGGAGTGGGTATCGGCCAAGGACGTGATCCTCGAGATGCTCCGCCGCCACGACGTCGACGGCGGCGTCGGCAGGGTCATCGAGTACTACGGCCCGGGCCTGGCCTGCCTTTCGGCGATGGACCGCCACGTGATCGCCAACATGGGAGCCGAGCTCGGCGCCACGACGACGGTGTTCCCGTCCGACGATGAGGCGCGCCGGTTCCTGGCGGCCGAGGGCCGGGAGGGCGACTGGCGCGAGGTCGTCGCCGACCCTGGCGCCCCCTACGACCACGAGGAGGAGCTCGACCTGTCGGCGATCGAGCCGCTCATCGCGTGCCCGTCGAGCCCCGGGAGCGTCGTGCCGGTCCGCGAGGTCGCGGGGCGTCCCGTCTACCAGGTGGTCATCGGCTCGTCGGCCAACCCGGGGCTGCGCGACTTCGCGCTGCCGGCCATGACGGTCAAGGGCCGCCAGACGCACGACCGGGTCTCGTTCGACGTCAACCCCACGTCGCGGCAGACCCTCGAGGACCTCGCCTCCGGGGGCTGGCTCCTCGACCTCGTCGCCGCCGGCGCCCGGCTCCATCAGGCCGGCTGCAACGGCTGCATCGGGATGGGCCAGGCCCCCGCCACCGGGAAGGCGAGCCTGCGGACCTTCCCGCGCAACTTCCCCGGTCGCTCGGGCACCAAGGAGGACCAGGTCTATCTGTGCAGCCCCGAGACCGCCACTGCCGCCGCCCTCACCGGCGAGATCACCGACCCTCGCGAGCTCGCGACGCAGTACCCGCGGTTCGAGGCGCCCGCGCGCACCCACGTGAACACGGAGATGCTGGTCGGGCCGGTTGGCGACGGCCGCGACACGCCCCTCGAGAAGGGGCCCAACATCGTGTCGCTCCCCGAGTTCGACCCCTTGCCCGAGGACCTCGCCGGGCCCGTGCTCCTCAAGGTGGGCGACAACGTCTCGACCGACGAGATCATGCCCGCGGGCGCCCGCGTCCTCCCCTACCGCAGCAACATCCCGGCCATGGCCGACTTCGTCTTCGACGCCATCGACGAGACCTACCCGCAGCGGGCCCGCGACGCCCGAGACCGGGGGGGCCACTTCGTCGTCGGCGGCGACAACTACGGCCAGGGCTCGAGCCGCGAGCACGCCGCCATCGCGCCCCGCCACCTCGGGCTGCGGGCCGTGCTCGCGCAGCGGTTCGCCCGGATCCACTGGCAGAACCTGGTGAACTTCGCCGTTCTGCCGCTCGAGTTCACTCAGCCGGGCGACTACGACCGCATCGATCAGGGCGACATGCTCGAGATCACCGGCATCCGAAGGCAACTTCAGGACGGGAGCACCGTCGAGGTCGTCAACCGCACCAAGGACCAGACGCACACCCTGCGCCACCGGCTGTCCCCGCGCCAGGTCGAGATCGTCCTGCACGGCAGCCTGATCAGCGTCATCCGCGACCGCCACGCGCCATGACCACTAGCCGAAGGTGATCGGCGCCCCCGCGCCCACGAAGCCTTCATCGGTGATCTGCGCCACGAGGATCGCGCAGTCCCCCGGGGTGACGCCGCACGTCACGGCGAAGGGCTGGGGGCCGGTCGTCGTGAAGCTGCCGCGCACCGTGAACGGGGTGCTCAGGTTCCCGTTCTCGTCAGCGGAGACGATGACGAAGCCCGTCACGGCGTCGCAGAAGTTCAGAGCGGCCTCGAGGGTCAGGGGCACCGCGAGGATGTCGGCGCTGCACTGAGTAACCACCCAGTCGTTGATGATCGGCGTGGCGGTAAAGCCTGTGCCTTCGAGGGTCACGGTCTGGCCGTCGACGAGCCCGGTGTCGGGCTCGACCGTCACGACCGGTCCTTCGGCAGGTGGCTCCGGGCAGTCGAGGGTCACCACCCCACCGCCCGAGAACACGCCGTCGGCACCGAGCCGCACCGCGACAGAGACCTCCGAGCCGAGTACGAGCGTGCCGCTCGCCTCGGTGCGGACGTTCGGGGCGCGCTCGACGTCGGGGATCACGACCTCGCTGTTGCCTGAGCGCACGAGCAGATCGGAGTTGGGGTGGACGGATTCGTTGTTCATGCCCTCGGCGGCCACCGTGCACTCCCGGCCCACGTCGCCCGCGGCCACGGGCACACTCGTCAGTTGGTTGACGCTGCCGGGCTCACCCCGGACGACGGTATCGAGAGGGATCTCGATGACGCTGCCGCCTGGCGGCCCGGGGACGACACATCCGGCGATCGTCGCCACCGCGGCGACGGCGCCTGCGATCCTGCGCATCGACTCCCCTGCCTGTCTGCCTGCCTGCCCGCCTGCGCGCCTGCGCGCCTGCGCGCCTGCGCGGGCAGCGTGGCACACTCACCGTCGAACGTACAGCCTCGTTGTGTCACTCCCGTCCGGCGGGCAGGCGGACCTCGAAGCGGGCGCCGCCGGCGGGGGCGTCGGCGACCGTCACCGCGCCGCCGTGAGCGGCCACGATCTCGGCCACGATGGCGAGCCCGAGCCCGCTGCCGCCGGTGTTCCGGGTCCGGGCGTCGTCGAGACGGGTGAAGCGGGCGAAGATCCGCTGGCGCTCGTCGACGGGGACGCCCGGTCCGTCGTCATCGACGCGCAAGACCACCGCGCCGTCGCGCTGGCGGAGCTCGAAGACCACGCGGGAGGCGGCGTGGCGGGCGGCGTTGTCAGCCAGATTGCGCACGACCCGCCCGAGCTGGGCGGCGTCGCCGTCGACGCGACCCACGGAGACGCCGGTGGTGTCGACCGAGATGCGAGCGGTGTCGCGCAGCCGGCGCGCCTCCTCGAAGACGAGGTCGTCGACGTCGACAGGTTTGCGTGTTCGCCCCAGCGTGCGCTCGTCGGCACGGGTCAACAGCAGGAGGTCTTCGACCAGCCGCTGGAGGCGCACGTCCTCGGCGAGCACGTCGCCGGCGAGCTCCGGCACCGACGACCCCTCCGGGTGCGCGATCGCCACCTCGGCGTGCTGGCGGATCGTCGCCACGGGACTCTGCAGCTCGTGGGAGGCGTCGGACACGAACCGGCGCTGACGTCGCTGCGAATCCTCGAGCCGGTCCAGCATCGAGTTCATGGTCCGGGCCAGGCGCGCGATCTCGTCGCTGCCGGGCGGGTCGGGCACCCGCCGGTGGAGCTCGGCGGCGGAGATCTCGTGCACCTCCCCGCGGATCGCTTCCACCGGGCGCAACGCCCGCCCCACCACCGCCCAGGTCGTGGCTCCCACGATCGCCAGCAGGATCGGCACGCCGGCGGCGAGGACACTGGTGACGAAGCCGACGCTCTCCTCGACCGACTCGAGCTCCCGGCCCACCAGTACCGTCAGCCGGCCGTCGGGCGTCACCGCCTTGACCGCGACGACGAGGAACTCGTCGTCGCCCTCGTCGATGGGCAACCCGCCCACCCGGCCGCTCTGACCGGCGTCGATGTCGGCGACCGGCGGCTGGCCCTCCACACTCGGGCTGGCCGCCACCACCCGGTCGCGCGAGTCGATGATCTGGATGAACAGGTCCTCCTCGTCGTTCACCGCCAGCGACGCCGGCGGCGTGCCTCCTTCGAGCACCCCGGCCACGTCCATGGCCCGCAGCTCCCCGGCGGTGCGCACGTCATTGGTCAGTGAGCGGCGCAGCGTGACGACCAATCCGACCGCGCCCACGAGCAGCGCCACCCCCACGACGACGACCGCGGCCGCGGTGGTGCGGACACGAACCGTGCCCGCACTCGCCCGCAAACGGACCCACCGTGAGGGTTCAGCCGCCATCGGCCGCCAGCCGGTACCCGGCGCCCCGGATCGTCTCGATGGCCGCCCGCGCGAAGGGCCGGTCCAGCTTGTTGCGCAGGCGCCGAACGTAGACCTCGACGATGTTGGGATCGCCCTCGAAGTCGTAGTCCCACACGTGCTCGAGGATCTCGCGCTTCGACACCACCTCGCCCCGGCGGCGCAGCAGGAACTCGAGCAGTGACGTCTCCCGGGACGTGAGCTCGAGCTCGATCTCCGCCCGCGATGCCCGCCGCACCGCGGGGTCCAGGCGCAGGTCCCCCGCCTCCAGCACCGCCGGGCGCTGACGCACGCCGCGCCGGAGCAACGCCCGGATCCGCGCCACCAGCACCACGTACGAGAAGGGCTTGGTCAAGTAGTCGTCCGCCCCCGAGTCCAGCGCCTCGGCCTCGTCGAACTCACCGTCCTTGGCGGTCAGCATGAGGATCGGGGTCCAGTTGCGGTCCTCGCGCAACGTCGAGCAGATCCGGAAGCCGTTCACCCCCGGCAGCATGATGTCGAGCAGGATCATGTCGTAGGGGTGCTCGCGGGCCATCCACAGGCCGTCGGTGCCGTCGAGGGCCACGTCGACTGCGAACCCCTCCGCCTCGAGGCCCTTCTTGAGCCCGGCGGCGAGCCGTTTCTCGTCCTCCACCACCAGCACCCGCACGCAGGTGACCTCCGCTCGAATCCTCGGGTCGTGTCCTCGGCTCGTGCCCGCGGCCTGCAACGACCAGCGCGCAGCGTCGCACGCTCCGGCTGAATCTACGCTGAACGCACGCTGAACCCGATGCCGCCGAGCACGATCTCGGCGAGGACCCGGTCCCGCCGGGTCGACGACCGACAACCACGTCGGCCCGCTACGAACCCGCCCCTGAATCAGCGCTGATCCCGCGCAGCTCCGTCACCGGCTGTCTCGCCATCGAGAACAGCGACGAGGCGCCGGGGCGCGACCACCCGGTAAGCCTCCTCGCAGATGCCGGCCACCTCGTCCCATTCGACGTCGCCATCGAGACGAACTCCGAGCCAGCCCCGCCCGCCGACGTAGGGCGGTCGGAAGAACCGGTCCGGCTCGGTCTCGACCAGCTCCTCCTGGACCCCGGGCGGGGCGGCACACCACAGGTGTGGGAAGTCGTCGCCATGGTGCCCGTCTTCCCAGAGGGTCACGAAGACACGCTTGCCTGCGACGAACCAGGTGGGTGCGCCGTGGCTGAGGCGCTCGCTCACCTCGGGGAGAGCGAGGCAGATCGCCCGAAGGCGCCCCAGCCGGTCGATCCGCTTCCTCGCCAACCCGCCTCTCCCCTGCCGATGCCGCCCAAACCCACGCCGGGCGGCCGGTCCTGCTTCCTCTTTCTCCCTCCCTGCGTTGGCGCGCGTCGCCTGGTGAGGGCACTCCCGGGCCTGTGCGAGACGGTCCCCCGACGCAGAACTCGTTTCCCTCGGGATCACGGAGGACAACGTTGCGATAGCCCGGCTCGGGCGGGAAGTCCTCCTCCCACGGACCTACCAGGCCGCCAGCTTCTCGGGCTCAGCCGAGTCGATGGTTACCCGCTCACGGCAATGTCGGCCATGACGTCAGTTTGCCCGGCCGAGGATCGGATGGTCGTGACATCGTTAGACGAGATGACGAACGCAGTCGAGATCGTGGGGACTGCGGGACGATGAGCATGGCCTGGGTAGTGGGCGCCACGGTAATCCTTGCCGTGCACAATATGGTCGGCAACGAGGTCCTGCCCGACGCGTCCTACGTGCCGGTCAACCTGGCAACGGGGGTCCTGCTGGTAGCGCTGGCGCTCCTGTCGGGCGCGTCGCCGGCCGACCTCGGGCTCAGCCGCACCGACGCGCCTCGCGGCCTCGTGGTCGGCGCCGCCCTGGCCCTGCTGGTGGCGGTCGCGCTCGTGATCGCGGCGGCGCTGCCTGCGACCCGGGAGCTGTTCGAGGACGAACGGGTCGCGGGCCTTGACAGCCATGGGCTCGCCTACCAAGGGCTAGTCCGGATCCCGCTGGGCACCGCCGTCTTCGAGGAACTCGCGTTCCGGGGTGTCCTAATCGCGCTGCTGATGCGGGTGGCCTCGACCGTGACGGCGGTGGCAACGTCGTCCGCGCTGTTCGGCCTGTGGCACATCTTGCCGACCCTTAGCGCGCTTCGCGTCAACGACATCGGCGGCGGGCCCGCGGCGCGGGCGGCTGCCGTCGGCGGCGCCGTGGTGGCGACTGGAATCGGCGGCGTGATCTTCTGCTGGCTGCGGCTCCGAACGGGCAGCCTGGTGGCGCCAGTCGTCCTTCACACCGCGACCAACTCGTTTGCGATCGCGAGCGCGTTCGTCGTCCAGAGGATGGAGTGAGATGGCCACGACCCGTCGAACTGGGACGACACGCCGATAATGCTCACCCGACGGGAGACTGGCGATCTCCTTCGCTTATTCGAAGGTCTCGTCGTCTGTTCTCGTGCCGAGGTCCGTGATCGCCGCACTGATGAACTCGTGATAGAGCTTCTCGGCTCGTTCAAGTGCTCCGCCGAGGCCCTCGCAGAGGGGATCGGTCGACTCCAGCGCGAAGACAACTTCGTTATCCAGGACTTCCTGCAACGCCCGGGCGGCGAGGTACACGCTGTCACTGGCAAGAAGCTGGATGCGGATGGCCAGAGTGTCGAAGTCCGGCACTCCGCTCGAACGCGCCTCCGACTCCGGCGGAGAGTTCTCGAGAGTTGTCTCATCGCCGCCTTGACACTGATCCCATGCGCTCGCCGCCCGCCCGAGAAACGACCGGGCACCGTTGGCAAACTCCTCATAGGCGGCGAGCAGCTTGTCGCGTCGCCAGTTGTGCTCGTCTCGCTGTGCACGAAAGTGGCTTCCGATCCACACCCCGGCGAGGCCAGCGATGGGCGCTGCTGCCGCCGCAACGATTTGCATCGCATCCGCCATGTCGCTGACGGTACCAACGGGGTGTGACAGCAACCCCGTCAGACGACGTCGAGGGCGGGGTGGGTGGCGCCGGTCGAACCGGTGGTGGGAACGAGCTCAACGGAAGGGTGGCAGGGACGTGACCCTTACGATCGACAAGCCCGTGCTCACGCCGGATGTCTCTCCTCTGACAAGCTGAGCCGCGATGCCAAAGTCACCGGACGAGTGACCGCCCGGAGGTCATCCATCCGTTCCTCGAGCGTCGGCACGTCGGTGACGCGATCGGAGAGGCCAGTACCGCGCTTGTCGAGGAGAATCAGCCGGCTGAACCGGGCCAGGCGCCGCCAGAAGTCACCAAGCGCGGGCCACTCCCAGGACGGCTCCATCACCGAGAAGCCGGGCGGCACCACCAACAGGTCGAGGGGCCCATCCCCGACGACCTGATAGGCGATGTCGAGGTCGCCGCTCTTGGCGTAATGGGTGCGTGGAGCGCTCACGGCCAACTCCCTGCGATGCCCGGCGACTCACGGGCAGCACGCCCATCGACAACGAGGGCGATGATGGCCGTCTTGCGCAGGTGCGGCCGGTGGAGCACCACCCGGGGTACGTCACGCCACCCTAACCATTTCGGCGCGGAGCTCTCCTCGGTCACATCCCGCTCGTATCGCCCCCCATCGACGGGACACTGGCCCTTGACCAGCGAAATGATAAACACCACTGCAGGCAGCTGTCTCCTGGGGTGAGAAGCTCTTCTCCACCATCCACTCCCCAACTACGCTGCCACCGACAGTGAGCCCGAGAGTCAGCGTGGGCCTTCCCGTCTTCAACGGCGAGGATTACGTTCGCGCGGCGATCGCGGCACTGCTCGGCCAGACGTTCACGGACTTCGAGCTCATCGTTTCCGACAACGGGTCGGGCGATGCCACGGAGGGCATCTGCCGTGAACTGGCTCGCCAGGACCGGCGCGTCACCTACACGCGTAGCCCCAAGAACCGCGGCGCGTCCTGGAACTACTCCCGGGTGTTCGAGCTGGCGACCGGCGAATACTTCAAGTGGGCCGCCCACGACGACGTCTGCCGACCCGAATTTCTCCGGCGGTGCGTGGAAGTCCTCGACCGTGAGCCGGAAGTGGTCCTCTGCTTCACGCAGACGCTCACGATCGACCGCAACAGCGATGTGATCAAGCAATGGGGCCACGAGCCCGATCTGGGCACGGCGCCGGCTCCCCACGCGCGGTACCGGCAGTTCCTCGAACCGTTCGAGACACACCTCGTGTGGGGCTTGATCCGGCGGGATGTTCTGGCCCGCACCGCCCTTCTCGGTCCGTACCCGAGCCACGACATGCCGCTGCTCGCGGAGCTGGCGCTGCATGGAGAGTTCCGCCAGGTACCAGAGGCCCTGTTCTGCCACCGCGAGCACGCCGGTCGCTCGGTGCGCGCCCATGACTTCCGGGACCCCCACGAAGCAATCGTGTGGTACGACCCCGGCCGTGCCGGCCACATTGCGTACCCCCACTGGCGCCTCCTCGCGGAGTACGCGAGGGGTGCCCGCCGAGCGCCACTCGATCGCCGAGAGCGGATGGCCTGCTACCGCGAGCTCCTCGGCTGGACGCGGCGGCACCGGTCGAGTCTGGGCGCCGATCTCGTGGTGGCGGCGGGAAGCGCTCCGGGTGCTGGTGCGTCGATCCGTCGAGCAGCCGAATGGCTCGACCAGCGGCGCTGGCAGCAGCGGGTGCGGCGCGCCGTCGACGAGATCGATGCAGTGGCGAGGGCTGACTCCCCGATCGTCCTGATCGACGACGCCGCGCTCGCAATTAGTGAAGTGGCAGGGCGGCGGGCCCTGCCCTTCCTGGAGCACGATGGCCGCTATGACGGACCGCCTCCCGACGACGCGACCGCGATTCGCGAGCTGGAACGCCTCCGCGCAGATGGAGCGGCGACCCTGGTCGTGGCGTGGCCCGCGTTCTGGTACCTCGAGCACTACGACGGCCTGCGCGCCCATCTCGACGCGAGCGCCCGGCGCGTACTGGAGAGCGACCTGGTGGTCGTCTACGCGCTCGACCTTGCTCCGGGGCGCCCGAGCGCCACCTCGAGCAGCCTAGGGAGGACGACGCGGTAGCCGAAGGTCTCCTCGGCGATCTGCCTCGCCGCCAACCGGTGTCGCTCGTAACACTCTTCGACCTCTTGCAGACGTGCCAGCGCCTCGCCTGGCGTTGCGAAAGCGAGGACGCCGTGCTCGGCGTCGAGCCAGTCGGTGAACCCGGTGTCTTGCAAGACGACCGGTCGCCCCGTCGCCAGGTAGCAGACGCTGCGATCGCTGAACCAGCCGCTGCGGGTGGTGACGTAGGCGTGCTTGGCGACGCTGAACTCGCCCCGCGAGCAGGCGAGGTAATCCCGGTACGCTTCTGCGTCGGCACTGACCGCGTGGCCGTCACGGAGTGACCAGCCGCGGCACTGGAGCTCTTCGCGCGCTACACCGTCCGTGCCGCTCAGCGCGAGCTCCAGCCGCCGGGGCGCCCGCAGCGGAAGGTCGCCCAGCCGAAGGAACTCCTGGTCCTTCTGCCCGTACGTACGACCGTCGACGGTCATGGCGCCGTAGGCCGTCCAGTTCGCGACCGTCGTGAAGGGAGCGGCAGCATCGGACTCAGGGCAGGCCGCAGACCACAGCTCGGGCGCCACCGGGGGGAGCGTCGGCCACCAGGCGAGCCCGAGCGTCGGCACCGAGCATCCCCGGCGCGCGATGTTGGCGGCATAGGTGAACAGCACGTCATGGTCTGCGAGGATCGGGTAACCGAACCCGCCGTGCTGGGTGAAGACGGGGTCCATATCGACGAGCGCCCGGCGAGGGCAAAGGCGGAACTCGGGAAGCCAGCAGACACCGCCGAGGTTGAGCAGCAGGTCGGCGGAGCGCAGGACGTCGCGGAGGTCCTCCTCTCCGCCCTGTGTGGTCCGCTCGCCACTGCGGTCGACGTACCACACAGGGACGTCGAGCCCGATACCGGTGAGCAGCGTTCGCAGAACGTCCAGTCCGGCGCCGGGGTCGTCACTGTAGGTCCGCGCGACCGGGTCGTAGCATGATCCGGGCCAGCCGCTCTCCTCGACGTACACCACGTCGTGCCCGAGCTGCCGCAGCCCGAAGACGTAGTGGAGGCAAGTGAAGATCTGGCCGACGAGCGGGTGGCGGATCGCGTAGCCGCAGACGACGACCCTCGCCATCTCAAAGCCCGGCCCGGGCCATCATGTTCCCCACGACCCGCTCGGCTGCGAAGTACTCGGCGGCGATCTCGCTGGCAGCGCGTCGGTTACCTTCGGGGTCTGCCTCGATCGCGTCGATGGCAGCGAGGGCATCGTCCAGGGTTGTGAACGCGTACAGCCCCTTGCCCGTCGGCAGCACCTTGCCGAACCCGGTGTCTTCGGTGACCACGGGAACGCCAGCGGCGAGGTAGCAGGCGCTCCGGTCGCTGAACCACCCGGTGCGCGGACGAACGTACTGGTCACGAGCGACCGTGAACTCGCCGCGCGAGCGCTGGATGTAGGAGCGGTAGCGGTCCGGGTCGGCCGTCAATGCCCGGGCGCTGGTCACCCGCCAACCGCGACCATCGAGCGCTTTTCGCGCGTCCTCGTGCTCGTCGACCGCGAGCTCGAAGCTGGCCCGGTGCCGCCGGGGGAGTTCCGCGAAGCGGAGGAACTCGCGGCCCTTGGTCCAGTAGTAGGTCTCGCCGTCCCACACCCGGTCCTTGTTGTCGCTGCGCCAGGTCGTGATCGTCGTGTACGAGGCACCGCGACCGGAACGTGGGCCGGACCACAGCTCTCGGACGACCGGTTGACGCGTCGGACGCCAGTCGAATCGCGCGACGGGCACCGAGCAGTCGGAGGCACCGATGTTCTCGCCGAACGTGAAGTGCGTGTCGTGCGCGGCCAGCAGGGCGACGGTCCGCCGGAAGCCGGTTGCGACGTCGACCTGGTAGGAGAATGGGTCGGTCTCCACATAGATGCGACGTGGGAGGGCTCGGTGCTCGTCCGTGATCTCCTGGGCACCGGAGATGTTCAGGAGCGCATCGGCGCTCCGATACAGCTCCCGGACGGCGACATCGCCGAGACCGTGCCACGCCCCCGAGCGGATGTTGCGGCATGCCCACTGACCGGGGAACCCGTGACGGGCCAGGACCGGCGCGACAGTCGCTACGTTGCCTGCCACGTCGTCTGTGATCTCACGCGTCTGCACGTCGAAGACCCAGCGCGACGAGTCCTCGATGTAGTAGGGGTCGTAGCCGAGTCGGCGCAGCCCGATCAGGTAGTGAAGGATCTGGTAGACGATCCCGGCGAGCGGGTACCCGAAGAGCATTCCGGTCACGACGACGCGACCGTGGGTTGGGTCAGCCACGACGCCTGCCAGGCGACTCGAGCCGGCGGACGAAGCGGGCGGGGTTCCCGGCAACCAGGGCGAAGGGCTCCACGTCCGTGGTGACTACCGAGCGGGCGCCGACTACGGCGCCCTCACCGATCGTGACACCGGGCAGGATGCAGCTCCCGAAGCCAATCCAACTGTTCGGCCCGATCGCGATCGGCCGCGGCTGCGGCCCGCCGCGCGGTTGGCGGTCGGGCAACTCGGCGACCCCGCGTAGCAGCGACCGCCGCCGGACGGGGTCCACCGGGACGCGATATGTGTCCATGAGCACCACGCCCCAGGAGACGAGCGCGTGGTCCCCGACCGACACCAGGCCGTCGGCGATGATCTGCACCACGGTGAGCATCGCGAAGTCGCCCACCAGGACGACCGCCTCGGGCCCGAGGTCGAACGTCGTGCCGTTGTAGACACTCGCTCCCCGGCCGAGCCGCAGGCCCACCGCCGCCCGGCTGCGGTAGCAGCGGAAACAGGACGTCGTCTCCACGTACGTGGACTCGTCGCACACCACGTTGGTGGGGATAACGCCGGGGTACCAGTCTCCCGGCAGTCGCCGTTCGGCCTCCCGGTGCAGGGTCACCGGATCTCACCGACAACACGAGCCGGGTTGCCGAGCACTCTCGTCCGGGGCGGGACATCCCGGGTGACGACGGAGCCCGGCTCGAGGAATGCGGCGGCGCCGATGCGGACACCTTGCAGGACCGTAGCGTTCGGGCCGATCCAGGCGTCGTCTTCGATGATCACCGGCAGCGTGGCGACGGGCGGACGGGCCCGCCGATCGCCCAGCGGGGAGCACGCGACCGCGTCGAGGCGGCGCATCTCCGGGGCGAGCGGATGGAAGTCGCAGTCAGCGATTGTCGCGTTCCAGCCCACCATGACCGCGTCGCCGATCCGGATCTCCTGCTCGCATAGCAGGACCGCGGCCGAGAAGTAGCAGTCGGAACCGATCGTGAGCCGCCCGGCGGGACCGACGGCGAACTGCGAGCCGTCGATGGTGCTGCGGTCGCCGATCGTCAGACCAGCATCGTTTTCGGCGAAGAACCGGGCGAAGGCCCGCGCGCCGCTCACCACGCTGAGGCGGCCCAGCCGGACGTTGGGCGGGAGCTGATCGAGCGCCCAGACGCCGTCCGGGCTGGTGGGCTGGACCCTGCGATCACCGTCCACGGTGCCAGCCCGCCTCGACCTGCAGCCGGTGAAATCGGGCGTAGGTGCCGCCGGCGGTGAGCAGGTCGGTGTGGGTCCCCTGCTCCAGGATGCGCCCGTGCTCCATGACCACGACCCGGTCGGCGTGACGCACGGTCGACAGGCGGTGCGCGATCACCAGGA
>JBOGFI010000185.1:0-6090 GCA_050743365.1 Acidimicrobiia bacterium | reverse complement strand
GCCAGGCGCAGGATCGGGCGGCGCGCGCGCGGGCGGCGCCGACCCGGCCGCCCCCGTCATCGTCGGGCGGGACGTCCGGCGGCGGCTCCGGTTCGACCGGCGGCATCATCTGCCCGATCCGGGGGGCAGTGTCGTTCGTCGACTCCTGGCACGCGCCCCGGCACCAGGGCCCGCACCTGGGCGTCGACCTGATGTCGCCCCGGGGCACCTCGAACGTCGCGGTGGTCTCGGGCGACGCCGAGATGCGCGGCGGCGGCATCTCGGGCAACGGGGTCCGCCTCCACGGCGACGACGGGAACCTCTATTACTACTTCCACCTCGACGGCTACGCGGGCGGGTCGCGTCACGTTTCGCAGGGCGAGGTCGTCGGGTATACGGGCAACACCGGCGATGCCAGCGGTGGGCCGCCTCATACGCACTTCGAGATCCACCCCGGCGGAGGCGCGGCCGTGAACCCGTACCCGGCGGTTCGAGCGGTCTGTTAACGCTGATCGGGCACCAGGCCGCTCCCACCAGCCACGGCGCGCCCGGACCGGAGGCTGTGCAGCGCCGCGGCCACCGCGAACAGGCCCACTGCCACCAGCACGATGGTCCCGCCCGACGCGAGCGCCCACTCGCGCGACGCGGCGAGGCCCAGCACGACCGACGCCAGCCCCACCACGACCGAGCCGAGCAGCGTGCCGCGGAACGAACGGGCCCAGAGCCGGCTCGTAGCCACCGGCAGCACCATCAGCGCCGCCACCAGTAGGACGCCGACCACGCGCATGGCCGCGACGACCGTCACCGCGGTGAGGACGGCCAGGAGCCCGTTGAGCAGACGCGCCGGGATCCCGGTCACCCGGGCCGTCTCCTCGTCGAGCACGACCGCCAGCAGCGCCCGACCGGTGACCGCCATCGTCCCGACGATGACGACGCCCAGCCCGAGCACCGCGTACGCGTCGCCGGCGTCGACCGTGAGGATCGAGCCGAAGAGATACGGCTGGAGGTTGGCGTTCGCCGACGAGCGGCTGGCCAGGACCACGCCGCCGGCGATGCCGCCGTAGAAGATCAGCGCGAGGGCGAGGTCGCCCGACGCGCTGGCGCGGCTTCGCAGCCACTCCACCGCCACGGCGGCCAGCACCGCGACCGCCAGGGCGGTCCAGGTCGGGCCGGCGTCGAAGAGCAGGCCTGCGCCGACACCGGCGACGGCGGCGTGGCCGATCCCGTCACCCAGGAGGGAGAGCCGTTTCTGCACCAGGAACGCGCCGACCAACGGCGCCGAGGCCCCGACGACGAGCCCCGCCAGGAGCGCCAGCTGCATGTAGCTGCGCTCGAACGGCCACGGCAGCGGCCACGGCATCCCCGGCAGGTCGGACATCAGGTGAGCTCCTCGAGCCAGAGCGGCAGGTCCTCGTGGTGGATGCCGAGGCTCACACCGGTGGCGGCGAGCTCGGCGGGGGGCCCGTCGAACAGCACCCGTCGCTTCAGCACCACCACCCGATCGAGGTCGTCGGCAACGGCGCCGAGTTCATGCGAGACGAGCAGCACGGCCGCGCCGTGCTCGTGCACGAGGTGCACGAGCGAGTCGCGGAACAGCCGCTGGGCGGCGGCGTCGACACCGGCGGTCGGCTCGTCGAGGATCAGCAGCTCCGGTTCGCTCGCGAGCGCCTTGGCGATCAACACCCGCTGCTGCTGGCCTCCCGACAGCGCGGCGAGCTGCTGGCGCCGGAGGCCATCGAGCGCGACCGACTCGAGCGCATGGTCGACAGCAGCGCGATCGGCCGGTCGAGCCCGCCGCCACCAGCCCTGTTTGGCAAGACGCCCGCCGGCCGCCACCTCCTCGACGGTCGCGGGCAGCTCGGGGGCGATGCGGGGCCGCTGGGGCACGTAGCCGATGCGCCACCGATCGGGCAGCCGGCGGGGCGACGTTCCGAACAGGTGCACCGTGCCTTCCGACGGCGTCAGCAGCCCCAGCAGCAGCCGCAGCAGCGTCGACTTCCCCGAGCCGTTCGGCCCCACCAAGGCGACGAACTCGCCGCGTCGCAACTCGAGGTCCACGTGCTCGAGGACGAGCTCGGTCCCGTAGCCGAACGACAATCCGTCGGTCGCTGCGACCTCGTCGCTCTCTCCGAGAGTAAGATTCATTCTCAATCTTCAGTATACCGTCGTCACGGGAAGGGGCTCGGTGCCGCGACGCACGACGATGCTGCTGGGCATCGCGCTGGCCACCGCCGCGTGCGGGGCGGGCGACGACGGAGGCGACGAGAGCGTGCGGGTGGTCGCGGGCTTCTACCCCGTCGCCTGGGCGGCCGAGCGCGTCGGTGGCGACCGGGTCTCGGTCGCCGACCTCACGCCCTCGGGCGCCGAGCCCCACGACCTCGAGCTCACCCCCGATCAAGCCGACGAGCTCCTTGACGCCGACGTGGTGCTGCTGATGGGTGAGGGGTTCCAGCCCGCCGTCGAGGACGCGGCCGAGCAGCGCGACGGCCCGACGATCACGCTGCTCGACACCCTGCCGGTCAGCGAGCTCGAGGACGGCGACCCGCACGTGTGGCTCGACCCCGTTCTCATGGAGGCCGTGGTGGGCGAGATCGAAGCCGCGCTCGTCGAGGCCGACCCCGAGGGGAAGACGGCGTACCGTCGCAACGCCGACGGCCTCCGGGGCGAGCTCGAGCGACTCGACTCGGCGTACCGGGCGGGCCTGGCCGGCTGCGAGCGCGACCTCGTCGTCACCGCCCATGACGCCTTCGGCTACCTCACCGATCGCTACGGGCTGCGGGACGAGGGCGTAGCCGGCCTGTCACCCGACGCGGAGCCCGACGCCCGCCGCCTGGCCGAGCTCGCCGACCTCGCGCGCAGGGAGCGTGTCACCACCGTGTTCACCGAGGAGCTGCTCTCGCCCGAGATCGCAGAGACGCTCGCGCGCGAGGCGGGAGGGCTGAGAACCGAGGTCCTGAGCACACTCGAGAGCCTGGGCGAGAAGGAGCGCGACGCCGGCGGCGACTACGTGACCGTCATGGAGGACAACCTCGCCAGGCTCCGCACCGCGCTGGGCTGCCAGTGACGAGGTGCGTTCATCGGCTCGCACCGCGGCGGCCCCGCACGAAAGCGCCGATCCCGACGATCACTCCGACGGCGCCGACCACGAGGGCGACGACGGCAAGCGTCTCGCTGTCGCCCTCGCCGTCGTCGTCGGTCGCCCGCACCTGGGCGCCGTCACCGGCGGGCTCGGCCGCGTCGTCGCCGTGGCCGCCACCCTGGCCGGTGAGCTCGAGGACCGGCGCCGGGAACTCGGGCTCCTCACCCCCCGGGGGGGTCTCCTCGATCCAACGGACGACTTCGCCGCTCTCGTAGGTCTGGAGGGCCCTGAACACCAGCCGGTCGGTGTCGTCGGGGAGCGGCCCGGCCGAGATCTCGAAGTCGTCGAACTCTCCCGGCCCGATCCGGCCTCCGGTCCAGGTGATCCTCGATACCGCCTCGGTGATCTCCTCACCCTCCTCCTCCTCCACCACCGGCGTCGATAGCGGCGCCGTCTCGACGCTGGCGGTCCACCCGGGCTTCGGCCGGACGCTCACGAAGCGGATCGGGTGCTCGGCCGGAAGCTCGACCTCGAGCTGCACCGTGCCTGAGTCGTCGCGCTCGTTGGGGACGCGGAAGGCGAGCTTGGCGAAGCCACCCTTCGGCGCCTCGCCCGGGTCGACGGTGACGTGCGCCCACGCCGGCCCGGTGCACAGCACGACGGATCCCACCATTACGGCCGCGATCGCGTATCCCAGACGTCGGTATCGACGGTCCATCGCTCGACGGCTCCTCTCCGCTCCGGGGTTGGTCGCTCCGGGGTTGGGGAGGTAGTCGCTCGGGGCGGCCTCGGGGTTCCCGGCGTGATGTGATTGACGGCCGTGAGCGACCATCACCACCCGCTCGACCGTGCCGGCGCCCGGCACGCGAACCGCCTTCGGATCGCGTTGGCGATCACCGTCGCGTTCATGGTCGTCGAGGTCGTCGCGTCGCTCCTTACCGGCTCACTCGCGCTCCTCTCGGACGCGGCCGAGATGCTCACGGATGCGATCGGCATCGGCATGGCGGTCGCCGCCATCGGGCTCGCCGATCGCGCCGCCCGCTCGGAAGGCGGCTCGCGCACCTTCGGTCTGTACCGGCTCGAGGTGCTCGCCGCGCTGGCCAACGCGGCGCTGCTCTTCGGCGTGGCCGGGTACCTGCTCGTCGAGGGGGTCGCCCGCCTTCGGGACGAGCCCGACGTGAGCGCGGTCCCGATGCTGATCGTGGGGATCGCGGGTCTGGTCGTGAACATCGTCGTCCTCTTTCTCCTTCGGCCCGGAGCCCGCGAGAGCCTCAACGTCGAAGGCGCGTACCTGGACGCGCTGACCGACATGCTCGCGTCGGTCGGTGTCATTACCGCCGCAGTCGTCGTGCAGACGACGGGGTGGTCGTACGCCGACCCGATCGCAGCCGCTGCGATCGGCCTGTGGATCCTGCCCCGCACGTGGAGTCTCGCCCGCCGCTCGCTGCGAGTGCTCATCCAGGCTGCTCCCGACCACCTCGACGTGGCCGGCCTCCGGGCCGATCTGGCCGCCGTACCCGGCGTCGTCGACGTGCACGACCTCCACGTCTGGACGCTCACCTCCGAGATGGACGTGGCCAGCGCCCATCTCGTGACGGGTGCTGACACCGACGCGCACGGCGTGCTCGACCGGGCTCGCGACCTGCTGCGCGATCGCTACGCCATCGCGCACGCCACTCTGCAGGTGGAGCCGGATGACCACACCGGGTGCGCCGAGGTCAACTGGTGACCGCCTCGGGGCGTGGTTCCGCGACGAAAGGCTCGGGCCGCCGCAACCGAAGCGCGGCGGCGAGCACCAGACCCATCCCCAGGCCGACGGAGACGACGACCTGGAGCCGGACCAGCCCGGCAGGGAGCGTCGACGGGAGCTGGGAGTGGTTGAGCGACGCCAAGTTGGCAAGACCGCTCGCGACCGCGACGAAGATCCCCGCCACGAGCACCGCCGGCGTCGCGTCGTAGGGATCCCGACGCCGGACGAGCCACGCGAGCGCGCCGGCGCCGATGACCACGCCTCCCGTCGCATACACGGCGGCACCCAGCTTGGTCGCGGCCGACGAGGTGGTGGCGCCCCAGGACCCGACGAGTTCCAGAGCCGCGGTGACGACCGCCAGCGCCAGCGCGACAGCGAGCGCGCCCGGCCACCTGCGGGTGCGGCTCACGATGAGGACCGCGCCCGCGAGAACGGCCGCGGCAGCCAGCCCCGGCCACGGCGACGGACCCGGGACCCACACCACCGCTCCGGTGACGACGATCCGCCCACCGCTCCGTCGGAGCTCGATCTTCCAGTCCTGTACCACGTGACGTGACCCGGGATCGCGTCGCACCGCCGGCGGGTCCTCGTTTCCCGTCCAGTGGGCGCGGTGCTCACGCCAGCGGCCGGAGCTACCGGGCCCGACCTTCTCCCACGCCGGCTTCGCCGCCGGGTCGGCCGAGTCCGGTACGCGGGTGTCAGCGGGATCGCCGACTTCGTTCAGGTACGTGGCCGGCGAGCGGATGTTCTCGAACACGCCGGCGGGGCCGATCCGGAGATACGGCTCGCTCTCGTAACCGAGCACCACGATGTCCTCGCCGGTGTCGTTACGGAGCTCGAGGTGCTCCCCGAGGTCGACGACCACCACGCTGAGCCCGGCCACCGCCGGGTCGATGGCGTCGACCCGGGTTCGGTAGTTCGTGGGCTGCACGCGGCTCGTCCCATGGGCCGAGGCGGGCTCGGCGGAAGCGACCACGGCGCACGCGGCCAGCAACGGCGCCACGGTGAGCGCACGCAAGCGGCGCATGGCCACCATGCTCCGGCCTGCGGCCGGCGATTTCATGCCGTGTCGGCGTCGCGCAGGTGGTCGAGCAGGTCGGCCCGGGCGCGCGCCACCCTCGAGCGGATGGTGCCGACGGGGACGCGGCAGACCTCGGCCGCTTCGGCGTACGAGCAGCCCACGACCTGGGTCAGGACGAACGCCTGGCGGCGCGTGTCCTCCAGCGCCCCCACGAGCCCCGCGATCGCCTGCGCCGGTGCCGGGTCGGCCGCGGCCTCGAAC
>JBOGFI010000184.1:0-20202 GCA_050743365.1 Acidimicrobiia bacterium | reverse complement strand
CGCCCGGACGTATCAAGGCCGCACTGGTCGCGGTGGCCGCAGTCGGCATCTCACAGGTCGGTCGGCCCTTCGGTGAGTTTGCGCCTGCACTGGTCACACTCGTCGTGGCGGCCGGCGCCGCGCTCGCGTTCCAGTCCGCCTTCAACGGACGGATCACGGCAGCAACGGGCGATGCGTTCGCCGCCACGACAGTCAACGTGACCGTCGGCATCACCGCGCTCGCCGCCATCGTCACAGTGGGAGCTGTCGCCGGGCGTGTCGACGCGCCGCAGTGGCCGGCCGAGCCGTGGCTCTACGCCGGCGGGCTCTTGGGCGTGACGGTCGTGTTGTCGCTGGCGATTGCCACGCCGGCGCTCGGGGTGTTGTGGGCGACCCTCGTGATGCTCGCCGCGCAGCTGGTCACCGCGTTCGCGGTCGACTGGGTGGTAGAGCACGAGGCGCCGACTCCGGGGGTGATCGCCGGCGCATTCCTCATCGTGGTCGCGGCTGCCTTGGTCGGGCGATTCCCACGCGCGCCTGCGCGGTGACGCCGAACCGGCCTCCCGATCGGCAGCGACACCGAACCGGGCTCGGCCCCGTTCGCGCGTTAGGCGGTTCGCGACCCGCTTGGCCAGTTCGTTCACCGGTGTGGGCAAGCCGTGGAGCCGGCCGAGCTATTGGGATCACGGTCTGCCAGTCGGCGACTCATCAGCGATCCACCGAACGGCGCACAGAACGACGGGTGTGCAATCAATTTCAATCAGCGCGGAACGTCACGTCGGGCGCGCCTCGACTCGGCGTTCGGATGCTCGCAGAGTTGGCCCGGGGCGCAGCCAGGGGGCTCATCGTCGGTGATGCCGCGCCGGCCCACAGCGACAGGGGCGCGGGCGCTGGGTGGTTGCGAATGCGACTTTCGCCCCGAGAGACGGCCAGACTCTGGCTCGGAGGCGGTTGTGATCCCAACGCTGCTCCTGCCAGGGCTACTCGTCGGACGATGGTGGCTCGTTCCGCTCGCAGCCGTCGTCTGGCCTGGCCTGCTGGTGACGACCGGCGTTGGTAGTGGTGCGGGGTTCCTGCTTGCGGCCGGCGCCGTGGCGGCCGCGAACATGGCCGTCGCGGTCGGCGTTCACCGGGTGATAGTCCGGTTTGCCGGTGCGGCTTGGCGGAGAGGGCGACCGCACACTGGGGCAGCTAACTAACGGGGCGGGCGCCTATCTGCCGATCGGCAACGATCGGCCGGGTACCGAACATGCACCCGAACATCGTTCACGTCGGACCGACGGGTCGATACAGAGCGGCACTTGAGGATTGGCAACTCCAACGGGCGTCGTCGCGTGTTCTGGCGCGTCATTCGGTGCGCGCCGTCGATCCGGCGTTCAGGGACAGCCTGCGCTGATCCACGTGGCCTGTGTCAGGACGTGCGTCAGTCGTGGAGGCGCTGTCCCGGGCGCACGGTCACGCTGTCAGGCTGTCCGGTATCGCAGGAGCACGATGCCTGAGCGAAAAGGCCGGCTCTCTACGAGACGCAGCTTCGGAACCTCCGTGGCGTCTGCGAACAGCCGCCGGCCCCGCCCCAGCACGACCGGGTACATGAACAGCCGGTACTCCTCCACCAGTCCGGCGGCGATGAGATCCCTCACCAACATCATGCTGCCGGTGGTCACGATGTCTCCGCCCGGCTTGGACTTCAGCTCCCGAATCTCGTCGACGAATGCACCTCGCAGCACGATGGTGTGCTCCCATTCAGGGTCCTGGAGGGTGCTGGACACGACGTACTTCAATACCTCGTTGAGGTAGTCGGTGATGCCGGTGGTGTCGTCGGTCTGCAGCGGCCAGTAGCCGCGCATGTCCTCGAAGGTCACTCGCCCGAGGAGTAACGCGTCGGCGGCCGCGCTCTGCCCTTGAAGGGCCGCCTCGACGTCCGACTGATCGACTTCGGCGTCATCGCCGGCCGGGTTGAACCAGCCCTCGGTAGCCTCGATGACGCCGTCGAGTGTGATGTTCTCGGTGACAATCAGATCCCTCATGGTCCCCCTCCGGCGCTGGTGTCGCGTCACGGCACGGGACGTTCGTGGCAACACAGTACGTGCACCACAGCGAGCGTTGCCCCGACGAGCGCGAGATGAGCAGCAGCACCTGGGCCAGCGCCGCGCGCACGCGCTCCGACCGGAACGTCCGCAAGCCGGCGTTCGGGGGCACTCCCGGTCTGTCGTTCTGGGACACGCCGACCTTGTCGATCTGTACGGCCTCTGCTCGTGGCGTGTCGCGCCCCTACCGGGCAATATGCGCTGGTGCTTTTGGCTCAGGTGAGCGACACGCATCTACTGTCCGACCCGAGCGTTTCGGTGTGGGGTCAAAATCCTGCAGAGAATCTCGCGTCGGTGATGAACGCGCTGCCGCCGGTCGATGCGATCGTCGTGACGGGTGACATTGCAGACGACGGCACCATTGAGGCGTACCGGCTCGCCGATGCACTAACTCAGCGCAGCGCGCGGCGCAGATACTTCATCGCCGGCAACCATGACGACTCTGCGGCCATGGCTGCCGTGTTCGGTGAGGTCGAGGATTGGCGGCTGGTCGAGCTTTCGGAGCATTGGACGTTGGGGTTGCTGAACAGCCAATGGATCGGGCACGAGGCCGGATGCGTCACCGATCGCACTCTCGCTCGGCTTCGAAGCGGTCTCGATCGCGTTGAGACGCATGTGGTGCTGTGTCTGCATCATCCGCCCCTCTCGCCGTGCCCTCGGCCGGACTGCGGGTTGATCGGCAACGATCGTCTGCTTCGGGTTCTTCGACGTGGCCCAGTGCGGGTTCGTGCTTTCTGGCCATGTCCATCAGCACTTCGAGGCAAGCTACGAGGGCATCACGTTCCTCGGCGCGCCCTCAACCTTCAGTCAGCTTCGGCACGGCGGCAACCCGCACTACACCGATACGGGCGAGCCGCCTGGCGCTCAGCTCCTCGACCTCCACGACGACGGCGACATTGACCATCAAATCGTGATCTCGGAAGCGTGATCGTCACGCGTTCGAACCGGAAGAGGGCCCGGTCGGGGGCCCTCTTCCCGCTGCCCGCTCGGGGAGTTGTTACCGGATCTGGCCGCGGATCTCCCCGCCGGGGAAGTCCCCGGGCCCGGTGTTTGGCGGTAGCACCCCGTCGTCGGTGTGCACGTTGACGTAGGTGTCGCCGCTCTGGATTGCGGCCAGAACCGCCGCCAGGTCGGCCCATCCGCACAGGTTGCCGGAGTCCGGGGCGGTGATCGTGCCCTTAGCCAGCGTCCCGTTCACCGCACCCCCTGCGGGAGGTCCCGTGAACAGGGTGACGCCAATGGGGCCGTTGACCCCGACGGCACCGCAGTGGATGTGGGCGGCGACGACGTTGTCAATGTTGGCCACGTTGACCTTGAACCGCAGCACCGCGCCATCCTCGCGGAGCTTGAGCGTCGCCACTCCCCTGGCTTGGGTGTCCCGCGACGGGACCTCCTCGTCGCCAGACAGCGGGGCCACGAAGTTGTCGCCGGCCCAGGCCGATGGCGCCAGCGCCAACAGCGCCAGCGCGAGCAGCGCACCAAGCACGATCATCCTGCGCATCCGGCCCCTCCTTCGTTTCTTTCGGTTTGCCCGACTCGCGAGGCGTCGAAACCATCGGGAACCGGCCCACCGGGGGGATCTCGTGGATCGCGCCCCCGCCAGTCCCACATCCCCCGTCGTTCAGCCCTGACGGAGACCGACGGATGCTACATCCGGGCGCTGCTGCGTAGCACTGACCTCTGGTGTGTAAAGGCCCTTTGTCACAGATCAACGTGCAGCGAAGGCTCGACAACTCAGCGAGGCTTGCGAGCTGCCCTGGTGGCGAGCCCGAGAGCGTCAGCAACGATCGGCAATGATCATCCACCAGGCGTGGTGCACGCCCCTCGGTGAAAGCCTCAGCCGGCCAGGTGGGCGTCCAGCTGGATGTCGACCCCGGCCAGGGCCTGCGAGACCGGGCAGTTCGTCTTGGCGGCCTCTGCCTGCTCGCGGAACGCGGCGTCGTCGATGCCGGGCACATCGGCGGTGCAGCTGAGTTCGATGCGCGAGATGCGAAACCCGCTCTCAACCCGCTCGAGATGGACACGGGCGGAGGTCTCGACCGCGGTGGGGGTGTAGCCGGCCCGCTCGAGGCCGGCGGACAGCGCCATCGAGAAGCAGCCGGCATGGGCCGCGCCGATCAGCTCCTCGGGGTTTGTGCCCGTCCCCTCCTCAAAGCGCGAGGAGAACGAGTACTGGCCCTCGAACGCGCCGCTCCCCAGGCGCATGGTCCCGTTGCCTTGCTGGAGGCCGCCCTCCCAACGTGCAGTGGCGGTGCGTGTGGGCATTGGCGTCCTCCTCGATCCTTCGTTCCGTTCGCGCTCACCTTACGCCGAGGGCACGCGATCACGATTGGGGGCTGCCCCGCCCTAGGGGTTGCGGTGGGACGCCTGGCGGCCTCAGCGCGTAGCCATAGTCGCCGCTTCGTGGTGGTCGGGCAACGGTGACCCGAAACGCAGAAGGTTGCCGTCGGCGTCGACATGTGCGCCTTCGCGAAGCCCGTAGTCGGTGTCGGTGGGGGCCCTGAACTGGCCGGCGACTCCGGCCGCGTTCCACTCGGCGTACAAGGCGTCGGCGACGTGGAGGTAGCAGGCACTCGTGTTCGTGACTGGGTCGAGCCGGTCGACCTCGCCGAGGTGCAGCTCGACCCGGTCGCGCAGCGCGAAGCCGTAGCCGCCGCCCGCGTAGGCCTCGGTCGCGAACCCGAGCTTGCGGTAGTGCTCCAGGGCGCGGCCCACGTCGGTGGTGGAAAAAATCGGCGTCGCGCGGCGGAGCGCACCGCCGGCGCGCCGGGACACGACCCGGTCGGCGAGCCAACCGACGCAGGTCTCGCAGAGCGCCACGTCGTCATGGCACAGCAGACGAGCGAGCTCGTCTTCGGCTCGTTCTTCACCGCAGCACCAGCATGCCGTGGTTGTCGAGCCTCCAGCGATGGTCTCCGTGGTCAACGTGTCCTCCTCAGTGTTGGCGGCCTGGGGTGAACGGCCTACCCGCGAGCGTCACGGCGCTTCGATTCAATCATCTGTCGGGACGGCGCACCGGGGCCAGCTTGCCCTCAGGTGAGACGTCATGGAGGACGCGAAAAGAAGGCCGTCTGGGCTCGTTGGCTCGTTCACGATCCGGGGGTCAGAGGGCGAAGATCTCGCGCAGCTCGTGCGGCACCGGGGACTCGAGCTGCGCGTAGGTGCAGCTGGCGGGCTCGCGGTCGGGGCGCCAGCGCACGAACCTCGCGGTGTGGCGGAAGCGGTCGCCTTGGAGGTGCTCGTAGGCGACCTCGGCCACGAGCTCGATGCGCAGGGGCTCCCAGCGCAGGTCCTTCTTGGCGTTCCACCGGCTCGGCGCGCCGGGCATCCGCCCCGAGGCGTGGGCCTCCTCGTCCGCCCAGTCGGCCCACGGATGGTGCTCGAACGCGCCCTCCCGGTAGGGCTCGAGCTCACCGGCCAGCTGCTTGCGCAGCGGCGCGGCGAAGCTGCTAGCGACGCCGACGTGGTGGAGCGTGCCGGCGTCGTCGTAGAGGCCGAGCAGGAGCGATCCCACGCCGGCGCCGTCCTTGTGGGTTCGGAAGCCGGCGACGACGCAGTCGGCGGTGCGCTGGTGCTTCACCTTGAACATCGCGCGCTGGTTCTCGCGGTACTCGTCGCCGAGGCGCTTGGCGACCACGCCGTCGAGGCCGGCGCCCTCGAACCGCTCGAACCATGCCCCCGCCACCTCCGGGTCGGTGGTGACAGGCGTGAGGCGCACGGGCGGGGCGGCTTGCCCGAGCATGCGTTCGAGGCGCGCCCGCCGTTCGTCGAGCGGGAGCGTGCGCAGATCGTCGTCGCCCTCGGCCAGCAGGTCGAAGGCCACGAACGACGCCGGCGTCTCGGCCGCGAGCTTCGCCACCCGGCTGGCGGCGGGATGGATGCGCAGCGACAGCAGATCGAAGTCGAGGCCGTGGTCGGTCGCGATCACCACTTCGCCGTCGACGACGCAGCGAGACGGCAGCTCGGCGCGCAGCGGATCGAGCAGCTCCGGGAAGTAACGGGTGAGCGGCCGGTCGTTGCGGCTCCCCAGCTCGACCTCGTCGCCGTCGCGGAACACGATGCAGCGGAACCCGTCCCACTTGGGCTCGTACAGCAGGCCCTCGGCCGCCGGTAGCTCGCGGACGAGCTTCGCGAGCATCGGCGCGACCGGCGGTGTGACGGGCAGGGTCATGAGAGCGCCTCCAGCACGTAGGCGTCGACCAGGATCATCCCGCGCCCAACCGCTCGAACGCGATGCTGGCGAGTGCGACGAGCGCCTCGCGCGTGACGGCCTCTTCGGAGCCCGAGTAGGTGAGCACCACGGTGAACTCGGCGCTTCGTGCGGCCAGTGCGTGTCTGGCAGAGTCGTAGATTGCCTCGTCCCCGAGGCTGGCCACGTCCTCCTCGTCGTAGGCCTCGCGGTACTGCTCGAATTGCGTCCCAGCGAATGCGGCGTCGTCAACGTGGTACACCTCGGCCAGCAACGTCGACTCCAGTCCGTCCCCCACTTCGAAGATGCAGCCACCGGACTCCGGTTCGCGGGTGCCCGTACCGGCGGTCACACCGGCCAACTCCTGGATGTCGCCGGCCGTGAGGACGTCGAACGTTCCTGTGCAGGGCTCGGGCTCGCCCCCCGACTCGGGTCCGGTCGCCGCCCGCCGCTCCGTCGTCGGCGCGGGCGCGCCGTCTCCGTTGTCGCCGCCGGACGCGAGGACGGCGACGCCCAGCCCGGCCCCGACAAGCACGATCGCAGCCACGATCCCGCCCACGAGCATCCGGCGCCGGGGCCGGCGGGGCGCGGCCAAACGCGGAGGGGGCTCGGCGGGCGGACGCGACGGGGGTCGGCTCGGCGGAGGACCGGGAGGACGCGGCGGGACCTGACCCGGAGGAGGGCGGGGAGGATCAGAGTTCTCGCTCATCAACCCATCACGCCGACACCAGGGCGAGGACGGCCGCGACCGCGTCGGCGAGGGCGACGTCCTCCTCCGCCCCGGTCGGGCGCAGGCGGCGCTCGACCACGCCTCGCGCCAGGCCCTTGGCGCCGAGCGTGAGACGCACCGGAATGCCGAGGAGGTCGGCGTCGGCGAACTTCACGCCCGGGCTGGCGTCGCGGTCGTCGTAGAGCACCTCCACACCCTTGGCGACGAGGTCGTTGTATAGCCGGTCGGCGGCCGCGACCACGTCGGCGGCGGTGTCGCCCTTCCCCGGGAGCGCCACCAGATGCACCTGGTAGGGCGCGAGCGCGCCCGGCCATGCGAGCCCGTGCTCGTCGTGATGCTGCTCGGCGACCGCGGCGACGATGCGGGACACACCGATCCCGTAGCAGCCCATGACCATGGGGTGCTGCTCACCGGCCTCGTCGGTGTAGCGGCACTCGAGGGGGACGGAGTACTTGGTGCCGAGCTGGAACACCTGGCCGACCTCGATGCCGCGGTCGACCGACAGCGGCGAGCCGCAACGGGGACAGGGGTCGCCGGCGACGACGGTTGCGATGTCCGCCCACACGTCGACGGTGAAGTCGCGCCCCAGAACGGCGTTCCGTACGTGACGATCGACGCGGTTGGCGCCGGTGGCCCACGCGTGCGGGGCGCCGACGGCGGGGTCGGCGACGACCAGCTC
Source organism: Acidimicrobiia bacterium (assembly GCA_050743365.1). GTDB lineage: Bacteria > Actinomycetota > Acidimicrobiia > IMCC26256 > JACDBD01 > JBOGFI01. Next base: position 12,538 of record JBOGFI010000184.1, on the reverse strand, counting down.
GGCCTCCTTGTAGTGGGGGCCGATATAGCCCTTGGGGAGCGACGGCATGGCGGCGAAGTCGTCGTCGTCGTAGACCCGTGCCGACCTGGGCGCGACGGCTCTGCTCAAAGCGTAGGGATTGACCTCACGATCGCCGGGGACGAGCGCGAGACCGAGCTCACCTTCGATGTCGAAGGCGATGCACTTGAGCATCTCGTGATGGCCGACACCCAGGCGCTCGGCGACGCCCGCCACTCCCGGGAGGCCGGGCGTGTGCACCTCCTCCATGGGCGGCGCGTCCAGCTGGCCGTCGGGGCGCTCGCTGGCCTGGCGCGTGGCGACCTCGGTGAGGGCGGCGTAGTCGCACGACGGGCACCACACGAACTCGTCCTCCCCCACCGCCGCCAAGGCCACGAACTCGTGGTTGACGTCGCCGCCGATCTGGCCCGCCTCCCCCTCGACGACGCGGAACTCCAGGCCGCAGCGCTCGAACACCCGCCCGTAGGCGTCGTACATCTCCCGATAGCTGCGCCGGAGCCCGTCGCCGTCGACGTCGAAGGAGTAGGCGTCCTTCATGAGGAACTCGCGCCCGCGGAGGAGGCCGAAACGCGGCCGCAGCTCGTCGCGGTACTTCCAGTTGATCTGGTAGAGGTTGACGGGCAGGTCGCGGTAGCTCGAGTACTCGTTGGCGACCGTGCTCGTGATGACCTCCTCGGCCGTCGGCGAGAGGCAGAAGCCGGTCTCCTTGCGGTCGGCGAGTCGGAACAGCTCGGGGCCGTAGTCCCGGTTGCGGCCCGTGCGCTCCCACAGCTCGAGCGGCTGGGTGATCGGCAGCCACAGCTCCTGGGCGCCGGCGGCGTCCATCTCCTCCCGGACGATCTGCTCCACCCGGCGCAGCACCCGGTAACCGAGCGGGAGCCAGGAGTAGATGCCGCTCGCCACCCGGCGGACGTACCCACCCCGCACCAGAAGGCGGTGGCTGTCGACCTCGGCGTCGGCGGGGTCGTCGCGCAGGGTCCGCAGGAACAGCTGCGACATGCGCATGGGACCAGAGGCTAGCGACGGGTACCGGGCGGGAAGCCGCCCATTCTCGACCGGGGGGGTCGGAAATATTCCTGACCGATCCGCTGGTATTTCGGCGTCGGAGCCGTTAGGCTACGAGCCGTGATCCGAGCGCAGGGCGCCGCCAGCATCTCGATGGGCCGGACCCCCCACGAGGTGCGGGACGAGATGTGTCGCCGCGTCGCGGGTCGCGCCTAGCCCACCACCACGCGCCCCGCTGCCCCTCCCGCCCCCTCGCAGGAGCCGCCGCGCCCGTGCCCGTCTCCCGTTCCTCTCCGCTCAGCCTCGTCACCCGCCTCCGCCGATCGTTGCGGCGCGCCCGCCACGCCCTGGTGGACGGGGCCGTGGCCGACGGTGAAGCCCGGTTCTGGGGCGCCGGCCCGCCGGCGGGCGCCCGGCCCCCGAGCGGTGTGCCGAGCCGGGTGCCGAGCCGTGTGGAGGCCCGCTGATGCCATCCCTCGAGCTCACGCCGCGCGACCTGTCCGACCTCCGCCTCCTGGCCTGGGGCGCGTACGAGCCCCTCGAGGGCTTCGTGGGCGAGGACGACTACGCCTTCGTCGTCGCCGGCATGCGCCTGGGCTCGGGCCGGCTGTGGCCGTTCCCGATCGCGCCCGCGCTGGATGTGCAGACGGCGGCGCAGGTCCGGGGGCACGACGAGCTCGACCTCATCACTCGAGAAGGTGAGCTGATCGGCGTGCTGGCCGAGCCCGAGGTCTACAAGGTCGACCCGGTGGCGGAGGCCCGGGCCACCTTCGGCACCGACGACCCCGCCCACCCGGGTGCGTCGGTGGTGCTGAACGGCGAGCCGTGGCGGGTCGGCGGCAAGGTGGTCGTCGACCCCTCGCACCCGGCGCTCGCGCTCCCGGCGCCGTTCGACCGGCACCCGGCCTCGCCGGCGGCGATCCGGGCCGCCATCGCCGAGCGCGGATGGCACACGGTGGTGGCGTTCCAGACCCGCAACCCCATCCACCGGGCACACGAGTACCTCACCAAGGTGGCGCTCGAGTCCGTCGACGGGCTGCTGGTGCACCCGCTCGTCGGCGAGACCAAGGGCGACGACATCCCCGCCGAGGTCCGGCTGCGCTGCTACGAGGCGCTGCTCGACGGTTACTACCCCGCTGACCGCGTGCTCCTCGGCCTCTTCCCCGCGCCCATGCGCTACGCGGGCCCGCGCGAGGCCGTGTTCCACGCGCTGTGCCGCAAGAACTACGGCGCCACCCACTTCATCGTCGGGCGCGACCACGCCGGCGTCGGCGACTACTACGGCACGTACGCCGCCCAGGACCTCCTGCGCGAGATCGGCGTGCAGGAGCTCGGGATCACGCCCATCTTCTTCGAGCACTCGTTCTACTGCGAAGTGTGCGGCTCGATGGCCTCGGCCAAGACGTGTCCGCACGACGCCGCCCACCACGTGCACCTCTCGGGCACGAAGGTGCGCGACCTGCTGGTCGCCGGCGACGCGCCGCCGGCCGAGTTCACCCGGCCCGAGATCGCCCGGCTGCTGATCGACGCGTCCCGCCCGCCCCTCGACGGTAGGGAGGACTGACATGGCCATCGACGTCAAGGAGCTCAGGACCCGCCCGCTCGACCCGGTGGTCGAGGAGGAGCTCGACAAGTTCGAGGACGGCGTCCGCCGGTACCTCGCGGGCGAGCTCGAGGAGGACGTGTTCCGCGTCTTCCGGCTCAACCAGGGCATCTACGGCCAGCGGCAGGGCGGCCACAACCAGATGGTCCGGGTGAAGGTGCCGCACGGCTCACTCGACCCCGAGCAGCTCGAGATGCTCGGCCACATCGCCGACGAGTACTCGCGCGGCTGGGGCCACCTCACCACCCGCCAGAACGTGCAGGTCCACTTCGTGCAGCTGGAGCAGACGCCCGAGGTGATGCGCCTGCTCGCCTCGGTGGGGCTCACCAGCCGGGAGGCGTGCGGCGACACCGTGCGCAACGTCACCGGCTGCCACCTGGCGGGGGCGTGCCCGTTCGAGGTGCTCGACATCAGCCCGTGGGCGCAGGCCACCACCGACTTCTTCCTGCGCAACCCCTACGCTCAGCGGCTGCCCCGCAAGTTCAAGATCAACTTCTCGGGCTGCGTCACCGATTGCGGCCAGGCCATGTTCAACGACATCGGCGTGATCGCGGTGAACCAGCCTCGCCCCGACGGCACTCTCGAGCCCGGCTTCAAGGTGTTCTTCGCCGGCGGCTTGGGCGCCAACCCCCACCCAGCCCAGGCGCTCGAGGACTTCACGCCGCGCGAGCAGCTCATGCCGACGCTCGAGGCCATCGTCCGCGTCTTCGACCATTACGGCAACCGCGACAACAAGCTCCGGGCCCGGATGAAGTGGCTGGTCGACACGATGGGCGTCGACGAGCTGCGCGAGCGGGTGTTCAAGGAGCGGCGGTTCCTCCCGGCGGCGTCGTCGTACGCGGGCAGCCTCCCCGACGCCGTGCAGGAGCGCGGCGACGCCCCCGCGGGAATGGGCACGGGTCCGGTCACCCAGGTCGGTGAGTCACCGGTCCAGTTCCTGGGGCTCAGCCCGTACGAGAAGTGGGAGCACGCCAATGTCGTGCGAGGCCGCGCGAACGGCACGGTGAGCGCGTACGCGTACGCCCGCCTGGGCGACATCACCGGCGACCAGTTCCGCGCCCTCGCCGACGTGCAGCGTGACTTCGGCATCGACGTGCGGGTCACCAACCGCCAGAACTTCGCGCTGCGGGGGTTGGCCGAGGAGCAGCTTCCCTCGCTGCACGCTCGGCTGGCGGCGATCGGCATGGCCGAGCCCGGCGCCGAGCTGGCGCGCGACGTGGTGGCGTGCCCGGGCGCCGACACGTGCAACCTCGCGGTCACGCAGTCACGCGGCCTGGCCGACGACATCGGCCAGGCTCTCGAGGAGGCGGGGCTGGCCGAGGTGGGCGGGGTACGAGTGAACATCTCGGGCTGCACCAACTCGTGCGGCCAGCACCACATCGCCGACATCGGCTTCGTCGGCATCGAGCGGCGCGCGCACGGGCGGGCCGCGCCCGGCTACCAGATGCTGCTGGGCGGGAAGGTCGGGCACACCGAGATCGATTTCGGCGAGAAGGCGGTGAAGCTGCCGGCCAAGGCCGCGTCGCAGGCCGTCGTCCGGGTGGTGGGCAAGTTCGCGGAGGAGCGCCAGGCCGGCGAGGTGTTCGGTCAGTGGCTCGACCGCTCCGGGGGGGCCGCCGCCGTCGGCACGTTGCTCAAGGACCTCGACAGCTTCCCCACCCCGGAGGAGGCGCCCGAGTTCTACGTCGACTTCGACGAGACCGGCCCCTACGAGAAGGACGTGGGCGCCGGAGAGTGCATGACATGAAGGCTGCCTGACATGACCGCCGTCTCCACCTCCGTGCCCGACCTCGCCGAGCTGGCCACCGTCTCGACATCGTTCGAGTCGGCGCCGGCGTCGGCCGTCGTGGAGTGGGCGCGGGACCGCTTCGGCGACGACCTCGTGCTGGCGGCGTCGTTCCAGGACTGTGTCCTCATCGACGTCGCCGCGCGGGTGGCGCCCGACATCGAGGTGGTGTTCCTCGACACCCAGTACCACTTCGCCGAGACGCTCTGGTACGTCGAGCGGGTACGCGAGCGCTACGACCTCAACCTGCGCGTGATGACCCCGGAGGTCGACCCCGACAGCCGCTGGCAGCACGATCCCGACGGCTGCTGCGGCATCCGCAAGGTCGAGCCGCTCGCCCGCGCCCTCGAGGGCAAGGCGGCATGGATGACCGGCCTGCGACGCGCCGACGCGCCGACGCGCGCCCGTACGCCGATCGTCGGCTACGACGTGGGACGGGGGCTGGTGAAGGTCAACCCGCTCGCGACGTGGACCGACCTCGACGTCGACAGCTACACGCGCGACCGGGCCCTGCCCGCCCACCCGCTCGCCGACCACGGGTTCGCGTCGATCGGCTGCTGGCCGTGCACCCGGCCCGTTAACAACGGCGAGAGCACCCGCGCCGGCCGCTGGGCCGGCACCGACAAGATCGAGTGCGGCCTCCACGGCTGATGCGTTCATAGACGGCCGGTGTGGCCGTCAGCGCACGCATCGCAAGCCGGCAGTGGGAAGATGGCGGGTATGGCCGTGCACGAGGTTGCCCAGGGTGGGTTCGGGAGCGAGGCCCAGAACTACGAGCGGGCCCGGCCGTCGTACCCGCGTGACGCGGTCGCCTGGCTCGTCGAGCACCTGCGCATCGGCGCCGGCACCACCACCGTCGACCTCGCTGCGGGGACGGGCAAGCTCACCCGGCTGCTCGTACCGACCGGTGCCCGGCTCGTGGCGGTCGAGCCGGTGGAAGGCATGCGCGGCGTGCTCGCCCGGGCCGTGCCCGGCGTCGACGTCGTCGCCGGCGGCGCGGAGGCGCTCCCCTTCGTCGCCGCGTCGCTCGAAGCGGTCACCGTCGCGCAGGCGTTCCACTGGTTCGACGCCGACGCCGCCTTCGCCGAGCTCGCCCGGGTGATCCGGCCCCGCGGCCGGCTCGGGCTGATCTGGAACGCGCGCGACCGGTCGACCGACTGGGTCGACGAGGTCTGGTCGATCATGGACCGGGTGGAGAAACGGGCCCCGTGGCGCGACCACGAGCACTGGCGCGAGTCGGCGCTGGGCGAGCGCTCCGGGTTCGGGCCAGTGCACGCAGCCACGTTCCGGCACGAGCAGGCGATCGCGCCCGAGGGCGTGCTCGACCGGATCGGCTCGGTGAGCCACGTGGCGGTGCTGCCGCCCGACCGCCGCGCCGCGGTGCTCGGCGAGCTGCGCGAGCTCCTCGCCACCCACCCCGACACGCGTGGCAGGGCCGAGCTCCGCATCCCCTACCGCGTGGACGCCTACTGGTGCGAGCGGGAATGAGGACCTCGCCGCGCACGCGCCTCGCGGTCGGGGCGGGCCGTTTCGCGGGGTGGGCGTCGCGGGTCACCGGCCGGGGCGCGGGCGCCACGATCAGCGGGCGGGTGCTGAACGCGCTCGCGCCCGCGGCGCTGGCCGAGCTGGCGCGCGAGCAGCGGGTCGCGCTCGTGTCGGCCACCAACGGCAAGACCACGACGACCCGGCTCCTCGCCGCCGCGCTCGAGCAGGCCGGACACCCGATCGTCAGCAACTCCACCGGCGCCAACCTCACCTCCGGGATCGCGCCCACGCTCGCCGCCGCCGGCGGGCCGGGCGTGGCCGTGCTCGAGGTCGACGAGCGCGTGCTGCCCCGCGTGGTCGACCCGCTCCGGGCCGAGCTGCTCGTGCTCGGCAACCTCAGCCGCGACCAGCTCGACCGCTACGGCGAGGTCCACGCGGTGGGCGACAGCTGGCGGCGCGTCGCCGAGGCCCATCCCGACCTGCGGGTCGTCGCCAACGCGTCCGACCCGCACGTGGTGTGGGCAGCGGTGCCGGCGAAGACGACCTGGGTCGAGCTCGGCGCCGGCTGGCGGAACGACGCCGCCACCTGCCCCGGCTGCAGTGCGCTCCTGCGCTGGACCGACGACGGCTTCGACTGCTCCCGGTGCGGCTTCACCCAGCCCGCCACCCCGAACCGACTCGACGCCGGCGCCCTCGTGCTGGACGGGATGCGGGTGCCGCTCGACCTCGCCCTCCCGGGGCGGTGGAACCTCGCCAACGCCGCGCTGGCGATCACCGCGGCCGCCACCCATTTCGGCGTCCCGCCACGAGACGCGGCGGCGGCCGCGGCGCGGATCAGCACCGTCGCCGGCCGCTACCGGACCGTCCGGCTGGACGACGGCCGGCCACTGCGCATCCTCCTCGCCAAGAACCCGGCGGGCTGGACCGAGGTGCTGCACCATCTCGCCGGGCGGCCGGGCGGCGTCGTCATCGCCGTGAACGCGCATGTGGCCGACGGCAAGGACCCGTCGTGGCTCTGGGACGTCCCCTACGAGCTGCTGCGGGGCCGTCCCGTGGCGGCCGCGGGCGAACGCGCCCTCGACGTGGCGGTGCGGCTCCGGTACGCGGACGTCGACCACGTGATCGAGCGCGACCCGGTCCGGGCCGCGCACCGGCTCCAGGGCGACGAGGTCGACGTGGTCGCGTCGTACACCCAGTTCTCGGCCCTCTACCGGAAGTACGGCTGATGACCCGATCGGATTCGGCGCTGCGCGTGGGCCTCGTGTACCCCGAGCTGCTGGGCACGTACGGCGACCGGGGCAACGCCGTCGTGCTCGTGCAGCGGGCGCGCTGGCGCGGCCACGACGCCGAGCTGGTGGAGGTGGCGGCCAGCGAGCCCATCCCCGACTCGCTCGACGTGTACCTCTTCGGCGGCGGCGAGGACGATCCCCAGTCGATGGCGGCGGCCGGCATGCGGGCGTCGGCCGCCAGCGTCGTCCGGGCACGGGCGGGTGGGGCGGCCGTGCTCGCGGTGTGCGCCGGCTTCCAGCTCATCGGGCACCGATACGAGACTGGCGACGGCGAGACCCTCGAGGGGCTCGGGCTGGTCGACGCCGTCACCCGCGCCGGGCCCGACCGGCTGATCGGAGAGGTCGTGGTCGAGCCCGACCACCCTCTCCCCGTCCTCACCGGGTTCGAGAACCACGGCGGCCGCACCACCCTGGGCCCGGGTGAGCGTCCCCTCGGCCGGGTCCGGGCGGGGGGCGGCAACGGCGACGGCTTCGACGGGGTCCTCGGTCAGCGCCTCGTGGGGACCTATCTTCACGGACCGGTGCTCCCCCGCAACCCCGCCCTGGCGGACCTGCTGCTCTCGTGGGTCATGGGTGACCTCGCGCCGCTCGACTCCCCTCTCGAGGAGGACCTGCGCGCCGAGCGGCTGGCCGCGGGCTCGGCCACCGGAGCGACCAGGTGGTGGCACGACCGGCGGCTGGCGCGGGGCTGAGGCGCGCCGTGAAGCCTGTCTACGACCGCATCGGAATCGGCTACGCGTACAAGCGGCGGTCGGACCCGCGCATCGCCGCCCGGATCGCCAGCGGGCTGGGCGACGCCTGCACCGTGCTCAACGTGGGCGCGGGCACCGGCTCCTACGAGCTCGCCGACCGCGAGGTGATCGCCCTCGACCCCTCCCACGTGATGATCGAGCAGCGCCCGGCAGGCGCAGCCCCGATCGCGCAGGGGGTAGCGGAGGCGCTGCCCTTCCCCGACGGCGCCTTCGACGCCGCCATGACGCTCCTGTCGCTCCAGCACTGGACCGAGCCGGAGCAGGGCCTGCGCGAGCTCGGCCGCGTCTCGCGCCGGCAGGTCGTCCTGACCTGGGACGACGCCTTCTACGCCGCCAACTTCTGGCTCCTGCGCGACTACCTGCCGGAGATGGCGGCGTGGGAGCACACGCGGGCCACCTTCGACGCCGCCTGCTCGCTCATGGACCCCGTCCGGGTCGACGTGGTGCCGATCCCCCACGACTGCGTCGACGGGTTCGGCGGGGCGTTCTGGCGCCGTCCCGAGGCCTACCTCGACCCGCAGGTGCGGGCGTCGATCTCGGGCCTGGCGCTGCTCGAGGACGGCACCGCGGCGCGGGCGATGCACCGGCTCGAGGCCGACCTGCGCTCGGGAGCGTGGCACCGGCGCAACGCCGCCCTCCTGGACCTCGACGAGATCGACCTCGGCTTCCGCCTCGTCATTGCGGAGTAGGACCTTGAGCGCGGCAACGGGCTGGCAGGCCTTCCTCTCTGGCCGCCCCCGCCTACTCCGCGACCTCGCGGATGCGCTCGATCTTCTCGGCGGCGTGGTTGGCGTCGGCGCCCTGGACCCGGAGCAACTCCGCCCGCGCCGCCTCCGCCTCGGCCTCGGCGCCCTCGTCGGCGTCGGCGAGACGGGCCTCGACACCGTCGGCCATGATGCGCTCCGCCTCCTCGACCAGCGCGTCGACCATCTCGGCCTCGGGCACCACCCGCACGACCTTGCCCTTGACGAACAGGTGGCCCTTGCCCCGGCCGGCGGCGATGCCGAGGTCGGCGTCGCGCGCCTCGCCCGGACCGTTCACGACGCAGCCCATCACCGCGACCTGGAGCGGGATCTTGCGGTCCTCCAGTGCGGCCTGGGCGTCCTTCGCCACCCCGATCACGTCGACCTCGGCCCGCCCGCACGACGGGCACGCGATCAGGTCGAGTCCCTTCCGCTCGCGCAGGCCCAGCGCCTCCAGCAGCTGGCGCCCGGCGCGGGCCTCCTCCACCGGGTCGGCGGTGAGCGAGAAGCGGATGGTGTCCCCGATGCCCTCGGCCAGCAGCGTGCCGATCCCGGCGGTCGACTTCACCAGCCCCGCCGGCGGCGGCCCCGCCTCGGTGACCCCGAGGTGGAGCGGGTGGTCGACCGTCTCCGACAGGAGCCGGTAGGCGTCGATCATCACCGGGACGCTCGACGCCTTCACCGAGATCTTCACGTCGTCGAAGCCGACCTCGGCGAAGTAGGCCAGCTCGCGCTCGGCCGAGGCCACCAGCGCCTCGGGGGTGGCCCCGCCGTGGCGCTCGGCGACCTCGGGGTCGAGGCTGCCGGCGTTCACGCCGATGCGGATCGGCAGGCCGCGGTCCTTGGCCTCACCCGCCACCGTCTTGATCTGGTCGGGCTTGCGGATGTTTCCCGGGTTGAGGCGCAGCCCGTGCACGCCCGCCTCGATCGCGGCCAGCGCGAGGCGGTACTGGAAATGGATGTCGGCGACCAGCGGCACCGGCGAGCGGGGCACGATCTCCGCCAGTCCCTCGGCCGCCTCCTCCTCGTTGCAGGTGCAGCGCACGATGTCGGCGCCGGCGCCGGCGAGGGCGTAGATCTGGGCGAGGGTGCCCTCGACGTCGGCGGTCTTGGTCGTGGTCATCGACTGCACCGAGACGGGCGCGTCGCCCCCAACGGCGACGGAGCCCACGTGGATCTGGCGGGTCGTACGGCGCTCGCGCATCCGTCGCAGCCTACGTCGCCGAGAGTGGGGCGCCTCAGCCGGCGAAGATGTCGCGGATGTCGAGGAAGGCGACCGACAGGCCGAGGGTCAGGAAGACGGCCAGCACGAGCGCGGTCACGGGCACCAGCTTCCGGAAGTCGACCCGCACCTCGCGGCCCGTCACCTTCGACGCCAGCTGCTCGTAGAGCGCCACCGCCGCGTGCCCTCCATCGAAGGGAAGCAGCGGGAGCAGGTTGAAGAGAGCGACGATCAGGTTGAGCGCGGCAATGAGCTCGAGCAGCCTCCACACGTCGCCGTCCACGAGCTCGCCGCCGATGTCGACGATCCCGATGAGGCCGCGGGGTCGCTCCTCCGCCGCGGGGCTCGCCCGACCCGAGGGCGGCGGCTCGGTGAAGTTCTCCGAGTAGCGCGACAGCCCTGAGGGAGAGAAGAGATCGACCAGGCCCTCGCCGAGGCCAACGGTGCCCCGCCCGATGGTGGCGACCGACTCGCGCGCCGCGCCGACGACCCCGAGCGACCGGAAGGCGTCCTCGGGCGAGATGCCGACGAAGCCGGTGCCGTCGGTCTCGCTGCGTCGTTCGGGCGTCAGCTCGAGGACGTGCGGCACGCCATCGCGCTCGACCACGAACCGCGTGCGGTCCCCGGCGCGATCCTCGATCGCCGCGGTCACGTCGTCCCAGTCGTCGATCGCCTGCCCGCCGATCGAGACGAAGCGGTCCCCGGGCTCGAGGCCACCGGCGGCGGCCGGGGTGCCGGGGATGACCTCCCTGACTGTGGTGCTGGCTCCGTCGGGCACGCCCCGGACCGCCAACACGACGAAGAACAGCACGATCGCGAGGAGGATGTTCACGGTCACGCCCGCCAGCACGACGGTCATGCGCTGCCCGAAGGTGCCCTGCCGGTAGGTGCGGCCCTCGTCGCCGGGGTCGACCTCCTCCAGGTTGTTCATGCCGACGATGCGCACGTAGCCGCCGGCGGGGACGGCCTTGACGCCGTACTCGGTCTCGCCGTGACGGAACGACCAGACCCGAGGGCCGAAGCCCAGGAAGAACTCGGTGACCTTCATGCCGGCCCGCTTGGCGGCGACGTAGTGGCCGGCCTCGTGCGCCATGATCAGCACGACGATGCCGAGGACGATCGCCAGCGTGTCGATCGTCGACGGCCGCAGCACCGCCAGCAGGACGAGACCGAAGAGGAGGAGCAGGGCGGCGCCCGCGGCGCCGCGGCGGGTCACCTGCTCGCTGGCTTCCTCCAGCGGATCCTTCACGCCCTGCTCCTGCTCATCTCGTCACGCCGCGCTCCGTCTCTTCACCGAGGCCTGGGCGCGCTCGCGGGCGACCCGGTCTGCCTCCAGAACGTCCGCGGTGTCATCGACGTTCCCGGTACCGTGCTGGAGGACGTCGTCGACGACGCCGGCGATCCCCAGCCACGGGATCCGCCGGTCGAGGAAGGCCGCCACCGCCACCTCGTTGGCGCCGTTGAGCGTGGCCGGGGCGGCCCCGCCCGCCCGGCCCGCCTCGTAGGCGAGCGACAGCGCGGGGAACGAGTCGAGATCGGGGGGCTCGAAGGTGAGCGGGCCCAGCCGGGCCCAGTCGATCGCGCCGAAGGGCTCGTCGAGCCGCTCGGGGGCACCGAGCGCGAGGCCGATCGGCAGGCGCATGTCGGGCAGCGAGAGCTGGGCGACGGTGGCGCCGTCGGTGTACTCGACCATGCCGTGGACGATCGACTGCGGGTGCACGACGACCTCGATGTTGTCGAAGTCGATGCCGAACAGCTCGTGGGCCTCGATGACCTCGAGGCCCTTGTTCATGAGGGTCGACGAGTCGATGGTGATCTTCGCCCCCATCTCCCAGGTGGGGTGGGCGAGGGCGTCGGCCACGGTGACACGCGCCAGCTCGGCGCGGGTCCGGCCCCGGAACGGGCCGCCGCTCGCGGTGAGGAGCACCCGCCGGACCTCGTGGCGGGCGCCGGTCCGCAGGGCCTGGTACACCGCCGAGTGCTCGGAGTCGACGGGAACGATCTCGCCGCCACCCTCGGCCCGCGCCTTGGCCACGACCGGCCCGCCGGCGATGAGGCTCTCCTTGTTGGCCAGGGCGAGCCGCTTGCCGGCCTCGAGCGCGGCGAGCGTCGCCGGCAGGCCGGCGAACCCGACCACCGCGTTGAGCACGACGTCGGCGTCGGCGTGGGCAGCGAGCTCGGCCAGCGCGGCCGGGTCGTCGGCGCAGCTGCGTGCGAGCTCGGGCGCCACGTCGAACTCGGCGCGCTGACGCGCGAGCAGCTCGGTGTTGCGGCCGGCGGCCAAGGCCACGACCCGGTAGCGGTCGCGCCGGTTGCGGATGACGTCGAGGGCCTGGGTGCCGACCGATCCCGTCGACCCGAGGATGATCACCTTGCGGGCGGTGTCTGCCCGGCTCATCCGATCCCTAGGTGGACGACCAGGTAGTAGACGGCCGGGAGGCAGAAGAGGATGGCGTCGAAGCGGTCGAGGATCCCCCCGTGGCCGGGCAACAGCCCGCCGAGGTCCTTTACGCCGAGGTCGCGCTTGAGCATCGACTCGCACAGATCCCCGATGGGGGCGAGCACCGCCACCACGGCACCGAGGGCGAGGGCGGTCGCTCGGTCCCAGGGGGTGATCATCCCCACCACCACCACG
>JBOGFI010000183.1:0-8340 GCA_050743365.1 Acidimicrobiia bacterium | reverse complement strand
GCGGCGGCCTGGTTGCGCGCGTCGCGCTGCGCCTCCGCCTTGCGGCGCTGCTCCTCGGGATCGGGCGGGGGCGGCGGCGGGAGCGGCGCATCCTTCACGTCGGGCTCCTCGGGCAGCACCCGGCCCTGGCTCACCGCGAGCTGACGGCCCTCGATCACGGCGTCGGCGACGATGCGGCACATGAGGTTGGCGCTGCGGATGGCGTCGTCGTTGCCGGGGATCACGTAGTCGATGATGTCGGGGTCGCAGTTGGTGTCGACCACCGCGACAACGGGGATCCCCAGACGGTTGGCCTCGGTGACCGCGATGTGCTCCTTCTTGGTGTCGATGACGAACACCGCGCTGGGGAGCTTCTCCAGCCGCTGGATGCCGCCGAGGTTGCGCTCGAGCTTGACCAGCTCGCGCTTGACCTTGAGGCCTTCCTTCTTGATCATCTGCTCGGTCTCGCCGCTCTCGACCAGCCGACGGAGCTCGTGCAGCTTCGACACCCGGGCGTGCACGGTCGCGAAGTTCGTCAGCGTCCCGCCGAGCCAGCGGTAGTTGATGTAGGGGCTGTTCGCCCGCCCGGCCTCGCGCTGGACCGGTTCCTGCGCCTGCTTCTTCGTGCCTACGAACAGCACGGTCCCGCCGTGCTCTGCCGTGCCTCGGATGAAGCGGTAGGCGGAGTCGATCCGCTCCAGTGTCTGCTGGAGGTCGATGATGTAGATGCCGTTGCGCTCGCCGAAGATGAACCGGCGCATCTTCGGGTTCCAGCGGCGCGTCTGGTGGCCGAAGTGCACCCCGGCCTCCAGCAGCTGCTTCATGGTGACGACAGCCACGGTGTCCTTCCCTCGGTTCTGACCTCCGCCCGCGCTGCGCCTCCGACAGCAACTTCGGGGGCGACCTTGGGTGGCGGGCGTGCGTGATCCCGGGTCGCGGAGGGCCCGGGTCGCGGGCCAGTGTAGCCAGCCGCCGGCGAGCCTCACGGAAGCGTGATGGCCTCGACGCGTCCGGGCTCGGCGAGGCGCAGCGCCACGAGGAGCAGACGCCCGCAGCGGGCCAGCCCGACCGGGAACCCGGCACGCGGGCCGCCCCCGCGGACGCGCCCGGAAGCCCGGTCGAGGACCACGAGCCCACCGGGATGGGTGGTGAGCACGACCGCGCGTTCGGTGAGGAGCACGTCGGTGCGGAGGACGGGGCGGTCGAGGTGAGCCTCCCAGCGGCGGGCGCCCGTGCCCACGTCGAGCAGGGTGACGGTGCCGAAGTGGTCGACCACCGCCACGTCGTGGCCTGCCGCCGCTGGGTGGATGCCCGACTCGAACGAGGACGGCACCGGCGACGACCAGGCCTCGACGCCGGTGCCGGTTGCCCGCGCGACCACGCGGGCGTGGCCCTCTCCGTCGCCCTCGGCCACGATCACCAGTCCGCGCTGCACGACGGGAGCGGCCGCGAACGGCGCCAGGGTGGCTTCCCAGCGCGGCACGCCGGTGGCGAGGTCGAGCGCGCGCACTCGGTCCGTCCCGCCTCCGTGCCAGGTGGCCGCGACGACGCCGGCCCCAGGGTCGACCACCGGCGGTGATCGCAGCGCGCCCGGGTGGCGCACCGACCAGCGCACCACCCCGGTCGCGAGGTCCAGCGCGAGGAGCTCGCCGGCCTCGGTGCCGGCCAGCGCCACTGCGTCCCCGTCCTCCGCCTCGCCCGCGACGCCCACCGGGCCCGCGCCACCGGCCACGCCGGCCTCCCACCGCGCGTCTCCCGACACCCGGTCGAGCGCGACGATCCGGTCGGCCGCGCTGACGACCACCACATCATGGTCGAGCGCGGGCGCGTACAGCCCGGCGCCGGGCACCGCCGTGGCCCACGTGGTGGAGCCGTGGGGCGCGAGCCCACGCACCTCGCCCCGGCCGGCGATCACCACCGCGCCGGCCGCATCGGCGGCGATCGACGCCGGCCATCCCGTGACCGGCGTGACCCAGCGGCCGTCGAGCGCGCCGGCGCGTGCAAGGGGCGTCGGCGCGCCCCGCGCCGAGCGAAGATCGCCCGCCAGCGGCGCCAGCCGCGGTCCGAGCGCGACGACCACCGCCGCGAGCGAGCCGACGACCGCGGTCGCGAGCAGACCGACGAGGGCGAGACGTCGCCTCCGGCCGGCGCTCACGGCAGTAGCCCGGCGCCGGTGGCGCCGACCGTGTGCTCGGCCCGGGTGATCACCACGGGTGCCACGGCGCCCCGCAGCCCCTCGACCACGCCGACGCACGGAGGGGCGCGGCCCTCGAGCGCGGCGCGCACGACCTGGAGCGCCCGCGCGTCGGTGGGAATGGCACCGTGCTCGTCGGCGCCGGCGACGTCGATCACCACCTCGGTGGCGCCGGGGACGTCGATCTGCGTCGCCGGGACGACCACGTCGTCGCTGGCGCCGATGCTGGTGAAGTCGACGTGCTCGGGGAGGTGGTGGTCCCACAGGTCGCGCACGAGCGACGAGCCCTCGGCGAGCTGCCGGGTGGAGGTGACACCGGAAGGAGGGAGCGGCAAGGTCTCGTCGCCGAGGTCGAGCAGGGCGCGGCCGCTGCGCGTCTTCCTGACGTCGCCGGCCACCGTCGCGAGGGGCGCGCCCTCGTGCGGCGAGGCGAGGGTCACCACGGTGCCGATGGGCGGATAGCGCGGGTCGGCGGCGTCGTAGACGTGTTGGAGGAAGACGTCGACCACCACCCCACCCTGCGAATGCGCGATGAGGTCGACCTCGCGCCCCGGCTGCTCGGCGTCGATCGCCCGCAGCTGCTCGCCCAGACGCCGGCCGGCGGCGAGCAGGTCGCCCCAGGTGTCCTCCTTTCGGTAAGGACCGCCGTCGGGCGCGTACGAGTAGTAGGTGACCTCGGCGGGGTCGTACCCGAGGGCGGCGGCGTCGAGGGTGGTGGTGGCGCCACCGGTTCCGGTGCCGCTGTCGATGCCGGCCACTGCCATCACGAGGTGCCCCGATCCGCCGTTGCCATCGGCGGGCGGGCTCTCGGTCGAGCAGCCGTCACGCGACCGCCACCAGCCGAGGATGCGCTCCGCGACTGCGCCGAGGTCGCGCGTGAGCGCCGCCGAGGGACTGCGGGCCCAGCCTTGGGCGGCGAGGTGGGCGAGCCCGCGACCCACCTCGGCACCGACGGCGGCGAATGTGCCGACGCTGCCGCGGGCGGTGCGGCCGGCGGCGCCGAGCGCCGCGCCCCCGCCACGTACGACGGCCGCGCCGGTGTCGACGGCCCGATCGAGCAGGCGGTCGACCACGCCGGGATCGCCCCGCAAGAGCTTGAGGCCCCGGCGCAACGACTGCCGCTCCCGCGCCGGCGACCACGGCCGCGCCGGGGGCAGGTCGGTGGGCGCGAGGTGGACCAGCTCGGTGAGATCGGGCGGGCCGAAGAGCAGCATCGGGTCGACGTACCGGTCGCCCACCCGCAGGCCGAGGTGCAGCACGCCCCGGTCGTGCTCGGGGCCGGCTCCGCCGGTGAGCCCGAGCGGGTCGCCTCGGCCGACGGGGTGGCCGGCCCGTACGTCGGCCCGGGCGAGGAACGAGTACGAGGTGCGGAGCCCGCCGTCGTGGGCGACCACCACGTGGACCGAGCCTGCGACCGAGCCCGCGAACGTGACGGCGCCGTCGTTGGCGGCGCGCACCACCGTGCCCGCCGGCGCGGCGAGGTCGGCGCCTCGGTGCCCGGGCCCGTAGCGGGTGGCGGGCTCCTCGAACGGGCGTACGACCGCGCCGTCGACGGGGCGGAGCCAGCCCCCAGGCGCCCGGTCCCCCGGGACGCCGTCGTCGGGTGGCGCCGCCCCCAGCGGCCGGACCCCGACGAAGGTGGCCGAGCAGGCGAGCGCGGCGGCGAGCGCAGCCGCGAGCAGATGACGGAGCCGGTCCATGGGAACCCCCGACGTGACGGTGACGACACGGCACGGGGAAGACCCGGGAGGAAGGGCGCACGGAGCGGGCGCGCCGCTCGACGTGAGCGGGCGCATCGTACCCGAGGAGCGCGCCCGTGACCAGGGTCGGTGGTGGCCGGCGCGGGCGGCGGCGCGGTGCGCTACGCGTCGGTGCGCTCGGGCTCGCCGAGGCGGGCCCGGAGCTGGAGGATCGCCTTGGTGTGGATCTGGCAGATGCGGCTCTCGGTGACGCCGAGCACCTCGCCGATCTCCGAGAGGGTGAGGCCCTCGTAGTAGTAGAGGGTGAGCACCAGCCGTTCCCGGTCGGGCATGCGGTTGATGGCATCGGCGAGCAGGTGCTTCATCTCGTCGACCTCGAACGCCTCGACCGGGTCGTGGCCGCGGTCCGCGACCATGTCGCCCACGGTGGTCATGCCGGCGCGCTCACCGCCACTGCCCCCTACGGAGAGGAGCTCGTCGAGAGCGACGAGGCCGACGAACGAGATCTGCGACAGCACCTGCGCGAGCTCGTCGTCGGAGATGCCCATCTCGGCGGCGACCTCGCGGTCGCCGGGTGTGCGCTTCTGCTCGTTCTCGAGCTTCGAGTAGGCCCGCTCGATGGCCCGTGCCTTGGCTCGCACCGAGCGGGGCACCCAGTCGATCGCGCGCAGCTCGTCGATGATCGAGCCCTTGATGCGCGAGATCGCGTAGGTCTCGAACTTGAACCCGCGCTTCAGGTCGAACTTGTCGATTGCGTCGATGAGCCCGAAGATGCCGTAACTGACGAGGTCGGCCTGGTCGATGCTCTGGGGGAGACCGGCAGCGACGCGACCGGCCACGAACTTCACCAACGGTGAGTAGTGCAGGATCAGCCGCTCGCGCGCGTCCTTGGTGCCCTCGGCCTTGTACTCGCGCCAGAGCTCGGCGACGACGTCGGGCGTGCTGGGGTCAGGCACGGGGGTGGGTGGCGTCGTAGACGGCCCGCAGCCGGTCGCGCGTGAGATGCGTGTAGATCTGCGTGGTGGCGAGGTCGGTGTGCCCGAGCAGCTCCTGGACAACCCGCAGGTCGGCGCCTCCCTCGAGCAGGTGGGTGGCATATGCATGCCGCAGGACGTGCGGGTGGAGCGTCTGCCCGTCGGCGAGCGGGTAGCGGGCCACGATGCGGCGGGCGTCCCGCGGGGTGAGCCGCCGGCCGCGTGAGTTCAGGAACAGCGCGTCGCGTGGGCTTCCGGGCCGAGCGAGGGCGGGCCGCCCCCGCTCCAGGTAGCCCGCCACCGCGAGCCGGGCCGGCTCCCCCAGCGGGACCCGGCGCACCTTGGCGCCCTTGCCCATCACCGTGACGGCACCCCGCCCGAGGTCGTCGATCGTGAGCCCGCAACACTCGCCGACGCGCAGGCCGGCGCCGTAGAGCACCTCCAGCACGGCGACGTCCCGCCGGACGAGGGCGGCAACACCGGGGTCGACATCACCACCTCGGCCACCATCGTCGTCGAGGGCGGCCGCCTCGGCCTCGCTGCGGTCCAGCAGCGCCTGGGCCTCGGCCCGCCGGGGCACCCGCGGGAGGCGGGTCGCCCCCTTGGGCGCCCGCAGCGACCGGCCCAGGTCGGTGGTGATGACGGCGTGGCGGCGGAGGTACCGGAGGAAGCTCCGCAGCGCCGCCGCCTTCCGGGCGATCGAGGGCCGGGCGAAGCCCCGGGTGTGGAGGTAGGCGAGGTAGCGCCGCAGCGTGGTGCGGTCGAGGGCGCCGGGCACGGGGCAGCCGCCGCGCTCGGCCCAGGTGACGAACTGCCGCACGTCACGGTCGTAGGCGGCGCTCGTGTGGGGGCTGGTGCCCGAGAGCGAGGCGACGAAACCGTCGACATCCCAGCTCACGACCCCGGCGCCCGGGGAGTCAGGTTCGCGGCTCGTGCCCGGAACGTTAGCGCCTGCACCTTGCGATGGCCGCGCAGAGTGGCGGCGGGCCGTCACAGCGCGTCGGCGCCGTCGGCTTGCGCCGCCGAGACCGGCGTCGTCTCGTTGACCTTCTCAGGCTTCGACCACGAAGCTGAACGTCGCCTCCTTGCCGGTCGGGCCTTCGCGCACGTCCATGAGCAGCTCGGGCCGGTAGATCCCGTCCCGCTCGTTGGCGGCCTCGCCCGGGAAGTAGAGCTGGGTCGTGAGGACCGGGCCGGCCGGCCCCTGCACCTTGGCGTGGAAGTGGCGGGTCCGCCCGGTGTAGAGGCCGGGCACGATCGTCTCCAGGCTGTACCGGCCCTGGGCGTCGGTGAAGAAGTGGCCTCGGAGGCGGTAGCCGTCGTTGTCGTAGTCCCCGTCGTCGTCGGCGTGCCACACGTCCAGGAGCGCCCGCTCCACGGGCTGGCAGGACGTGGTGAGGACGAGGCCGGAGAGCACGATCGCCGTCCCTCCGTCCACGTCGGCGCGGAAGCTGGCCTTCTCCGGCGAGTCGGGCGTGAAGAACGGCCCCTCCGTCTGGGACGGTGTGGGGTCGTCGTCCTCCCCGCACGCCGGGGTGGGCGCGAGGGCCGTCGTGGAAGTCGTGCCATCCGAGCGACGAGCCGTGGTAGGAGTGCGGGTTGCCCGATCGCGGTCATCGCCCGAGCTGCACGCGGCGAGCGCGGCGGAAAGCGACAAGCCGGTGAGCAGCAGCGCCCGCCGGGAGACGAGCGCTTCCTCGACGCGATTCGTCACAGCGGGAGCGGTCCCATGGTGCCTCGTGTCCGGTCCCCGGGATCCTAATGCTGCAGCAGGGAACGTTTGCCGCGTAGTTGTCGCACCCCTCGGCAAGACTCGGGGGGCACCGTCGAGGTCGCCGCGGTCACGGCCCTCCGTCCCTCGTTCCCAGGGAGGAGATCTCGAGCATGTTGGCCGCGCTCCGCAGCGCCACCCTCGCCGGAGTCGACGGCCAGCCCGTCACCGTCGAGGTCCACGTGTCCAACGGGCTCCCCGGCTACCAGGTGGTCGGACTCCCGGACACCGCCGTGCGCGAGTCGCGCGAGCGCGTACGGGCGGCCCTGCTGTCGTCGGGCCTGGACTGGCCGATGCGGCGGATCACCGTCAACATGGCGCCGGGAGGCGTCCGCAAGACCGGTGCCGGTCTCGAGCTCGCGGTCGCCCTCGGCCTGCTGCTCGCAGGCGACGAGCTGCCCCAGGGCGTTCTCGACGAGGTGGCCGTGCTCGGCGAGCTCGGGCTCGACGGGACCGTGCGGCCGGTGCCGGGGGTGCTGGCATTGGTCGATGCCGCCGCCCGGGCCGGGGCACACGCGGTCGTGGTGCCCGAGGACAACGCGCGGGAGGCGGCGCTGGTCGGGGGCGTCGAGGTGCGCCCGGCGCGCGCTCTCGCCGAGCTGCGCGCCTGCCTGAAGGGGGAGGAGCCGTGGCCGTCGCCCCCGGACGAGCCGCCGGTCGACGTCGAGGCGTCGGCGGGATGGGGCGACGACGAGCCGCTCGACCTCGCCGACGTACGCGGCCTCGCCAACGCGCGCCGGGCGCTCGAGGCCGCCGCCGCCGGTGGGCACCACCTGCTGCTGACGGGTGCGCCCGGTGTCGGCAAGACAATGCTCGCCCGGCGGCTGCCCACGATCCTGTCGGCACTCGAACGCGACGAGGCACTCGAGGTGACGCGCATCCATTCGGTCGCAGGGTCGGCACCGCGCCACGGGCTGGCCGAGCGGCCGCCGTTCCGGGCGCCGCACC
The DNA here is from genome assembly GCA_050743365.1 of Acidimicrobiia bacterium. Lineage (GTDB taxonomy): Bacteria > Actinomycetota > Acidimicrobiia > IMCC26256 > JACDBD01 > JBOGFI01. The sequence goes on along the minus strand of JBOGFI010000183.1, from coordinate 774 downwards.
ACACGGCGTCGGTCGCCGCGCTCGTCGGCGGCGGCAGTCGCCGGCCGCACCCCGGTGAGGTGACGCTCGCGCACCGTGGGGTGCTGTTCCTCGACGAGCTGGGCGAGTTCCCGCCCAGCGCCCTGAATGCGCTGCGCCAGCCGCTCGAGGACCGGGCCGTTCGCATCGCGCGCCAGGCGGTGTCGCTCACGTTCCCGGCCGACTTCCAGCTCATCGCCACGTCGAACCCGTGCCCGTGCGGGCTCGGCGGCCCGGCGTGCCACTGCAGCGACGTGCAGCGGGCGCGTTACCGCCGGCGGCTCTCGGCCCCGCTGCTCGACCGCTTCGACCTCCGGCTCGAGGTGCGGGCGCCCGAACCGGGCGACGTGCACGGCGAGCCGTCCGCCGCGGTGCGCGACCGCGTGGCCGCGGCCGTCGGCCGTCAACGGTGGCGTTACGCCGACTGGGGGTGGCGTCGCAACGCGCACATCCCTGCGGGCGTGCTGGCTCGCATGGTGCCTCTCACCGGCGGGGCGGACGACGCGTGGCGGTGGGTGATGGAGGAGCGCGGGCTCACCGGGAGGGGCGCAGTCCGCGTCCGCAGGGTGGCCCGAACCCTCGCCGACCTCGACGACGCCGACATGGTCTCCGACGCGCACGTGCTGTCGGCCACGCTCCTGCGCGACGACGTGCCGTGACGGCCGCGGCCACCGTCACACCCGAAGAGGTCGCGGCAGCCACGCTCGCGTGCGCGCCGGGCATGACGCCGGACCGGCTGCGCGACCTGCTCTCGCG
>JBOGFI010000182.1:0-17499 GCA_050743365.1 Acidimicrobiia bacterium | reverse complement strand
GGAGGCGGAGGCCCCGGTGGCCGGCCCGGCGGCGGCCCGGGCGGTGTCGGCGGCAGGTTGCTCATCGGCCGACGCTATCGTGACGCCGCCGGCGCCGCCGCCGTCTTCGGCCGCGGCGGAGGCGCGGAGGATGGGGTACCAGCTCGGAGTCGACCTGGGGACGACGTACACCGCGTCGGCCGTGCACCGCGACGGGCGGGTGGAGGTCGTGGCGCTGGGCGGGCGGGCGACGTCGATCCCCTCGGTGGTGTTCCTCGCCGAGGACAGCACGATCCTGACCGGGGAGGCCGCCCACCGCCGGGCGGCGACGAGCCCGGTTCGGGTCGCCCGCGAGTTCAAGCGCCGCTTGGGCGACACGACCCCGATCCTCCTCGCCGGGAGCCCACACAGCGCGGAGCAGCTCATGGCCCGACTGCTGCGGGCTGTGGTCGACGCCGTCGCCGAGGTCGAGGGCGGCCCCCCCGACCGCGTCGCTCTGAGCCACCCGGCGAACTGGGGCCCGTTCAAGGTCGACCTGCTGGGACAGGCGGTGCGGCTGGCCGACCTCGGCAGCACCGAGTTCGTCACCGAGCCCGAGGCCGCGGCGATGTATTACGCCTCCACCGAACGGGTGGCGGCGGGCGAGATCGTGGCCGTGTACGACCTCGGCGGCGGCACGTTCGACGCCGCGGTGCTGCGCAAGACCGAGTCCGGCTTCGAGATCCTGGGCAAGCCCGAGGGCATCGAGCACCTGGGCGGCGTCGACTTCGACGAGGCTGTCTTCGATCACGTGCGCCACTCACTCGACGGCGCACTCGAGCGCCTCGACCCGACCGACTCGGCCGCGGTGGTCGCGATCGCCCGGCTGCGCCAGGAGTGCATCGAGGCCAAGGAGGCGTTGGCGAGCGAGACCGAGGTCTCCATTCCGGTGTTCCTCCCCGCCCACCACACCGAGGTCCGGCTCACGCGGGGGGAGTTCGAGGCGATGACCCGGGCGCCGCTCGTCGAGACCATCGGCGCGCTACGCCGGGCGCTCCAGTCGGCCGGCGTGGAGCCCGCCGCGGTGAGGACGGTCCTGCTCGTCGGTGGCTCGTCGCGCATCCCGCTGGTCGCCGAGCTCGTCTCGGCCGAGCTGGGCCGTCCCATCGCCGTCGACGCCCACCCCAAGCACGCGGTGGCGCTGGGCGCGGCGCTGGCCGCGGCGCAGACCGTCACCGGGGCTCCTGCGGACGACGCGGTCGTGGTCTCGTCGGGGGAACCCGCCGAGGCGTCCGCCGCCTCCCAGGCCGACGTGACGGTCGGGTTCTGGTTCTACGTCGACGAGCCCGAATGGGTCGTGTCCCCCTACGACTACGCCCAGACGGTGGGCGTGTTGCAGCCCGGGCGCTGGTACCTCGCGGGCGAGGAGCACGGTGACTGGGTGTACGCCGCCGACGAGTACGGCGCCGAGGGCTGGGTCTCTCTCTATGCCGTCCGCCGCTACGAGCCCTAGCGCGACCGCTAGCCGGGCGTCGGTCGCGCCATCGCGCCGAGGTCGGTCAGCATCCCCTCGCACGTCCGGGCGAGCACTCGCGAAGCGGCGACGGCGTCACGCGACGACAGGGGGTTCTCGGCCCGCTGCTGCCACCGCTCGAGCGCCCCGAGCATGGCGTCGCGCAGCTCGTCGACGCCGGCGTCGGGTGGCAGGCCGGCGCGGTCGGCGAGCCCCGCCCCCTGGGCCCCGAGGAGCCGCTCGGCCGCCTCGGTCTCGTCGTCGGTGAGTCTGACCGCGGCGCCCCGGATCGTGTGGAGGAGCCGGATCTCGGCGAAGACGTGCGCGCTCGCCTCGATGCGCTCGATCTCCGCCAGGAGCCGTTCGCGTTCGGGCCCTCCTGCATCTCGGAGGGCGTGCTCGACGGCAACCAGCGCCGAGCGGGCCTTGAGCACGTCGCTCCGGCTGCCGAAATGGGACCGGAGCACGTCGCGCAGCTCGCGGATCCCGCTGCGGACGACCAGCTCGTCCGCGAGCTGGCCGGCGCTGGTCACGACCCGGTCTCGGAGCAACGCCACCGCCAGCCGCACGCCGAAGAGCCCCAGCCGCGCCGTGAGGTGCCCCCGCTCGAGCGGCGTGAGGGTGATCGCCGCCTCGGAATTGATGAACCGGTCGGCGGTGAGCAGGAGACGGTCGGTGTCCTCACGGGGCGCGCCCGCGAGGCGCTGGAGCGCCCGGAACTCCTCCTCGGTCAGGGTGGCGCCGGTTTCGGCGAGTAGCCCGGCGACGGGGAGCACCGTCTGGCACAGGCGACGCACCGTCGGGTCATTGCGGTAGCGCTGCGCGATTCGGCCCGCCGACTCCATGGCGTCGAGGCGACCGCCGGCCACCTCGTCGGCCCGCGAGACGATGGCGATGGCGTTGATCGGCGTCGCGCGAGCCGTCTCGTCGCGGAACGCCTCGAGAAACCGGGCGTCGTCGGCGTGGAGGTGCCGCATGAGGTATAGCACCGCGTCGGCTTGGACCGGCCGCTCGGGACCGCCGGTCAGGAAGGCGCGCGTGCTCTCGGAAGCCTCGACCGTCAACGACCCGAGGCCCGGGGTGTCGATGAGGGTGACGTCGCGGAGCGACGGCGCGGGCCATTCGATGACGAGCCGCTCGATCTCCTCGGGGGCCATCCCGTCGAGGTCGACATCGATGGCACCACCGTCGCGTCGGAACGGGACCTGACGCGCCTCACCGCGTCGCGGCTGCAAGGTGACCCGGTACGTGATCCCGTCGCGGTACCAGGCGACGACATGGGTGCACTCGCTCGCGTCGGTCGGGGCCAGCTCTGCGCCGACGAGCGCGTTGAGCAGCGTCGACTTGCCCGCCTTGATCTTGCCGGCGATGGCGACGCGCAGCGGCTCGTCGAGGCGCGCCCGCGCCGCCACGAGCCGGCGCGCCCCGGCGGTTCCCTCGCAGGCCGCGATGGCGTCGTCGACGAGCTTGCCGACCTGCTGGGTGAGCGAGGCGCCCATCAGCCCGCGGCGCGTGAGCGCGCCAGGCCGGGGGCGAGCGCGGCAGCGTGCTGGCGGAGGAGGTCGATCTTCTCGAGCTCCGCGGTGGCGTAGCGGAGCCGCTCCTGGCGCTCCTGCTCGGTGGCCTGGACGGATCGCTGGGCGCCCGCCAGGGCCTCGTCGGTGGTGCGCTGGACCTCTTCGGCCCGGGCCTGGAAGCGGTCGCGCAGGTCGCGCTGGATCCTCCGGAGCGTGTCCCGCAGGTCCTTGCCCACGTTGAACTGCACCTCGTCGACGTACCGGCGCAGCGCCTGCTTCGCCTCTTGCCGGCGCATGGTCAGCTTGCGCTGCTTCTCGTCCTGCAGCGCCTTGCGTCCCATCATCACGCTGAGCGGAACGGTGAGCGGGTTGAGCATCGAGAGTCCCGCCAGCGAACCGACCATGCCGAACATCGCCAGCCCCGCGTAGGACCCGCGCACGACGGCCAGGCTCTTGTCGCCCGCCCCCTCGACCTGGAACTCCACGTTGGCCGTGACCGCGACCGACTCCGCGGTGAGCGCGGGCGCGTGCAGCTCGATCCCGGGGTCGAGGTCGCCGAGGGTCTCCCGGAAGTGGTCCGTAACTCGCTCGGTGAGCCCGGCGGTCAGCCGGGTCAGCGCGGCGTAGCTCTCCGACGCCTCCCACGCCACCCGCCGGTAGAGCCAGGGCTCGAAGTCCGGCCACGTCTCGGCGGGATCGTCCTCGTCGATCGCGGTCTCACCCTCGCGCAGCACCACGCGCAGCCGCGACCGCAAGTCGTGGTCGGCGTCTGCGTTGAGGTCGGCGATGCCGTCGTTGAGGGTCATGACCCAGCGGGACGCCTCGCCCCGCAGCCGGACGACGCGGTCCTTCGTCTCCTCGAGCTCGCGGAGGATCCCGGCGGTCCGCTCGGGCGACTCCAGCGCGTCCCGCTCGGAGCGGAACCCCGTCTCGAGCTGCGCCACCACCGACAGCAGGTCGTTCGCCGCCGACCGGGCCAGCAGGTCGTCCACCGCCGCCACGACCTGGTCGCGCAGGTAGGCGACGAGTGCGGGGAAGCCCGACTCGGCGTCGAGGTCCGCATCGCCGGTGTCGAGCGCGAGGCTGCGCACGACCGAGGAGACGGGCAGCAGCGCCATGTGCACGCCGCTGCCCGCCAGGCGCTCGAGGTCGATGTCCCGGATGCGCTGCCACTCGGGGTAGAAGTCGGTCTTGGTCATCACGCCGACGACGTTCGGGCAGAGATCTCGGGCTCGCTCGAGGAACTCGAGCTCGGGAGCCGACATCTCCTGGCTCGCGTCGGTCACGAAGACGAGGGCGTCGGCCATCGGGAGCGCGGCCATCGTGATCGCGCTGTGGGCCGAGCCCAGTCCCCCGACCCCGGGTGTGTCGACCAGCTCGAGGCCACCCGCGAGCACGTCGCTGGGCACGGCGATCTCCACGGTGCGCACCCGCCGCTCGTTGCCGGGGTTGCCCGATTCCGAGGCGTAGAGCGGGAGGTCCTCGAGCGAGATCGCCTCCGTGGTCGGCTCCCCGTCGTCCGGCGCCTCGCGCACGACGCAGGCCACCCGGTCCTCGCCGAAGCGGACGACCGTGGGCGCGGACGTGGCGACGTCGTCGTCGACGGGGCACACGTCGTCGTCGACGAGCGCGTTCACGAGCGAGCTCTTGCCCTGCTTGAACTCGCCCACGACGAGCACCTGCACGGCCGGGTCGGTGAGGCGCCGGCGGGTGCCCTCGAGACGGCTGGCGAGGTCGTCCCGGCCGTAGGCGCGCGCTGCCCGCACGCCGGTATCGACGACGGTGAGGGCGCGCCGGCGCGCCGCCTCGGGCGCCTGCTCCACCGGGCTCGCGGTCACGCCTCCACCTCGATGCCGACGATGCTAGGGACGCGCACGGGGCCCCGGGACCGCGCCCCGGGGCCTCGTGGGTGTGACGCCGCTACGGCTCAGGCGATGTCGACGTCGCCCTCGTCGGTGCCGGCGGCGGCGCTCTGGTCCTGGGCGACGACCGAGTCCTCGGCGACCACGATGTCGTCGGCCGACTGGTCGATGTCGCCGCCCGCAACCTGTCCGGGCCCCACGTTGAGCGGGTTGTCGCCCGCCTGGACGTTGCCGCCGAGGCTCGCGTCCACCGAGCCGCCGCCGGCGGCCCCGGCGATGTTCTCGCCCGCTTGCTGGCTGCCACCGCCGGCCGCCGGACCGGTTCCCGACGCCGCGCCGCCGGGACCGGCAGCGACGCCGCCGGGGGCGGCACCCGTCACATCGCCGGTGGGGCCGTCGCCGAAGTTCACCCCCGCGAGGCCGGCGTCCTGGATGTTGGTCAGGTCGCCCCCGACCTCGCCCCCGGTGGTCCCGATGACGTCGGCCGCACCGCTGCCGGCCACCGCCCCCGCCCCGGTGGCGAGCGCGCTGTCCCTGACGTCCCCGCCCACCGAGACCGCGCCCGGCGCGGACGCAGTCTGCTGGTCGAGCACCGCCACGTTGTCGCCCCCCAGCGCCACCTGGTTGAGGGTGTTGTTGAGGTCGTTGTCGTAGGTGGTGACGTTGCTGGTGGTGTTGTTGATGTAGGTAGCCCCGGCCAGCCGTTGCGCGTTGGTCGCCGTCGGCGGCAGCGGCGCGAACGACTGCCCGCCGACGTTCACGTTGGCGCCCTGGCTGGTCACCGTGGCGGCATCGAGGGCCGCAACCTGGCTCGACGTCAGGTAGGGCCGGGCCGCGGTGACCAGCTCGCCAAAGTCGCACTCGGTGATGCCGGTGCTGTCGGCGTAGCCCGCGACCCCGCCGGGGCTCTTCGTCGCCTGGGCGGCGGTGCCGTCCTTGTTCGTGAAGAAGTCGAGGAACGCTTGGAGCGCGTTCGCAATATCCGCCATGAGAATCCCCCTGCCCTATTCCCGATGGCCTCCCTGGCATCGGGCCGTGTCGGGAGCGTACGCCATTGGGCGCTTTGTGGAAAGCCGGGGGATGGCGCGGCCGCGGCCTATCTCCCGCAAAGGGAGTTTTCGACGGCCCGCCTGCCGGCCAGTGGGCGACGCTAGCGTGGGGCGCTCGCTGAGTGGGAGGGGGGACGATGCCCGAGGCCACCATCGCCGACCTGCTGAAGGAGGGCCGCACCTTCCCGCCGCCGGAGCGGTTCAAGGAGCACGCGCTGGTGGTCGGCAGCGAGGTCTACGACGAGGCCGACGCCGACTACGAGGGGTTCTGGGCCCGCCAGGCCGCCGACCTCGTCGAATGGTTCGAGGACTGGCACACGATCCTCGAGTGGGACCTCCCCTTCGCCCAGTGGTTCGTGGGCGGCAAGCTCAACGTGAGCCACAACTGCCTCGACCGCCACGTCGCCGCCGGCCACGGCGACAAGGTCGCCTACCACTGGGAGGGGGAACCCGGCGACGCCCGCACGATCACGTACGGCGAGCTGCTCGAGGACGTGCAGCGTCTCGCCAACACGCTGAAGTCGCTGGGTGTCAAGAAGGGCGACCGTGTCAACATCTACCTGGGCATGGTCCCCGAGCTGCCCATCGCCATGCTGGCGTGTGCCCGTATCGGCGCGCCGCACTCGGTCGTGTTCGGCGGCTTCTCGTCCGACTCCCTCCGCGACCGCATCAACGACGCCGAAGCCAAGCTCCTCGTCACCGCCGACGGCGCCTGGCGCCGCGGCCAGGTCGTGCCGCTCAAGGAGAGCGCCGACGCGGCCATGGCCGAGGCGCCGTCGATCGAGCGCTGCCTGGTGCTGCGCCGTACGGGCCAGGACGTGCCGATGCGCGCCGGCCGCGACCTCTGGTGGCACGACGTCGTGCCCGACCAGCCGGCCGAGTGCCCGGCCGAGCCCATGGACTCCGAGGACCTGCTCTACCTCCTCTACACCAGCGGCACCACCGCCAAGCCCAAGGGCATCATGCACACCACCGGCGGCTACCTCACCCAGATCGCGTACACGCACAAGCACGTGTTCGACCTCCAGCCCGGCACCGACGTGTACTGGTGCGCCGCCGACGTCGGGTGGGTCACCGGCCACTCGTACATCGTCTACGCGCCGCTCACGAACCTCGCCACCAGTGTCATGTACGAGGGCACGCCCGACTTCCCCGACAAGGACCGGCTCTGGTCGATCGTCGAGAGGTACAAGGTCACGATCCTCTACACCGCCCCCACCGCCATCCGCTCGTTCATGAAGTGGGGCACCGAGTACCCCGAGAACCACGACCTGTCGTCGCTGCGGCTGCTCGGCACCGTCGGCGAGCCCATCAACCCCGAGGCCTGGGTGTGGTACTGGCAGCACATCGGTGGCCGCAACTGTCCGGTCGTCGACACCTGGTGGCAGACCGAGACCGGCTCGATCATGATCAGCCCGCTCCCGGGCGCGACCACGCTCAAGCCCGGGAGCGCCACCTTCCCGCTCCCCGGGATCGGCGCCGACGTCGTCGACGACCGGGGCGAGGCGGTGCCCGTCCCGGGCGGCGGGTACCTCGTGCTCACCCGACCGTGGCCGGCGATGCTGCGCGGGATCTGGGGCGACCCCGAGCGCTACCAGGAGACCTACTGGAGCCGCTTCGGCGGCAAGTACTTCGCCGGTGACGGCGCCAAGCGCGACGACGACGGCTACTTCTGGCTGCTGGGCCGCGTCGACGACGTCATGCTCATAAGCGGCCACAACATCTCGACCACCGAGGTGGAGAGCGCCCTCGTGAGCCATCCGGCCGTGGCCGAGGCCGCGGTGGTCGGCAAGACCGACCCCACCACCGGGCAGGCCATCGGGGCGTTCGTGATCCTGCGCTCGGGCCACGAGCCCAGCGACGCCTTGGGGGCCGAGCTGCGCGACCACGTCGCCCGGACGATCGGTCCCATCGCCAGGCCCAAGACGGTGCTGTTCACGGAAGAGCTCCCCAAGACCCGGTCGGGGAAGATCATGCGCCGCCTCCTGCGCAACGTCGCGGAGGACGAGCAGCTCGGGGACACGACCACGCTGGCCGACCCGAGCGTGGTGGAGGGCATCAAGACGCGCTACCTCGCGACGGCACCGGCCGGCGACGAGGAGTGACGCCGGCGCCCTATCCCGACCACTGGACCTGGCGCGACGGTCCGGTGGGGCCGGGCCCGGCGACGGTGGTCGACCTCGACGGCGTGCTCTCCGACGCAGTGAGCCGCCAGCACTACCTCGACGCGCCCCGGCGCGACTGGCGCGCCTTCTTCGACGCCTGCGGCGACGACTCGGTGATCGAGGAGGTCAAGGTGCTCCTCGACCTGCTCGACCCGGAGCTGCGGGTGGTCCTGCTCACCGCCCGCCCCCTGCGGGTCCACCACCTCACGGAAGCGTGGCTGCACCGCTACCGGATCCGGTGGGACGTGCTCCTCATGCGCCCCTGGGGCGACTACGAGCTGTCACGCGAGTTCAAGCAGTCGTCGGTCTGGGACCTGCGGGCCTACGGCTTCGAGCTCCGCCTCGCCATCGAGGACGACCGCCGCAACGTCGAGATGTTCCGGGCCGAGGGTGTCCCCTGCATCTACTTCCATTCGGGGTACTACGACTGATGCTCACCGCGACGCTGCTGGCGCTCGGGTCGGCCGGGCTGCACGCGGCATGGAACCTGCTCATCATGACGAGCAGCGAGCGGCTGCTCGCCGCCTGGGGACAGTTCCTGGTCGGTGGCCTGCTCTTCGTTCCCGTGCTCCTGCTCGTCGGCGTGCCCGGCTCGGCCGCGCTCCCGTTCCTGGTCGGGTCGAGCCTGGTCCACGTGCTCTACGTCCTCGCCCTCACGCGCGCCTACCACCACGGCGACTTCTCGTTCGCCTACCCGCTCGCCCGGGGAGGCGGGGCACTCCTCGCCGCGGTGGGCGGCGTGCTCTTCCTGAGCGACGTCCTCTCCGGCCTCGCCTGGCTGGCGATCGCGATCGTGGTCGGCGGCCTCGCATCGCTGGTGCGGCCCCAGGTGTCGCGGCTCGCGCTGCTGTGGGCGGGGCTGACGGCTGCCACCATCGGGACGTACACGACGCTCGACGCCGCCGGGGCCCGCCGCTCGAGCGGCCTCGGGTACGGGATCGCGCTCGTGCTCGGCGCCGGCATCGCCCTCAGCGTGCTCCTGCTGGTCGTCGGTCGGGCGGGGGACATCGTCCCCGCGGTGCGGCTCGAGTGGCGCCGCTACCTCGTCGGGGGGGTCTGCTCGACCCTGGCCTACTCGATGGTGCTCGCCGGCGCCCGGCTCGCGCCGGTGGGCTACGTCGCCGCGCTGCGGGAGTCGTCGGTGGTGCTGGGCGCCGGCGCCGGGTGGCTGTTCCTCCACGAGCGCCCGGGCCGGGGCCGGCTCGTGGCGGCGTCGATCGTGGCCACCGGCCTGGTGCTCCTGATCGTGTGGCGGTAGCGGGTCCCCCGGCGGGGGTGCCGTCGGCAAATCTTCACGATTGGGGGGAACGCGGGGCGTGGCCCTAGCGTTGCTCCGGGTAGGTGATGACCATGCAATCGTTCAAGAACAACGCCAAGACGTTCATCCTGCTCGCCGCCCTCGGCGGGCTGCTCATGGGGATCGGCTCGTTCTGGGGACAGGGCGGCCTGATCATCGGCCTCGCCATCGGCCTTGTCATCGTCGGCGCGTCGTACTGGTTCAGCGACAAGATCGCGGTGAAGGCGGCCGGCGCCAAGCCGGTGACCGAGCAGGAGGCCCCCCGTCTCTACGCGATCGTGCGCGACCTCACCCGCCAGTCGGGCATGCCCATGCCCAAGCTGTACGTCTCGCCCGCGGCCCAGCCCAACGCCTTTGCCACCGGGCGCAGCCCCCGCCACGCCGCGGTGGCGGTGACCCAGGGCATCGTCCAGGTGCTCGACGAGGACGAGCTCCGCGGCGTCCTCTCCCACGAGCTGTCGCACGTCCGCAACCGCGACATCCTCATCGGCTCGGTCGCGGCCGCGGTGGCCATGGGGATCACGTTCGTGGCCCGCATCGCGATGTTCGGCGCGATCTTCGGCGGCGGCGGTGACGACGACGACGGTGGCAACATCTTCGGGCTCCTGGCTCTGACGATCCTCGCCCCCATCGCCGCGGTGCTGCTCCAGATGGCGTTGTCCCGGTCGCGCGAATACGAGGCCGACCACGACGGCGCCGCGCTGCTCGGCAACGGCGAACCCCTGGCCCGGGCGCTCGAGAAGATCGAGGCCTACGCCAAGCAGGTCCCGATGAACGTGAACCCGGCCCAGGCCACCGCGTACATCGTGAACCCGCTGACGGGCCGCAAGGTCAACTTCGCCGGCCTGTTCCAGACCCACCCGCCCACCGCCGAGCGCGTCGCCCGCCTGCGGGGCCAGTTCGTCCGGTAACGCGACCCCGCTCCCGGGCGACTTCCTCGGGTTCAGTCGCGGTAGTTGGTGAACTGGAGCGGGATGCCGAAGTCGTGCTCCTTCAGCCCGGCGATGACCGACTGGAGGTGGTCCTTCTTCTTCCCGCTCACCCGCAGCTGCTGCCCCTGGACCTGGTGCTGGACGCCCTTCAGGCTGAGGCCCTTCACGAACTTCCCGATCTCGCGCGCCTTGTCGTCGCTGATGCCCACGGTCAGCGCGACGGTCTGGCGCACGGTGCCCTTGGCCGCCTCCTCGACCTTGCCGTACGAGAGCGCCTTGAGCGACACGCCCCGCCGCACGAGCTTCTCCTCGAGCACCTGGGTGAGGGCGCGCAGCCGGTCCTCGCTCGCGGTGTGCAGCTCGATGGACTTCTCGCCGAGCTCGATGGTGCTACCGGTGTCCTTGAAGTCGAAGCGGGTCCGGACCTCGCGGCCCGCCTGGTCGACGGCGTTGCGGACCTCCTGCATGTCGACCTCGGACACCACGTCGAAGGTGGGCATCTCTATCGCTCCGCTCGCTGCGACGCAGGGTACCGGCGCCGCGGACGCTCGCTCCGACGCCAATTTCCGGTGCCGTACATCGGCGCCGCCTCTTTCATCACGAAGAACCGCAAGAAGCGGCTGGTATCGTACGCGGCCCCGGGTCGGTACCCGAGTGGCCAAAGGGGGCAGTCTGTAAAACTGCTGCGAAAGCTACGCTGGTTCGAATCCAGCCCGGCCCACGCGCGTGGTCGCGCTCATTCGCCGGCAGGGTGCGTCCGGGCAGGTCAGGCCGGCTTTGGCGGGCTCGCGGTTCCCTCCCGCCGCGATCTGGCCGATACTGGTGAATGGCCACGTCCCGGGGCCCGGTGGTTGGCGCGGCCGCGATCGGGGTCATGGTCCTGCTGCTCGCCTCGTGCGCCGAGTCGGGTCACCGCTTCGTCAAGAACTCGTCCGAGGGTGTCTACTTCAAGATTCCGCGCGGCTGGAAGTTCTACGACGAGGACGCCGTGGTCAAGAGTGTGAGCCCGGACCTCTCGCCCCAGGAAGAGGACGTGCTCAGGCAGGTGAGCTGGAACGTCGGGTTCGACGCCGACCCGGAGCCGTCGATCAGGCACCTCCAAAAGCTGTTGACCGACCATCCGAAGGGCCGCGCCCACGTCGCCGAGCTCGAACCTGCGGAGCGCGACAGTGTCTCGCTCGGGTACCTGCGCAATCTCGTGGTCCCGGTGGATGAGCTCCTCGCACAGGACGAGTCGAACGTGCAGGTGCTCGATCGCGCGGACGTCACTCACAGCGGTTTCCACGGCGTGCGGTTCAAGTTCAACGTCAAGGCGCCCGAAAGCGGCAAGTTCGTCACCTTCGACCAGGTGGCGCTGGTCGACGACCAGACGAGCCAGGTCTACCTGTTCGTGGTGAGCTGCGAGGCCCGGTGCTTCGAAGACAACGAGGGCACCATCGACAAGGTGGTGGACTCGTGGACGGTCAAGGACAACTGACATGAGCGTGCAGACCACCGAGTTCGTGAGCCGTCCCCGCGACGACGAACGGCCGACCCGCAAGCCCCTGACCTTGTGGGACCGGGTCAAGTTCCTCCTGCTGCTGACCGGGCTGTTCTTCTTCTTCGTATGGGCCGCCATGGCCGACAACCCGCTGCTGCCCTACTACGACGCCGTCAACGACATCTGGGACTCGAAGCGCTGGCTCTTCTGGCTCGGGGGCCTCGAGCTCCTCCGCCAAGTCCACTATCTCGTCAGCGAGCACTGGGCCTGGTACCACCGGCTCTGGACCGAGAAGATCTTCGGCAGCTTCAGCCGCCGGAGCGACCGGATCAACCCGTGGACGCGCTACCGCCTCGCTCGGGTCGTGAAGCTCCTGATCGCGCTGGCCGTGCTCTCGCTCATCCTCGGCACGCTCTTCGACGTCTCGCCCGCGCTCGCCATCTTCGAGTTGCCCCGCCGCGCCTACGTCGCGCTCCCGTTCATCTTCCAGCTCGCCTTCGGCTTCTTCTTCGTGATCTTCCAGTTCGTCGGGCTGTTCTGGTTTCTGTCGCGTGGCGGCGTCGACGTCTACTACCCCGACGACATCCGCACGCGCTTCAGTGACGTGTGGGGCCAGGACGCGGTCGTCGAGAGGGTCAAGGAGAACATGCTCTTCCTCGAGAGTCCCGAGGCCATCGAGGAGAAGGGAGGCTACGTTCCCGGTGGCCTCCTCCTGTGGGGCCCGCCCGGCACCGGCAAGACGCTCATGGCCGAGGCGGTCGCGGGTGAGACCGGCAAGCCCTACGTGTTCGTCGACCCCGGGGCCTTCATCAACATGTTCATGGGTGTCGGCATCCTCAAGGTGAAGGGCCTGTTCCGGAAGCTCCGTCGCCTCGCCCTCCGCTACGGCGGCGTGATCGTGTTCTTCGACGAGGCCGACGCCCTCGGGAACCGCGGCGCGCTCGCGCAAGGGGGGTGGGGCCAGCCCGCGAAGGTGGCGTCGCCGTGGTCCCACACGCCCGCGTGCAACGGCCTGGCGTACCTGTCGTCAGAGAGCAGCGCGCGGGTGTTCCGCGCCGGGCTCGAGCCGAGCGTGGCCGAGGAGCCGCCGCGCAGCTGGCGGGACCGCTTCATGATGGGCGGGATGGCCGGCGGGGGCGGCGGTGGAATGGGGACGCTCCAGGCCCTGCTCACCGAGCTGTCGGGGCTGAAGAAGCCCCGGGGCCTGATCAACCGCTACGTGCGCCGCGCCCTGGGCATGCGGCCCAAGCCGCCGCCCAAGTACCGGATCCTCGTGATGATGGCCACCAACATGCCCCAGGCGCTCGACGAGGCGCTCCTGCGGCCCGGCCGCATCGACCGGATCTACAAGGTGGGCTACCCGTCGAAGGTGGGCCGCGTCCGCACCTACGAGGGCTACCTCGAGAAGGTCAGCCACGAGCTCACGCCCGACGACGTCGACAAGCTCGCCACCATCACCCCGTACGCCACCGGCGCCACCATCAAGGACCTCGTCAACGAGGCGCTCATCGTCGCCATCCGCGGCGGGCGCGACACGATCAGCTGGCGCGACATCGTCAAGGCGAAGCAGCTCAAGGACCTCGGGCCCCCCGAGGACGTCGAGTACATCGAGCGCGAGCGCCACGCCACCGCTGTCCACGAGGCGTGTCACGCCGTGGCCGCGTACCGGGTCCGTCAGCACCTCGTGATCGACATCGCCACCATCGAGAAGGGCGGCAACTACCTGGGGATGGTGAGCTCGATCAAGCCCGAGGACCAGTTCACGCAGTGGCGCACCGAATACGAATCCGACGTCATCGTCAGCCTGGCCTCGCTCGCGGGCGAGAAGATGTTCTTCGACGGCGACAGCTCGTCGGGCGTCTCGGGCGACCTCGAGAGCGCCACCCAGGTCGCCACCTTCATGGAGGGCTACTGGGGCATGGGCTCGACCGTCGCATCCCACGGGGTAACCCACCGTGTGGGCATCGTCGGAGGGGGACGCCCCGGAAGCCCCGACGACAAGGACAACGAGCTGCTCAAGAGCGGCCTCGCCGCCCGGATCGAGCAGAAGCTCGGTGAGCTCCTGACCAGCACCGAGCGGCTCATCGCCGACAACCGGTTCGAGGTGCTGGCCGTGGCGCACGCCCTCGAGACCAACAAGACCGTCACCGGCGACGACATCAAGGCGATCGTCGAGGGCGAGCCCGGCCCGCTCCTGGATGGCCGCGAGTATCACACCGCCGAGTTCGCGGCCGAGGCCGAGGCGTACCACGAGCTGGTGGTCGCGGCCCACAAGGGCCACGCCAAGGTCAACGTCCCGCTCCCGGTGCTCAACGGCCAGCGCCCGGCGCGCGCCGCGGCGAAGGACGTCGAGGAGCGCCCCGGCCGCGCCTAGAGCGCGCCTAGAGCATCCGCTGCATCAGGACGACGTCTGACCCCGCCGGAACCAGAGGTTCCGGCGGGGGCCCCGGAGGTCTGGCGGCGAGTCCGCGATGTATTTCACAGCATCCGCTGCATCAGGACGACGTCGAGCCAGCGGCCGAGCTTGCGGCCGACCTCGCGCTCGGTGCCGATCGTCTCGAAGCCGCAGGCCTCGTGGAGGGCGATCGACGTCTGATGACCCCCCACGATGCGGGCGATCATCGAGTGGAAGCCGTGGAGCGCGCCCAGCCGGACCATCTCCTCGAGGAGCGCCCGGCCGATCCCGGCGCCGCGGCGCTCGCGGCGCACGTAGACCGAGTCCTCGACGGTAGGCGAGTAGGCGGGCCGGTCACGGTAGGGCGACAGCGATCCGAAACCCACCACCTCGCCGGCCTCGTCCACGGCGACCACCGCGAGATGGCCGCCCGAGTGCTCGTCGATCCACTCGACCTGCTGGTCGAGCGTACGGGGCACCATGTCGAAGGTCACGGTCGACTCGGCCACTTCGACGTTGTAGATGGCACGGATCGCCTCGGCGTCGCGCCGCTCGGCGGGCCGGACCGTCACCGTCATGGCGGCGGACGGTAGCGCAGCGCTTGGAGCGAGGAGCCGTTGCTATCCTTGACTGGCTCGCCCCCTTAGCTCAGTCGGCAGAGCACTTCCATGGTAAGGAAGGGGTCTACGGTTCGAGTCCGTAAGGGGGCTCACGGCGGTGTAGCTCAGTTGGCAGAGCACGCGGCTCATAATCGCGGCGTCGCGGGTTCGAGTCCCGCCACCGCTACAAGGAACGCGGCGTAGCGAGCGGCAGCGAGCGGAGCTCGCCGTCGCGACGAGCGGTCCGGAGGACGGCGGTCGGGTATCCCGGCCGCCGAGCGAGGAGCGACAAAGAGAGATGAGCAAACCGAAGTTCGAGCGGACCAAGCCGCACCTCAACGTCGGGACGATGGGTCACATCGACCACGGCAAGACGACGCTCACTGCCGCGGTAACCAAGGTCCTGCACGACCAGGACCCGTCGACCGAGTACACCAGCTTCGATGAGATCGACAAGGCGCCCGAGGAGAAGGCGCGCGGGATCACGATCAACATCGCGCACGTCGAGTACGAGACCCCCAACCGCCACTACGCCCACGTCGACATGCCCGGGCACGCCGACTACATCAAGAACATGATCACGGGCGCCGCCCAGATCGACGGCGCGATCCTCGTGGTGGCCGCCACCGACGGCCCGATGCCCCAGACGCGCGAGCACGTGCTGCTGGCACGCCAGGTGGGCGTGCCCTCGATCGTGGTGGCCCTCAACAAGGTCGACGCCGTCGACGACGAGGAGCTTCTCGACCTCGTCGAGCTCGAGGTGCGAGAGCTGCTCACTGAGTACGAGTT
Organism: Acidimicrobiia bacterium; assembly: GCA_050743365.1. GTDB lineage: Bacteria > Actinomycetota > Acidimicrobiia > IMCC26256 > JACDBD01 > JBOGFI01. The sequence goes on along the minus strand of JBOGFI010000182.1, from coordinate 1,943 downwards.
TCCGGGTGACGACGTGCCCGTCGTCCGGGTGAGCGCCCTCAAGGCGCTCGACGGCGACGCGGGGGCCGTCGAGCAGGTCGTCGAGCTGATGAACGCGGTCGACACCTACGTCCCCGAGCCTCAGCGCGACCTCGACAAGCCCTTCCTCATGCCGATCGAAGACGTCTTCTCCATCACCGGCCGCGGCACCGTGGTCACCGGGAAGGTCGAGCAGGGCGTGGTCCACACCGGCGACGACGTCGAGATCGTAGGGATCAAGGACACCACCAAGACCGTCGCCACCGGGGTGGAGATGTTCCGCAAGCTCCTCGACGAGGGCCGAGCGGGCGACAACATCGGGGTCCTGCTCCGAGGGACGAAGAAAGAGGACGTGGAGCGGGGGCAGGTGCTGGCCAAGCCGGGCAGCATCACGCCGCACACGAACTTCCAGGCGCAGGTGTATGTGCTGACCAAGGACGAGGGCGGCCGCCACACCCCGTTCTTTTCGAACTACCGGCCGCAGTTCTATTTCCGTACCACCGACATCACCGGCAGCATCGCCCTGCCGGAGGGGGTGGAGATGGTGATGCCGGGCGACAACACCGAGATGACGGTCGAGTTGATCGCGCCGATCGCGATGGAGGAAGGCCTGCGGTTCGCGATCCGCGAAGGTGGCCGCACCGTCGGCGCCGGCCGCGTCGTCAAAATCACCCAATAGGGACCGGTAGGGACACGGTATGAGACGCGCGCAGCGAGGACGGCGGCCGGATGGCCGCCGCCCGCAGCGGAGCACGCGGAGTGAGCGTCCGCGGCGCAGGTATCCTGCGCCGCAGCGAACGGAGCCATAGAGATGGCGAGTGACAAGCGGGTGAAGGTCACCCTGGCCTGCGAGGTCTGCAAGCGGCGCAACTACATCACGGTCAAGAACAAGACCAACGACCGTGACCGGATCGAGATGAAGAAGTACTGCCGTTTCGACCGCAAGCACACCCTCCACAAGGAGACCCGCTGAACGCCGTCGGGGCGGCATCGGGAGCCCTCCGACGGTCGCGTAACCCGGCGGATTCCCCGGGAGTCTGATGGCCACGGACGAATCGCCCGAAGCCGAGGAGCTGAACCGGCTGGTCGCGGCCGCTCGCGACGGCGACCGGCAGGCGTTCGACGAGCTGGTGCGCCGTACCTACGTCGACACCTACACGCTGGCGGTGCGGCTGACGGCCAACGAGGAGGATGCGCGCGACGTGGTCCAGGAGGCCTACCTCCGAGCGTGGAAGGGCATCAAGCGCTTTCGCGGCGACGCGCAGTTCTCGACGTGGCTGTACCGCATCACCGCCAACGCCGCGTACACGCTGGTGCAGAAGCGGCGACGGCGTCGCACCGAGCCGCTCGAGACGGTCGACGAGCCGGTCGAGGCCGCCGTGGGCGCCCAGCCCGAGGCCGCAGCCGAGTCGGCGCTCCTGCTCGAGCAGCTCTCCGCCGCGGTGGCCGAGCTCCCGCCCAAGCTGCGCGCCATCGTGGTCCTCAAGGACGTGTACGGCCTGTCGCACGAGGACATCGCCGAGGAGCTGGGCATCTCGATCGCCGCGGCCAAAGTGCGGCTGCACCGGGCCCGCAAGAGGCTGCGCGATCGCCTGTTCGAGGAACAGGGGAGGTCGGCCCATGCGGTGTGAGGAGGTGGCGCGGCTCCTGCCCCGGGCCGTGGACAGCACCGAGCCGGTCGACTTGGCTGTGCAGAGCCACATCGAGTCATGCCTGCGCTGCCAGGCCGAGCTCGCTCGCTACCGCCGCATGCTGCGCGCCCTCCAGCTACTGCGCACCCGCTACCTGGAGCCGTCGCCGACGTTGCTGGCCCAAACCCTGGCGTCGCTCGAGGAGGCGGGAGAGCGTCAAGCGGTCCGGTCGCTGCTGTCGGGTCGGCGCCTCGCCTACGCCGGCGCCATCGGCGGTGCCGCGATGGCGGCGGC
>JBOGFI010000181.1:0-1884 GCA_050743365.1 Acidimicrobiia bacterium | reverse complement strand
CGCCGGAGCTGGCCGACCCGCTCTCGGGGCTGCGCGTCGGCTCCCACGCCGTGTCGACGTACGACGCGCTCCTGCGTGCGCCCGGCTTTGCCGCCGGCCAGCGGCCCGACCTCGTCGTCCGCGTGGGCGCGGCACTCACCGGCAAGACGGCCACCGCGTGGCTCGACCCCTCCGTCCCCCAGGTGCTGGTCGACCCGCACGGGTCGTGGCTCGACCCGATGCGGGCAGCACGCGAGCGGCTGGCTGTAGACGCCGACGCGCTCTTGTGTGCCGTCACGGACCGCCTCGGCCGCCCCCGGGAGAGTGCATGGCTCGAGAGCTGGCTCGCAGCCGAGCGGGTGGCGCGCGGGGCCCTCGACGAGCTGCTCGACGGGTGGGACGAGCCGTTCGAGGGCCGGGTCGCCCGGGACGTCATCGGTGCGCTGCCCGACGACAGCACGCTGGCGGTCGCGTCGAGCATGCCGGTGCGCGACGTCGAGTCGTTCGCCCGGCCGCGTAGCGGCGTCCGCCTGCTCGCCAACCGGGGCGTGAGCGGCATCGACGGGTTCGTGTCCACCGTCCTGGGCGCTGCCGCGGTTCGGGAGCCGGGCGGCGGTCCGGTGGTCGCCCTGCTCGGTGACCTCTGTCTCCTGCATGATGGCAACGGCCTGCTCGGCGCGGGGGAGCGCGGCATCGACGCCACGCTCGTCGTGCTCGACAACGACGGCGGCGGCATCTTCTCCTTCCTTCCCCAGGCCGATCTGCCCGAGCACTTCGAGCCCTTGTTCGGCACCCCCCACGGCATCGACCTCGGCGCGCTGGCGCGCGTGCACGGGCTTCCGGTCGACCGGGTCGAGAGGGCCGTCGACGTCGTCCCCGCGGTCACCGCCGCCATCGCCGGCGGCGGGGTCCAGCTCGTAATCGTCCCCACCGAGCGGGCCGACAACGCGAGACGTCACCGCGAGGCGTGGGAGGCGGTCGCAAAGGCGCTCGCCGCCACCAGAGACCCCGCCGTCATCGCCCTCTGAGCACGCTGAGCATCGTCTCGAGCTTGGCTTCCGTCTCCTCCCACTCGGCGTCCGGGTCGGAGCCGGCGACGATGCCGGACCCGACGACGAGGCGAGCGCGCGACCCGTGCAGCTCGGCGCCACGCAGCGCCACCGCCCACTCGCCGTCTCCGGCGGCGTCGACCCAACCAACCGGGCCCGCGTACCGGCCGCGGTCGAAGCGCTCGTGGTCCCGGCTGAGCGCGAGGGCGGCGTCGGGCGGGGTGCCGCACACCGCCGGGGTGGGGTGAAGGACGAGCGCGAGGTCGAGGGCCGACGGCCACGGGGGCCGGAGCCGCCCGATGACCGGGGTGGTGAGGTGCGCCAGGGACGCGAGGCGCGCCACCTCGGGGTGGGCAGGGAACCGCAGCTCGCGGCACCGAGGCCGCAGCGCGTCCACGACCGCGGTGACGACGAGCCGGTGCTCGAGCGCGTCCTTCGTCGATGTGGCGAGGGCGCGCACGGCGCGCTCGTCCTCGCCGGTGGTCGCGCCCCGAGCGATGGTGCCGGCCATGGGGCGGGACTCGACCCGCTCGCCGGCGCGCCGCACGAGCAGCTCGGGGCTGGCGCCGACGAGGTCGCCCCCGTCGTCGAGGCGCCCGTACACGAAGCAGCCGGGCTGGGCGTGTCGCAGGCGGTCGAGGACCAGCCGGGCGTCGTAGCGGGCGTCGTCCTCGATCACCACCTCGCGCGCCAGCACGACCTTCGCGACCCGTCCCGACTCGATCTCGTCGAGGACAGCTGCGACGGCTCGCCGCCAGGCGGCGCGATCGGGTGGGGCGGCTGCCGCGACGGCGCGATGACCCACCGCGCGCAGGTCATGCGCCCCCGGTGCCGCCACGATGTCGGTGCGCCAGGC
>JBOGFI010000180.1:0-2627 GCA_050743365.1 Acidimicrobiia bacterium | reverse complement strand
GCAGTGATCGGCTACGACGCCACCTGGTCGGCCCCGAAGTCCGTGAGTGTGCTGTGGGCCACTGCTGGTGCATCCGAGCGTGCCGAGATCATGGCCGCTGTCGACTCGGCGGTCGACGCGGGAATTTGGTATCTCGAAGGGATTGCCAGGCCGCGCAGCGGCACCGAGGCGCACACCCGCGGCCTCACGGCCGCCGCCTTCACGCACGCCACCTCCCGCAACCTCGACGCGCAGCTGCACGTGCACGCCGTGATCGCCAATCTCGTCCAGACGACGTCTGGCAAGGTGCGCGCCGTCGACGGGCGAACCCTCTTCGCCCACGCCAAAACTGCTGGCTATCTCGCCGCTGCCGAGCTGCGCCACGAGCTCACTCGTCGACTCGGCTGGGAGTGGGGCGAGGTCGTGCACGGACTCGCTGACGTCGTCGGGGTCCCGAGGGCCGCGATCGCGGCCATGAGCAGCCGCAAGCACGAGATCGACTCCCTTGCCGTCGAGGCTGGCGTTCATTCGGCCTCCGGGCGACAGGTCGCTGCCTACCAGAGCCGCAACCCCAAAGCCGACACCGTCGATCCTGCGCAGCTGCGCCGCGACTGGCAGCAACGCTTGGAGGAGGCGGGGTTCGATGCGACGGCACGCGCCGCGTGTTTCGGGCGCCAACCCGAACTGAGAACCGTCACCCTCGATAACCGCCAACAGCTCATCAACGAGCTGGCTGGCGCCCATGGAGTCACCGAGCAGAGCGCGATCTTCGATCGGCGCGACGTCATCCAACACGTCGCCGAGTGGGCACACGATCGCCTCGCAGCGGCCGAGATCACCGATCTCGCCGACGAGTTTCTCGCCTCTCAGCACGTCGTCGCCCTCGACACGGCACGCGACAACACCCGGAGTGCCGATGTCATCCGCCGCCGCGACGGTCACGCCATCTCCGCCGTCGCTGGCGAGGCCCTCTACTCGACTCCGGCGGTGCTGCGCGCCGAGCAGCGCATCCTCGACGCGTTCGCCGCCGGCATCGACACCGGCGCGGGCGCCGTCCCCGACGGGGTCACGGCGGCGGCGGTCGGGGAGCGACCCGCGCTCGACATCGATCAGGTCGCCGTCATACGCGCCATGTGCGGCGCCGGGGACCAGTTCCAATGCGTGCTCGGCCCCGCCGGCTCAGGGAAGACCTTCGCCATCGAAGCCGCCCGGGCCGCGTGGGAAGCCGCAGGCTTCACCGTGCTCGGCGCTGCCGAGCAGGGCACCGCCGCCGAGGTGCTCGGGCGTGCCACCGGGATGCGCGCCGAAACCCTTGAGTACTGGCTCACCCGCCTCGACACCGCCGGGCCCGACCGTGATCGCATCCTCGGGCCGCGCACCGTCATCGTCGTCGACGAGGCCTCCACCATCAGCACCCGTAACCTGGCCCGCCTCTGCGGCCACGCGCGCGCCACCGGTGCCACCGTCCGCCTCGTCGGCGACGTCGCCCAACACTCGGCCGTGGCGGCCGGCGGCGCCTTCCGAGCGCTGGTCACCCAACACCGGGAACGCACCCCTGAGCTCACCGAGCTGCGCCGCCAAGGCGGCGAGGACCTCGCCGAGGTGCGGCTGGCGCTGCGCGAGTACCGCCACGGCCAGATCGCCGAAGCCCTCGAGCGCCTCGAAGGCGATCAGCGCATCGTCGAGGCCGACAGCGCCGACGAGCTGCTTGACAAGCTCGTTGCCGACTGGTACGTCGACCGACAGCGTCGCCACGACCAGCCCGACCTGCCGCCATCGAGCATGGTCGCCGAGCACCATCGCGAACGACGCGAGCTCAACCGCCGCGCCCGCGGTCTCCTCGCTGCCGACCGACACCTCTACGGCCCTACCCTCAGCGTCGGCGGCCAAGAGTTCCGCGCCGGCGACGAGGTCATCTCGCGCACCCCCGCCAAGGAGCTTCATCCCGCCGGGCGACCGCGCGGCTACGTCCGCAACGGCACCCGCGGCGCCGTCGTCGAGGTCCGTCCGCCGACCGCCAAGCATCACGGTTCGCTCGTCGTCGACTTCGAGGCCCGCGGACCCATCGAGGTTCCAGCCGACTTCCTCACCCGCAGCCTCCGGCCCCACGTCACCGGTGGCCTCACTCACGCCTACGCCCTCACGTCGCACGCCGCCCAAGGCGAGACCTACGACGCGGCTCGCACCCTCGCCTCCGACACCTCCACCCAGCCCGGCATCTACGTCGGACTCACCCGGGGCCGACGCGACGTCCGCCTCTACACCGTCCGCCACCGCGACCTCGACACCGAAGCCCCCGAAGACCACATGCCCCGACTCCACGACCAGCGCACCACCCTCGAAGCCATCACCCAGGCCGCGACGCGATCCCTACATGAGCGCATGGCCACCAGCCTCGACCCCGACGCGACCGCCGTCGCCGAACTACGCGACCGCCACGACCTCGCCGAACTCTTCCAGCTCGACACCAACAGCGCCGACACCGACAATCGACTCGTCACCAGAGCCATCACCGGCCACGCCTGAGCATCCCCCGCTCTTCCGGATACCTGCACTGAGGTGGTAGTGACCATCTCGGAGAGGAGTCTGGATGCCGGCGCCGAAGCCACCGGAGTTCCGTCAACGGGCGGTAGAGCTGGCGCGTGAGC
>JBOGFI010000179.1:0-6397 GCA_050743365.1 Acidimicrobiia bacterium | reverse complement strand
TGGCCGCGCTGGTTGCACTGGCCCCGGTGGGACGCACCGGTTTGGCGCCGGGTCTGCGCGTCGGTGGCGTCGGGGCTGCTGCTCGCGGCCGCGTACCCGCCCTTCGACCTCGGGCCGCTCGCCCTGGTCGCGATGGTCCCGCTCCTGTGGACCTGGCGCGACGCGACACCCCGCCGGGCCGCGCTCTACGGCTTCTGGTTCGGCATCGCGTTCTTCGGCGTCCTGTTGTCGTGGATCTGGTACTTCGGCGCGGTGGCCTTCGTCCCTCTCGTCGTGGCCGGCGGTTGGTACGTCGCGGCGCCCGGCGCGCTCGTCGCGCTCTTCGCCCGCTACGGCCTGCGGTCGCCGTGGCTCACGGCCGCGCTGTGGGTCGTGTTCGAGCAGCTGCGCGGCCGCTTCCCCTTCGGCGGCCTGCCGTGGGGCGAGACCGGCGCCGCCCTACACGACGTACCGGCCGCGCGCACGCTGGCGAGCTGGGGTGGCGTCGCCCTCGTCACGTTCCTCGTCGTCGCGGCTAACGGCCTGCTCCTCGACGCGCTCGCCGCCACCTGGGCCCGCTCCTGGAACGGGACGGCCGCGGCCGCCGCCGGGCTCGCCGCGGTCGTCGCGGTGACCGGGTTCGGCTACGCCTTCCGCTTCCAGCCGGCCGAGGCCGCTCGGCCGCTGCGGATCGCGACGATCCAGGGCAACGACCAGAACCGCGACATCACCGATCCACTGGAATTCGAGAGCGTTGTCGTCGAGCAGCACTTCGAGCTCGCCGAACAGCAGCTCGACGGCAACTACGACCTCATCGTCTTCCCTGAGTCGTCACTGAACCGCAACCCCACGCAGGATCCGGAGCTGCGACAGCGGATCCTCGACATCGGCGCCGCCCACGACTCCGCGATGCTCGTCAACGCGCTACTGCCCGCGCCCGACGGTCGCGACTTCAACACCAACGTGCTGTTCGACCCCGACGGGAAGCTCCAAGGCAAGTACGCCAAGCAGCACCTCGTGCCCTTCGGCGAGTACGTCCCCCTCCGCGGGATGCTCGACCGCTTCGGCATCCTCGACCGCATCCCCTACGACTACACCCAAGGTCCCGGTAGCCGACTCTTCGACGTGTCAGGCCGCCCGATGGCGACGATCATCTGCTTCGAGTCGGCATTCGGCCCGCTCGTACGCGACTTCGTGCGTGACGGCGCCCAGTTCGTCGTCGTCTCGACCAACAACCGCTCCTACCGACGCTCCGGCAACGCCGCCCAGCACCTCGCGCTGAGTCAGATGCGCGCCGCCGAGACCGGCCGGCCCTTCGTGCATGCGTCGATCTCGGGCATCAGCGGCATCATCGAGCCCGATGGCGACGTGCACGACACCACCGACCTGTTCGTCAACGAGATCGTCACCGACCAGATCACCCCGACGACGGGCCAGACCCCCTACGTCCGCTACGGCGACTGGCTGACCTGGGGCTGCGGCTTCGCCCTCGTCGCCCTCGCCCTGTTCGCTCGGCTACGCAGCGCTTCCCCCGAGACCAAAAGGGTTCCTGGGTAACGGGAAGGGATTCGCACCGAGAAGGGTTCCGGTGGCATGGCGTCTCGGGACCTGTCGTGGGCCGCCGTACGCTCGTGGGGGCAGCCGGCCGTGACCATCGGGGGCGCGCTGGCGCTGTGGTTGCTGCTCGCGTTCGCCAACCGGGGGACGACCTACCACTTCGCGCCGCTGATCGTGGCGGCCGCCGGCCCGGTGACGGCCCGGCTCGACGCGGCTGCATCACTGCCCTGGGGACCGGTCGTGGCACTGGCTGCCGCGAGCGTGGCCGCAGCGACGCTCGGCGTCGCGCTGCTGTGGCCGTTCGGTGGCCTCGACGGTCCGGCGCTGGTCGGCGGCGCACCCGCCGAGACCGCGCTCGCCGTCGCGGTGGGAAGCGCGGCAGGCCTCCTCATCGCGCGGTTCCCAGGTCGAGGTCGCCGCCGCGCCACCCCGGCGCCCCACCCTCATCGACACGGCCGCGATCCTTAGGCTCGTCGCACGATCCGAGAAGGGGACGTTCCTGTGGCAGACGCTGACATGCGCCAGATGGTGGCCGACCTGCCGGTACCGGAGTTCGACACCACCGCGTTCACACCCCCGCCTCCCTTGGACGAGGCCACGGTCGCGCTGGTCACCACCGCCGGCCTGATGCAACCCGGTGACGAATGGCGCCCTCAAGAGGGCCAGACCGGCTTCAAGATCTTGGACCGCGACGAACGGGAACTCATCGTCGGGCATCAGAGCACGAACTTCGACCGCAGCGGGATCGCCGCCGACTGCAACGTCGCCTACCCCATCGACCGCCTCGACGAGCTCGCCACCGAGGGTGCCATCGGCGCCGTCGCGCTCCGCCACCTGTCGTTCACCGGTCCGATCATGGACCTGTCGACGATCGTCATCGACAGCGGGCCCGCCGCCGGCGCGCTCCTCAAAGACGACGGCGTCGACGTGGTGCTGCTCACGCCGGTCTGACCGATGTGCACGCGTGTCGTGGGCACGCTCGCACACGTCATCGAGGCCGCCGGTCTCGCCACCGTCGCCTTGTCGCTGGTCCGTCCTCAGATCGAGCGCAGCCATCCGCCCCGGGCATTGCACTGCGAGTTCCCGCTCGGCCGCCCGCTCGGTCGCCCACGCGACCCCGAGTTCCAGCGCCGCGTCCTCGAGGCGGCGTTCGCGCTCCTCGACCGGCCCGCCGGGCCGGTCCTGGAGGACTTCCCCGAGACGATCGTCGACGAGGCCGACCAGCCCCTGGCCTGCCCGCTGCCGCCGCGCTACGACCCCGCGGTGCCTGCCGCCGTCGACGAGGCCCGGGCGCTCCGACCCGCCTGGGAGCGGGCCCGGGCGGCCGGCGGTGGGACTCAGGTCGGACGGGTCGTCGACCCCGACGGGATCCCCGATGCGCTCGCCGCCTTCTCCCGCGTCGCCGAGGGTGTCCCCTGGGCCGACGCCGGGTTGCCCGGCGACCCGGCCGCGGTCGCCATGGACGTCCGCGCCTACTACGAAGAGGCCGCCCTCGCTCTCGCCGATCATGTGCCCCCGGCCCGCGCCGCCGAGTCGTGGCTCTACCGGGTGACGGAAGCCGGCGCCGTCCTCAAGGCCGCCATGACCCAGATGGGCCAGGCTGACCCGCCCTACGAGCGCATCTCCTACCTCGTACCGATGAGCCAGCAGTAACAACTGAAGGTGTGAAGGACGTGTCAGCGCGCCCGGCGCTCGTCGAGGTCGGGCTGAGCCAGGAGGCTCCGGATGGAAGGCGTCGTGCTCGTGGGAAGATTCCTGTTCGCCCTGATCTTCGTGAGCTCTGGTGTCATGGCTCACCTCGTGGGCGGCAGCGGGACCGTCGAATACGCCCGTTCCCGCGGCGTCGCCGCACCAGGGGTGGCGGTGCGGTTGAGCGGCGTGTGGATCATCGCCGCAGGGCTCTCGGTGGCGATCGGCGTCTGGGCCGACCTGGGCGCACTCATGATCAGCGCCTTCACGCTGTCGGCCGCGTTTCTCGTCCACCATTTCTGGACCGATCCGTCCGGGCAGCCACAACAGCAGGAGATGACCCAGTTCATGAAGGACCTCGCCCTGGCCGGCGCAGGCCTCATCTTCTTCGGGTTCTTCGCCGCCACCGACGGCGTCGGCCTCATGGTGACGAGCCCGCTCTTCGAGATCTCGTAACGACGCCACCTGGCCGGCGATCGACCCGGCGATCCCGGCTGGCCCCACGCCGGATGGTGGTCGCCGATTACGTCCCGGAGCCACGGGTCCGAATCAGCGTTCGATGTTCGATCCCAGGGGCTCAATTCTCGTGTAGCTGTGCCGATGTATCGCTTATGAGGCTCTGGCGGCCTGGCGTCGTCGTGGCTGTGGCTGTCGCCGGGGCGTGCGGGGTGCTCGTGCTTCGCGGGGAGAACCCCTCCTTGATCGTGAGCGATCCGGCGCTGCTCTTCTGGTTGGTGGCAGTCGGCGCCGGGCTGTGCCTGGGGGTATCGCTTGCCGTCGTCATCGCCGGGCTGCGCCGCGGACTCGCCGAGATCGCGCTCCTGGGTGCTTCCCTGACGACCCTCTCGGCGCTCTCACTCGTGCACGGGCTGACCGCTCCGGGCTATCTCTTCGGTCCCAACTCGGTCACGGCGACGGCGATGCTGTTCGCGTTTCCGGCGGGCGCAGTGGCTGCATTGCCGCTCGTCATCCCGCACGGAGCGCCCTGGCTGGCTCGTCGTTGGCGCGGCTTCACCTGGGGTGTCGTCGCAGCCACGGCGCTCTCGTCTGGCGTGCTGTTGGCGGTGCCGGATCTCTCGGTGCCCGAGCGGGGGGCGGTGGTCTGGCTGGTGGCATTCACGGTCAGCTCGGTCACGATGGTCCTGGTTGTCCGCCAAAGCTGGCTCTTCGCGATCGGTCGGCGACGGGCCTCGCTCGTTGCCGCGGTCTCGATCGGGGTTCTCGGCGCGGGCGCGCTGCTCGGGCTCGTCTCGGCGTGGGATTCACCGGCGTGGTGGGCCGCCCATGTCATCGACACCGCCGCTGCCTTGGCGACTGCAATCGCGCTGCTCGTTGCCTATCGCTGGGAGGGGACGCTCGAAACGGCGCTCACGCCGGTCGTCGCACGGGAGCCTCTGGCGGCCCTGGAGCTCGGACTGGCGCCCGAGGTTCACGCCTTCGTCGCCGCGCTTGATCGCAAGGATGCTCAGACTCGCGACCACGTCGTCCGCACGTGCGTGCTGGCCATGCGACTCGGCGAGCGCACCGGACTGTCTCCGCGGAGGCTGCGCGACGTCGGACTCGGTGGGCTCCTGCATGACATTGGCAAGCTGGTCGTGCCCACGGACATCCTGACGAAGCCCGGGCGGCTCACCGACGCGGAGTTCGACGCCATACGAACTCACTCCGAGCGCGGCGCCGCGCTGCTCGAGGCCTCTCGCACACTGCAATCGGTGGCGCCACTCGTGCGCTGGCACCACGAACGCGACGACGGCACCGGGTACCCAGACGGGCTCGCGGGCGACGACTTGTCGCTCGAAGCTGCGATCGTGAGCGTGAGCGATGCGTGGGACGCGATCGTGAACACGCGTCATTACCGTGCTGGCTTACAGGCAAGCGATGCTCGCCAGATCTTGCACGACGGCGCCGGTCGCCAGTGGAAACCCGAGGCCGTGCAGCTGCTGCTCGCCGAGGTCGACACGGATGCGGATGCCGACCCGCCGGCGTTGGACGGTGTCGGGCGCGGCACACTCGAACCGTCGGAGATCGACGGCTACGTGGCGCCGTGCCTCGACGCCCTCCCAGCCGAGATTGCCGTGCTGGGCCATGCCGCTCTGAACGGACAGCGCTCTTCCCATCTCCGCTCCGGCGCAGACCACTACCGCGACTTCTTCGAGCGCGCTCCCTTCGCCTACTTCTCGGTGGGCATTGACGCCCGCATCGTGGCCGCGAACCACAGGGCCGAGGCCCTGCTCGGCGCGGAGCCCGGCGCTCTCGCCGGGCGCTCGGTGCTCGAGCTCTACGCCGACACGAAAGATGGTCGCGCCCGCGCGGCCCAGCTCTTCCAACGCTTCGCCGCCGGAGAGACCCTGCGCGACGAGGAACTGGAGATGCGAAGGAGCGACGGTGAGAGCGTATGGATCAGCCTGACCGCCGAGCCCGTCCACGACGGCACCGGTCGCGTCATCGCAAGCCGTAGCGTCGCTCTCGACGTGACCTCACGGCGGGCGGCGGAGGACGCGTTGCGCGACCGCGAGGAGCAGTTCCGGCGGATGTTCGAGGACGCTCCGATCGGAATGAGCATGGTCTGTCCCGACGGCACCCTTCTCGCGGCGAACGATGCCCTCGCCAACACCCTCGGGTACACCGCATCTGATCTCATCGGCCGCAGGATGCTGGACTTCGTGCACGCGGACGATCGCACCGCCGCCCGCCACGAGATCTCCGCCGTGCAAGCCGGCACTTCTGACGGGCACGGCGTCGAGCTACGCGTCCGTACGATCGGCGGGTCCGTCCGCCATGCACATGTCACCCTGTCGCTCCTGCAATCCGGCGATCCAGAACCCTGCGTGCTCGCCCATATCCAGGACGTCACCGAGCGCCGCCGGGTCGAGGAGGAGCTCCGGCTCCTCGCCCTCCACGATCCCCTCACCGGCCTCTACAACCGGCGAGGCCTGGAGATCGCTGCCCTCCAGCGCGCCGACCACCACGACGCCTCCCTCCTGTTCGTTGATGTCGACGATCTGAAGCGCATCAACGATGGCCACGGACACGCCAGCGGAGACGCGGCACTGGTCGCAATCGCGCGGATCCTTCGCGAGGCCGCTGGCGAGCACCACATCGCTGCCCGCATCGGGGGAGATGAATTCTGTGTACTCGTGCTGGGCGCGGCCTCCGACCCCGACGTGGGGGG
>JBOGFI010000178.1:0-5036 GCA_050743365.1 Acidimicrobiia bacterium | reverse complement strand
CCGCAGGGTACCTGCGGCGCGGCCGGTCGCCTCAGGCCTCTAGAGAAATCGCCTGGGTCGGGCACTGCCGGACGGCCTCCTCCATCTTGGGACGCAGCTCCTCGGGCGGCGTCTCGTTCAGGATGTACAGGAAGCCGTCGTCGCGGACTTCGAACACCTCGGGCGCGATCCCCATGCACACCGCGTTGCTCTTGCACTTGTCGAAGTCCACGACGACACGCATGGTTCCCCCCGGCAGGCCGGCCGCGCCCGACCCTACAGCGCAACCGGGAGGTGCGAGAACACTGACTCGAGCGTCATACTGACCGCCCGTCCCGCGCCGAGAAGCCCGGAGAAACCGCATGCCGCCCGAGGCCGCCCGTCCCGTCGTCGACGTCAGCGGGCGCCCGCTGCGCCTGCGCGACGTCGACCTCGACCGGTTCCTGCACCCGAGGACGGTGGCCGTGATCGGCGCCTCGGAGACGTCGCGCAAGCCCAACACCGCCATGACCACGAAGCTCAAGGCCTGGGCCGACAAGCACGGCGCCACCTTCTACCCGGTGCACCCGAAGTACGACACCGTCGCCGGCGAGCGGTGCTACCCCACGATCTTCGACGTGCCCGGTGACATCGATCTCGCCGTGATCCTCACCGGCAAGGCGGTCGACAGCTTCGAGGAGGTCCTCCAGCGCAAGGCCGCCTTCGCGGTGATCTTCGCCGCCGGGTTCTCCGAGGCCGGCGGCGAGGGCGAGCGGCTCGAGGCCCGCCTGGCGGAGCTGGTAGCCAGCGGCGACACCCATCTGCTCGGGCCCAACACCAACCTGAACGCTTTCGAGGACTTCCGCGACGACCTCGCCGGACCGTCGATCGCGCTCGTCACCCAGAGCGGGCACCAGGGCCGCCCCGTGTTCCAGGGCCAGGAGATGGGGATCCGCCTCACGCACTGGGCGCCGACGGGCAACGAGGTCGACCTCGAGTTCGCAGACTTCGTCCGGTACTTCGCCGACCAGTCCGAGGTCGGCGTGATCGGCGCCTACGTGGAGGGCTTCAAGGATGGCCGCACGCTCATGCTCGCGGCCGACCATGCCGCCCGGCTGCGTAAGCCGGTGGTGGTGGTCAAGGTCGGACGCACCGACGAGGGCCAGTCGATGGCCAAGGCGCACACCGGCCACCTCACGGGATCGGACGCGGTCACCTCGGCGCTGTTCCGCCAGTTCGGCGTGACGCGGGTCGAGGGCCTCGACGAGCTCCTCGACACCGCCGCCGCGTTCGCGCGCACCGGGCGGCCGCCGGGCGACGGGGTGTGCATCTACGCCATCTCCGGCGGCACCGGCGCGCACATGGCCGACCTCGTCGCGGCCGCCGGCCTGCGTCTCCCTGAGCTGACGAAGGGGACGCAGCGCCGCCTGCACGACGGACTGATCCCCTCCTACCTGCGGGTGTCGAACCCGGTCGACTGCGGCGGGCCTCCGGTCATGACCCCCGCCGGACGCAAGATCCTCGACCTGATCGTGGCCGATCCCAACGTCGACGTGATCATCTGCCCCATCACCGGGGCGCTGCCCACCATGAGCATGCCGATGGCGCGCGACCTGGTGGAGGTGTCGAAGACGACCGACAAGCCGATCTTCGTGGTGTGGGGCTCGCCGCTGGGCACCGAGGAGGCCTACACCGAAGTGCTGCTGAAGTCGGACCTGCCCGTGTTCCGGACGTTCGGCAACTGCGTCACGGCGGTCAAGGCGTACCTCGACTACTGGGCGTTCGCCGACCGGTATCGCTCACCGTTCGACGACGCTCCCACCCAGCCGCTCCCGGCGGCGAGGAAGGCGCGCAGGCTCCTGGCCGAGGCGGGGCCCGGTCGTGCGCTGACGGAGCACGCCTCGAAGAAGCTCCTCGAGGCATACGGCATCAAGCCGAGCCGCGACGTGCTGTGCGGGAGCGCGGCCGAGGCCGCGGAGGCGGCGGGCGCGATCGGGTACCCGGTGGTGATGAAGGTGTCGTCGCCCGACCTCCTGCACAAGAGCGATCTGGGGCTAGTGCGCGTCGGCGTCGACTCCGCCGGCCGGGTGCGCGCCGCGTACCGGGAGCTGCTGGCAGCGGCGCAGCGGGCGGACCGCAAGGCAGCCATCGATGGCGTGCTCGTGTGCGAGATGGTGACCGGGGGCGTCGAGACCGTGGTCGGCATGTCGCACGACGACCTGTTCGGTCCGGTCGTGATGGTCGGCCTGGGCGGGATCCTCGTCGAGGTGCTCGAGGACGTGACCTTCCGCGTGCCGCCCTTCGGACGCGACGAAGCCGAGCGGATGCTGCACGAGCTCCGGGGCTACCGCCTGCTCGAGGGCGCGCGCCGCACCGAGCCCGCCGACGTCGGCGCGCTGGTGGACGTGATCATGAAGGTGCAGCGCCTGGCCATGGACCTCGCCGATGACGTGGCCGAGCTGGACGTCAACCCGCTGGTCGTGCGGCCCCGAGGCGCGGTGGCGCTCGACGCCCTGGTGGTGGCCAGTTGAGCGAGGCGCCGCTCGAGGAGCAGCTCCAGCACCGGGTCGAGGACGGCGTCGCGTGGCTCACGCTCAACCGCCCCGACGCCGGCAACGCCATCACGCCCGACGTCCGCAACCGCATGATCGATCTCCTGGCCGACGCCAGCGCGTCGCGGGAAGTGAGGGCGGTGGTCATCGCCTCGACCGGGGAGAAGCATTTCTGCACCGGCGCCGACCTCCGGGCCGGACGGGCGGCCTCGCCTCCCGCGCCCGAGGGAACGCCCGACCGGGTTGTCGGCGACGCCGCCCGCATGATCCGCACCGGGATCCAGCGCCTCATCGCTGCCATCCTCGACTGCGAGAAGCCGGTGGTGTGCGCGCTCAACGGCGCCGCGGCCGGCGGCGGCGCGCAGATCGCGCTCGCGTCCGACCTCGTCGTCGCCTCCGAGCACGCCCGACTGATCCAGGTGTTCGTCCGGCGCGGCCTCATCCCCGACGGCGGGGGCACGTACCTGCTGCCGCGGCGGGTCGGTCTCCAGAAGGCGAAGGAGCTGGTGTTCTTCGGCGACGACCTGCCGGCTCCCGAAGCGGCGCGGCTCGGCATCGTGAACAAGGTCGTGCCGGCGGCGGAGCTGGAGGCCACCGTGAAGGAGTGGGCCGAACGCCTCGCCGCCGGGCCGACGAGGACCATCGGCTTCGCCAAGCGGCTGCTCAACCGGTCGCTCGACGTCGACCGGGCGACCCTGTTCGAGGAGGAGGCGCTCCTCGTCGAGATGGTCACCGGCACCGAGGACTCCACCGAAGGCGTGGCGTCCTTCGTCGAGCGCCGCCCGCCCGAGTTCAAGGGCTGGTAGTGGCCCGGGTTGGCTGATGGGAGGTCCCCTCACCGACAGGACGGCGATCGCCGGGATCGGCCAGACCGCGTTCGGCAAGGCGCTGCCCGACTCGGAGCTCTCGCTCGCGTGCCAGGCGATCTCGACGGCCATCGACGACGCCGGGCTGGCGCCGGGCGACGTCGACGGGCTCGCCATGTTCTCGATGGAAGAGGGCCGGGAGGTCGACGTGGCCCGCAGCGTCGGCCTCGGTGACCTCACCTTCTTCTCCGAGGTCGGCTATGGCGGGGGCGCGGGATGCGGAGTCGTCGGCCACGCCGCTATGGCCGTGGCCACGGGGCAGTGCGGGGTGGCGCTCGCGTGGCGGGCGCGCAAGCGCGCCGCGAAGACCAGCCGCCCGTGGGCGCAGGTGAGCCGCCGGATCACCGGGCACTGGCAGTGGAGCCGGCCGTGGGGTGTCGTGCGCCCGGTCGACGAGATCGCGATGCTCACCCGCCGGTACATGCACGAGCACGGCGCGACTCGAGACCATCTCGCCAACGTCGCGCTCGCTGCCCGCAAGCACGCCAACCGCAACCCGGCCGCGACCATGTACGGGAAGCCGCTCACCCGAGAGGAGTACATGCAGGGACGCTGGATCTCCGAGCCGCTCTGCCTCTACGACAACTGCCTCGAGACCGACGGCGCGCTCGCGGTCGTGGTGGTCTCGGCCGAGCAGGCCGGTGACCTGCCCCAGCCGCCTGCGTACATCCACTCGTTCGCGCAGGCCCTCCCCCGCCAGCACCAGACCATGACCAACTACTTCTGCGACGACCCGCTGCGCGGCCCGGCATGGGCGTGCGCCGACGCCCTGTGGCGGACCTCGGACCTCGGCCCCGCCGACGTGAAGGTCGCGCAGCTGTACGACGCCTTCAGCCCGCTGATCATCCTCTCCCTCGAGGGCTACGGGCTCTGCGCCCGAGGTGAGGGAGGACCGTTCACCGACGACGGCAACATCGAGT
Source organism: Acidimicrobiia bacterium (assembly GCA_050743365.1). Lineage (GTDB taxonomy): Bacteria > Actinomycetota > Acidimicrobiia > IMCC26256 > JACDBD01 > JBOGFI01. The sequence continues at coordinate 740 of JBOGFI010000178.1, read as the reverse complement.
GGCCCGACGGCCGGCTGCCGGTCAACACCTCGGGGGCGGGCATGAGCGAGGCCTACGTGCACGGCTTCAACCTCGTGCTCGAGGGCGTGCGTCAGATGCGCGGCACGTCGACCAGCCAGGTCGCCGGCGCCGACACGTGTCTCGTCACCAGCGGCGAGGGCGTTCCGACCAGCGCGCTCCTGCTGCGGAGATAGGACGGGGGTCGCGCTGGAAGAAGGCTTGCTCCTTCCCGACGTCGAGGACCCCGACGCGGCCGCCTTCTGGGAGGGGACGGCGCGCGGCGAGCTGCTCGTCCAGGCCTGCGGCCGGTGCGGGAGGTGGCGCATGCCGCCACGCCCCATGTGCCCGCACTGCCGGTCCCTCGAGAGCAGCTGGGTCGCGTGCTCGGGCCGGGGGACCATCTGGTCGTTCATCGTCCCCCACCCGCCGCTGTTGCCGGCCTACGCCAGGCTCGCGCCCTACAACGCAATCGTCGTCGCGCTCGACGACGACCCCTCGATCCGCTTCGTGGGCAACCTCGTCTCGGGACCGGAAGGGCCGATCAACGAAGTCGACCCGTCCACCATCGAGATCGGCGAGACGGTGCGGGTGGTGTTCCACCGAGTGGAGGACGTCCACCTCCCCCGCTGGGTCCGCGAGGTTTGATCGGCGCTCGAGGGGACAAAGAACGCGAGGCGGCCCGGCTCACAGGTGTACCGGGCCGCCAACCGTTGGTTGTCCCCACCAGCGCCGATCAAACC
>JBOGFI010000177.1:0-21927 GCA_050743365.1 Acidimicrobiia bacterium | reverse complement strand
GCCCAGCGCCGCGCCGAGGCCCGCTCCCGGCGCCGGGTCCGTCACGCCCACCACCAGGCGGCCAAGACCGTGGTCGCGTGGGCGATCGCCCAGCGCGTCGGTACCCTCGTCGTCGGCGACCCCGCCGGGATCACCCGCCGCGATGCCGGCCGCTACCAGAACCGGCGCCTGCATGCCTGGCGGCGCACCCACCTCGTCGGTGCGCTGGTCGACAAGGCCGAACGCGCCGGCATCACCGTCATGCGCGTCGACGAACGCCGAACCTCATCGACCTGTCCTGAGTGCGCCCGGCCGGTCCCCAAACCCAACGGCCGCCGGTTCTCGTGTCCGCACTGCGGACACCGCGGGCACCGCGACCTCGTCGCCGCCCGCAACATCGCCGCCCGAGGCGGCGGACACACGACCACACCCGTGGTCGTCACGCACCGTCGAGCAGGCACCGTGCCTGCCCGGCGTGACCGGCGCCGCCACCACATGGACGCGCGCCGGTCCCGCCTGGCACCAGGCCACCCCACCAAGGGGAGTCGCTCGCCGCCCCCGGCGAGAATCGCGGAAGCCGCCTAACCAACGGCACAACCACCTCCGCGAAGGTGCACTAGCGGTACGACGGCGCTTACCAGTCGATGCTGGCGCTGAACACGCCGTGGCTTCGCGGCGCGAGCTGGTGGAACACGTCGTCGTCGAGGTCGACGACCCGGTTGGCCTCGACCCGGTCGGCCACCCGGCAGGTGGTCGAGGCGCCGGAACCGAGGTTGGTGACCCGGAGGATCGTGCCCACGGGGACGTACTCCTTGGTGGCGCAGGAGTCGGAGCCGAACGGGCTCGCGTACCACGACGCGCTGCCGACACGGCTGTTTGGCAGCGCGGTGCCGATCGCGATGACCTTCGGGACCGCTGGCTGCGTCGGCACCTTGGAGATCGGACGACGACCGACCTCGCGCCCGTCTGCTCGCGTCCGCTCGTAGGTGACCCGCTGGACTCCGGCGACGCCCTCCTGGACGACACGCTCCTGTCCCGTCGGAAGGTTCGGGTCCTCGCGCCGCTCCACGGTGAACGGCAGCCGCTCGTCGACGCTCAGCACGTCGTTGGTGACCCGCACCACGCTCACGGTCAGCCCGTCGGTGACCGAGGTCTCCCTCGGGGGGCTCACCTGGTCGAGCGGCCCCAGCAGGACGGCGTTCTCGGCGAGGAGCTCGTCGACGTTCAGGGCCAGCGACTCCTGGGGCTGCGTGGTCCCGTCGACGGTGATCGTCACGTTGCGGCGGGTGCGGAACACGACCGCGGCCCCGCGGCCGATGCGGCGGGGCGCCGATTTCACCGCCACCGTCTCCGGCTCGAGGTCCAGCTCCTGCAGCAGCGCCGATGCGGTGGTGCGCGTGGTCCGGACGGTGGCGAGACTGCCATCGAAGTCGACGTGCACCGGGAAGGCGCGCCACACCGTGATCTCGAGGCCGTCGCGGACCTTCCTCGCCGGCATCGGCTCCACCCGGTCGTCGGGGGCGAGCCTCACCTTCGCCTCCCGGAGGAACCCGCCGACCGTCTCGGCGTCGGTGCTGCGGGTGAGCACCCTGCCGCCGACGCTCAGCGTGACCTCGGGGTCCTGCGCCCCGGCCAGCTGGGGACGGACGGCGGCGGCGGCGGCCAGTGTCGCCACCGACAGCACGACGACGCCCACCCGGCGCCGGCGGCGGAGGCGGGCAGCCCGGCGGACAGCGAGCAGCTCGCGGCGCGAGGCCCTCGCCGCCGGGGCGGTCGGCAGGTCGGGCTCGGCGACCTCGACGGCGCGGGTCTGACCGGAGTCGACGAGGCGGTCGGGCTCGAGCAGCGCCTCCAGGGCGAGTAGCGGGAACCACGAATCGGGGTCGTGAGGCTCGGCGCGCGCCGGCGACGGCCGCACCACCGGCTCAGGCCGGCGAGGGACGGGACGGACGTCGGGGCCACGACGCGGCGTAGGCCGGGCGCGGCTCACCCGGTCGGGCTCGGCCTGCTCGGGCAGCGCGGGGAGGTCGTCGACGTCGGGCAGCGGCAGCCACGCGCGCGCGTCGGCGGGCCGGGCCCGGGCCGGGGACGGCCGCACGGCCCGCAGCGCGTAGTGCCGCGAGCGGTGATCGTGCCGGTGCGCCGCGTACCGGGACGCGGCGCGTGATGGGTGCTCGGTGATCGGGTCCGCCCTCCCGAGGGATCGGCGGTCGCCGTGCTCGTGACGCGAGCCGGTCAAGCCGCGATCGGGGGTACCACTGACGCTAGCGAAGGGCCTCCGCCCCCGTCAACGACCATCAGGTGCCCCCACTCGTCCTACCCCGCTCATGTGAGGGTCAGGGTTTCCCTCCCAAAGGGGTCCTAAACACCCAAGCGGCGTTGCGGGTGGTCGCGGCGGCGACCTCGGGGGCCGGACGCCCGACGGCGCGGGCCAGGGCCTCGCCCACCACCGGCACCAGGGCGGGCTCGTTCTCGCGGCCGCGGTGCGGGACCGGCGTCAGGTAGGGGGCGTCGGTCTCGGTCAGCAACCGATCGGGCGGGCAGACCGCCGCTGCCGCCCGAACCGGGTCGGCGCCCGGGAACGAGACGATCCCGCTGAATGAGATGAAGGCGCCAAGCGCGAGGGCCCGGCCGGCCTCGTCGGGCCCACCGGTGAAGCAGTGGAACACGGTCCGCGTGGGGACGCCCTCCCTCTCGAGGACGCCGAACGTGTCGTCCCACGCCTGACGCGAGTGGATTACGAGCGTCCGGTCGAGCTCGGCGGCGAGCCGGACCTGGGCCCGGAAGGCGTGCTGCTGCTCGGCGCGTGGGGAATGCTCGTAGTGGAGGTCGAAGCCCGCCTCGCCCACCGCCACGACCGCGTCGTCGCGCGCTAGCGCCGCGAGCCCCTCCCACTCGGAGGCCAGATGGGACGCGTCGTGCGGGTGCAGCCCGACCGTGGCGTGCACGTCGGCGTGGCGGCGCGCCAACTCGACCGCCTGACGTGACGTCGTGAGGTCGGTGCCCACGCAAACCATCCACTCGACCCCCGCCTCGCGGGCCCGGGCCACGGCGGCATCGGCGCCACCAGTGAGCGACTGGAGATGGCAGTGACTGTCGACCCACTTTTCTGGTCGCGCTCGCTCGGCCGCCGGGTCTTCGCTGCCGGAGGTCACGTCCCCACTACGCCGACTTGGCTTCCTCGGCGCCGCCGAAGCGGCGGGTCCAGGCGGCGATGTCCTCGGGATCGAGCTTGCGGAACAGCACCTCGGGCACGGTGAACGGCGCGCCCGGGGCGAGCGCCTCCATCTCGGCGGCGAGGTCGCCCTCGGGCCAGTGGACGGGTGCGTCGGGGGCCACCGCCTCCAGCACCCGACCGGCGGTCTCGGGAACGATCGGCGACGCCAGCAGGGCAAACAGCCGGACCAGGTGGACACCGGTCCGCAGGATCGTCGCCGCCCGGGCCTCGTCGGCCTTGACCGCCTTCCACGGCTCCGCCTGCTCCCAGTAGGCGTTCCCGGTTGCCCAGATCGCCCGCAGCTCCGCGGTGGCCTTGCGGAACTGCTTGTCCTCGAGGAGGGCGGTGTACTCCCCGATCCGCGATCGCAGATCAGCCACGAGCGCGTGCTCAGCCTCGCTCGGCGCGGCCCCGGCCGGGATCTGCTCGCCGAAGTTCCGGCGCGTGAACGTGAGACAGCGGTTCACGAAGTTCCCGAAGGTGTCGGCGAGATCCTTATTGACGGCACCGGCGAACGCCTCCCACGTGAAGCTGCTGTCGGACGATTCCGGGGCGTTGGCCATCAGGAAGTAGCGCCAGTAGTCGGCCGGCAGCAGCCCGATGGCATCGTCCATGAACACACCGACGCCGCGACTCGTGGAGAACTTCCCGCCGTAGTAGTTGAGCCAGTTGAAGCCCTTGATGTAGCTGGCCAGCTTCCACGGCTCCCGTGACCCGATCAGCGTGCACGGGAATCCCACCGTGTGGAAGGGGATGTTGTCCTTCCCCATGAACTGCGTGTAGGCGACGTCGTCGGCCTCGTACCACCACGACCGCCAGTCGCGCCCGGAGTCGAGATCGGCCCACTCATTGGTGGCGGCGATGTACTCGATCGGCGCGTCGAACCACACGTAGAAGACCTTGTCCTCGTAACCGGGCCGGTCGACGGGTACGCCCCAGTCGAGGTCGCGGGTGATGCCACGGTCGTGGAGCCCCTCATCGAGCCACTTGTAGGCGATCGAGGTGGTGAGGACGGGCCAGTCGTGCTGCCGGTCGATCCAGGCCCGGATCTCGCCGGCGAGCACCGACTGCCTGAGGAACAGGTGCCGGCTCTCGCGGATCTCGAGGTTCGTGCTCCCGCTGACCGCGGAGCGAGGCTCGATCAGGTCCGTGGGCTCGAGCAGCCGGGTGCAGTTCTCGCACTGGTCGCCGCGAGCGCTGTCGTAGCCGCAGTGGGGGCAGGTGCCGATGATGTAGCGGTCGGGGAGGAACCGGCCGTCGTCGACCGAATAGACCTGCTCGGTCACCCGCTCCTCGATCAGCCCCTCCTCCTCCAGTCGGCGGGCGAAGTGCTGGGTCAGCTCCCGGTTCTGCACGGACGAGCTCCGCCCGAAGTGGTCCCACGAGAGGAGGAAGGCGTCGCCGAGCTGCGACTGGATCGCGTGCTGCCGCCGGCAGTACTCGGCGACGTCGAGGCCATCCTCGAGCGCGGCGATCTCGGCCGGCGTGCCGTGCTCGTCGGTCGCGCAGATGAAGAGCACCTCCTCGCCCCGGAGGCGGAGGAACCGGCTGTAGACGTCGGCGGGCAGCATCGAGCCGACCAGGTTGCCGAGGTGCTTGATGCCGTTGATGTAGGGCAGTGCGCTCGTGATGAGATGGCGAGTCATGGCACCGTACCTGCGTCGAACGACCGACCTACGATACCGACCGGCCCCGGCGGCCAAGGGCGGAGTTCGAGCAAGAGGAGCGGCGTATGACCGCGACCGGGATGGCTCGCAAGGTCGACTCGCTGGGTCGGGTCGTGCTGCCCGCCGAGATGCGGCGGATGTTCGGCATCGGTGAGGGCGACCTGGTCGAGATCTCGGTCGAGGGGAACAGCATCGTGCTCACCAAGGTCGAGGCGCGCTGCGTGTTCTGCGGGGACGCGGACACGCTGGTCGAGTTCTCGGGCAGGCTCGTGTGCGGCAGCTGCTTGAGCGCCCTCACCCTCGTTGATCGCGAGCCAACTCGATAGCGGCGGCGTAAGCGCGGCGCTTCGCGACGCCCAGCTCGCTCGCCACTTGCGCGGCCGCGTCCCGTGCCGACAGCCCGTCGTCGAGAGCCTGTCGGAGCGCACTGTTCAGGTCGTCGGCGGCGACCTCGGCCCTCTCCCCGGGCGCCGGGCCCACGACGAGGACGTACTCGCCCCGCGGCTCGACCTCGGAGGTGTGGTCCACCGCCGCTCGCAGCGTCCCCCGCCACACCTCCTCGAAGCGCTTCGTGAGCTCGCGGGCGACGGCGACCTCGCGGGCGGGGGCACAGGCGGCCGCCAGGTCGGCGAGCGTCTCGGAGACCCGCAGGGGGGACTCGAACAGCACCACCGTGCGGGGCTCGGCGGCGATGCCGGCGAGTCGCTCCGCTCTCGCCCTGCCCTTCCGGGGCAGGAAGCCCTCGAAGACGAACCGCCGGGTCGGCAGGCCCGAGACAACCAGGGCGGCGAGGAGCGCGCTCGGGCCCGGCACCACCTCCACCGTGAGCCCGGCGTCGAGGCAGGCGCGCACGAGCCGCTCACCCGGGTCGGAGACGCCGGGCATGCCGGCGTCGGTGGCGTACACCACACGGGCGCCGTCGCGGATCTGGTCCACGACCGTGGCCGCGAGGCGGCTCTCGTTGCGGCCGTGCACCGCGCGCAAGCGTCGACCGGCGGCCACCCCGGCGTGCGAGAGCAGGGCGCGGGTGCGGCGGGTGTCCTCGGCCGCGATCACGTCGGCGTCGCGCAGGGCCTCGACCGCCCGGGGTGAGAGGTCGCCGAGGTTGCCGATCGGGGTGGCGACCAGGACGAGCGCGCCGGCCCGTCTCACTCTTTGAGCTCCACCTTGTCACCCACGCGCAGGCCCCAGCGCTCGAACGCTCCCGACGACGCCTCGATCGCCATCGCGGCGCGCCCCACGAAGGGCGAGAGCCGCCAGGGCTGCAGGCAGCACGTCTTGATGACGACGCCGTCGCGGTCGCAGAAGGCGACGTCGACGGTGAAGCGCATGCCGGCGGTGTGGACGTTGCGGCAGGGACGCAGCACGAGCGCACCCTCGAAGTGGTCGCGCCCGAGGAGGCCCCGGCGCCGCGCCCGACGCGTCTCGGCGACCTCTGCCGCCGCCAGCACGTCGCCCTCACGAACGAGCCACGGCATCAGCAAACCTCTAGACGTTGAACCGGATCTCGAGCACGTCTCCGTCCTGCACCTCGTACTCCTTCCCCTCGACCCGCAGCTTGCCCAGCTCCTTGGCCTTGGCCCACGAGCCGATGTCGAGGAGCTCGGACCACTCGATCACCTCGGCCCGGATGAAGCCGCGTTCGAGGTCGGAATGGATGACACCGGCGCACTCGGGTGCCCGGGCGCCGGCGCGAAACGACCAGGCTCGGCTCTCCTTCTCGCCCGTGGTCAGGAACGTCCGGCGGCCGAGGAGGTGATAGGCGCTGCGAGCCAGACGGGGCAGGATGCTCTCGTCGAGGCCGAAGCTCGCCAGCAGCTCGGGGCGGTCCTCGGGCGGGCAGGCGGCGATCTCGGCCTCGAGCTCGGTACAGACCGCGAGCGCGCCGGCCCCGAACGGGGCGGCGATGCTCTCGCTGCGGTCGAGCTGGTCCTCACCGATGTCGACCACCGCCAGCACCGGCTTGTTCGTGAGCAGGAAGGCCGGTGCGAGCAGCGCCCGCTCCTCGGGGGTGAGGTCGGACCGGTAGAGCGGCCCGCCGTCCGCCAGGGTCGCCTGTGCCCGCTCGAGCGCGGCGACCTCGGCGGCGAGCGACTGGTCGCCCTTCGCCGTGCGCCGCTGGCGGTCGAGGCGCTGCTCGACCGAGGCGATGTCCGCCAGGACCAGCTCGTACTCGAGCGTGGCGAGGTCGTCGGCGGGGTCGAGGCCGCCGCGGAGCACGAACAGGATGGCGTCGCAGTCGCGCAGCGAGCCGAGCAGCTTGGCGCCGAGCCCCTCGCCCGCCTTGCCTCCGGGCGCGACGCCGGGGATGTAGTCGAGCTCGAACGTGGCGTGCACGACCTTCTTCGACTTCGACATCTCGGCCAGCCGGTCGACCCGTTCGTCGGGGAGTTGGGCGACACCCGGTGTCTTGTCGAACCCAGAGGGCGCGTCGAGGCCCGTCAGCGCGCTGAACAGCCGGCCGTGACCGGAGTCGGGGAGCCCGACGAGACCGAGGCGCTCCACGCTCCTCACCCTATGCGGCACGGCCCGTCCGGCTAGCCTCGACCCCTCCATGTCGAAGAAGACGAAGAAGCGCAAGCTGCGCGCCCGCCGCAACAAGGCCAACCACGGCAAGCGCCCCAACGCAGGCCGCCGCTGAGGCGCTGGGACCCAGGCCTGCCGGGCGGCGCCCTACTCGTCGGCAGGGCGCTCCATGCGGACGAGACGGTGGTCGGGGGTGAAGAGCCGCCGGGAAACGCCGATGCCGACGACCGCCGTGGTCGTGGCCACCGCCCCCAGCACCAGGTACATCACGGCCGCCTGTACCCGCACCGCGTCGAGCGGCTCGGCGCCGGCGAGGATCAGGCCGGTCATCGCGCCCGGCAGCACGACCAGGCCGACCGCCTTGGTCGTCTCGATCTGCGGGACCAGGGCAGTCCGCAGGGCGGCGCGCAGGTAGGGCCGGGCCGCCTCCGCCGACGGCTGGCCGAGCGCCAGGCGGGCCTCGACCTCGTCGCGCTTGTCGCGCAGCTCCTCGAACACTCGCCTCGCGACGAGCACGGTCGCCGCCATCGAGTTCCCGAGCATGAGCCCGGCGAGCGGGATGAGCGTGCGCCCCTCGAGCTCGAACACCCCCAGCCCGAACAACACGCCCAGGCTGACGACCGCCGCCGCGCCGAAGGCGGCCAGCGCGAGCTGGAACACACTCGGCACCTCGCGGGCCCGCCAGCGCACGACCGCCGCCGCGATCGCGAGCATGGCGGCCACCCACAGCCACGACCATGCGAGCGTTCGCCCGGGGTCGAGCACGAGGTCGAGGGCGACGCCGACCGCCAGCAGCTGGACGAGCGAGCGCGCCGCGGCCCAGACGACGCTGCGCTCGAGGCCGAGCCGGCGCCAGAGAGAGAGCACGACGGTGGCGGCGACGAGCACCAGCGACGCCGCCAGCCCACCCCAGCCGATGTCAGAGGTCATCGAGGAAGCGCTCCACGCGGTCCATGGTCCCGGCGTAGTCGATTCGGCCGGCTGCCAGCACGATCACATGGTCGGCGAGGCGGCGCGCCTGTCCGTGATCGTGGGTCACCCACAAGACGGGCACGCCGTCGGTGGCGAGCGCGCGGGTCATCTCCTCGAGCGCCCGACGCGAGCGCGGGTCGACCGACGAGGTCGGCTCGTCCATCAAGAGCACCTCGGGGACCGTGACCAGCGTCCGGGCGAGGCAGACCCGCTGGGCCTCGCCGGCCGACAGCTCGTGGGCGGGCCGGTCGAGGAACCGGGGCGGGAGGTCGGCACGGCCGAGGACCTCCTTGGCGGCGCCGTCGTCGAGGCCGGGGGCGGCCACCATGAGGTTGTCGCGCACGGTCCCCGGGAACGGCGTGGGCCGCTGGAACACCATCCCGACCCGCCGGCGCAGGGCGAGCGGGTCGAGGGAGGCGACGTCGTCGCCGCGAAAGCGCACCGTCCCCGAGGTCGGCGCCTCCAGCCGGTTGCACAGGCGCAGCAGCGTCGACTTGCCCGCGCCCGACGGCCCGACGACCACGGTCGCTCCCCGTTCGGGGACGCTCCCGTCGACGTCGACGAGGCGCGCGCCGCGGGGCCCGGCTACGCCGACGTGCTCGAAGCCGAAGAGCGGGGTGCTGTCGCCGATGCGGCCATCTTGGCACCGAGCCAGACGGCCACCACTCCAGCCGCCGGCGCGAGCGAGAGAAGGACGACATTGGCCACCTGGTCGCCGGTTTCGTACACGTCGAGGTGGCGCAGGTGGTACACGAGGTGGGGGACGCCGTAGGCGATCCACGCCAGCCCGGCGGTCACGACGAGAGGACGGGTGAGCCAGACCAGCGCGGCGATCGTGAGGACTCCGAGCGCGAGGTTGGTGGCACCGAAGTCGCGGACGAGGTGCTCGTTGAACGGGCCGTCCGGTGCGACCCACGACCGGCCACCCCCGGGGAAGTCGTCGTAGAAGGAGCGGGGAGCGAAGGTCGCCCACACACCCACCTGTACGTTCCCCAGCGTAAGCAGCGCCAACACGACTCGAAGTACGCGGTCACGCATCGGACTCCTCCTTCGCTCGTGCCGCTGCCGAAGCGGCCCATCCTTCGCGCGCACTCCGGTACACAGGCGCCCAGCCCGTCGCCTCCAGGAACCGCCGGTTCGAGCATCGCTGTGAGGCGGTGAGCACCCGCGACGCCCGCCCCCCGACGAGGCGCAGCAGCCACGGTGGCGTCATGAAGAGCTTGGGGAGCGCGAATGCCCGTCGGAAGGCATCGAGGTAGTCGCGTCGGGTCAGGGGCTCGTCATCACAGATGTTGTAGATGCCGGTCGGTGCCTCGAGCGCGGCCACCGCCGCGCTGGCGACGTCGTCGGTATGCAGCGACGACATAAACGCCCACGGCTTGCCCGCGACCGTCGACAGCCGCCAGCGCGCCATCCGCAGCGCTTCCTCGGTGTGGCGGGTGTCGGGCCCGTAGAAGAGGCCGAACCGCAGCACGACCGCGGCGCGACCGTCGGCTGCGAAGCGGAGCGCGATCCGTTCGCCCTCGAGCGTCGGCACCAGCATCCCGATCGACTCGTCGGCCGGTACGTCCTCGTCGATCCAGGCGTCGCCCCGGTCCGGGTACACGAACGTGACCGACTCCTTCACGAACGTGCGGGCACCGGCGTCGAGGGCGGCCCGCGCCAGATGCTCGGTGGCCGTCGTGCGCAGCGCGTTGTGGGTCGCCCACGCCGACTTCTTGGGCGCCTGGCGCATCGGCGGAACATTGGTGGCGAGATGGAGCACGGCCTCGCTGCCGGCCACTGCCTTCTTCACCGCCGCGGCGTCGAAGAGGTCCACGCCCACCGGCTCGGCATCCATCTCCCGGACGAGCGCAGCCTTGACTTCGCCGCGAGCGACGGCCCGGACGTCGTGGCCATGGGCGCGCAGCTGGCGGATCGTGGCGGGACCGATCGCACCGGTCGCGCCGGTAAGGAACACCTTCATGTCAGGACCTCCTGGAACCATGCGATCCCTTTGGCCAGCGCTCTTGGCGGCGCGGTCTCGCCGAGCATCCCGACGAGATCGGCGATCGACACCCGGCGCAGCTCGGCCCGCCACGCCGCGTCGGCGCGGTCCATCACCCGTTGGATCGAGCACGGCACGCGGTACTCGCGGGCCGGGACCGCGGTCGGGCCTCGCCTGCGGATCTCGGTGCAGCGAAAGGCCGGCTCGTCGCCGTCGATCGCCTCGACGACGTCGAGCATCGAGACCCGGGCCCCGACACGCGCCAGCCGGTAGCCGCCGCCCGGGCCGGGGACGGCCTCCAGGATCCCAGCGCGCGACATCGCCTGGAGGTGCTTGGCCAGGTACGCCGTGGGCACGCCGTGGTACTCGGCCAGGCGACCGGCGGGCAGGGCGGCGCCGGGCGGGAGGAACGAGAGCACCACCGCGCAGTGAATACCCCACTCGACTCCGTCGGAGAGCCGCATATTCCGGATGTTAGATATCCGCCTTTCTGTCGGTCAAGGGCGCTTTCCCATGAGCGGGCGCGCCCGGCCGTGAGACGTTGACGCTCGCGTCAGCTTGTCGTTAGCGTCCGAATCGTGCCTGATCGGCGGCTCCTCGACGGCAAGGTGGCGCTCATCACGGGAGCTGCCTCGGGGCAGGGCCGAGCCGCCTCGGTGCGCTTCGCGGAGCACGGGGCCCGCATCGCGGTGGCCGACGTCGACGACGACGGCGCGGCCGAGACGGTCGAGCTGGTGGAGCACGCCGGGAGCAAGGCAGTCGCAATCAACGCCGACGTCTCGCGCCGGGCCGACAACGACGCCATGGTGCTCGCCGCGGTCGAGGCCTTCGGCCGCCTCGACGTGCTCTACAACAACGCCGCCATCCAGATGTCGGGACGGCTGGTCGATACGACCGAGGAGCAGTGGGACGTCACGATCGCGACCAACCTCAGCGCGATCTTCTGGGCGTGCCGCGCCGCGATGCCCCACCTGCGCGAGGACGGCGGCGGCAGCATCATCAACACCGCGTCCGTGCTGGGCTTGATCGGCTCCGAGGGTTACGCGGCCTACGGGGCGGCGAAGGCGGGCCTGGTCGCGCTCACCCGTCAGATCGCCACCGAGCACGGACCGAGTGTGCGTGCCAACGTCATCGCGCCCGGCTCCATCGACACGCCCCGCTTTCGCAAGGTGGTGGCGGGCATGGACGACGGGGAGGGCTTCGTCGAGGGCCTCCTCGACAACATCCCGCTGCACCGGCTGGGAACGGCCGCCGACGTCGCCGGCATCGCGCTGTTCCTGGCCAGCGACCTGTCGGCCTACACGTCGGGCGCGGTCATCCCCTGCGACGGCGGCTTGGCCGCGTTGCGATGACGGTTGTCAGCTCGCGGTTGCTCGGCAAGACCGCGGTCGTGACCGGCGGCGCCTCGGGCCTGGGCGAGGCGATCGCGGTCCGTTTCGCCGCCGAGGGGGCGCGGGTCGTGGTGGTCGACGTCGACGAGCCCGGCGCACGCCGGGTGGCCGACGGGCTGCTCGCCGACGGCGCTTCCGCGGAGGCCGCCGTCGTCGACGTCACCCGCGAGGACGACGTGTCGGCGCTGTTCGAGTCGGTGTCGGACGGGCACCGGCGTCTCGACGCACTGGTGTGCAGCGCGGCGGTCGAGGTCCGGGCCGCGCTCGCCGACACCACCGACGACGACTGGCAGCGGGTGATCGACGTGAACCTCAAGGGGCCGTTCCTGTGCCTCAAGCACGCCATCCCGGCGATGGTGCAGAGCGGGGGCGGCTCCGCCGTGCTGCTGGGCTCGGTGCTCGGCGCGATCGGGTCGCCGAGCTACGCCGCCTACTGCGCGTCGAAGGCCGCGCTCGTGAACCTGGCCAAGCAGGCGGCCATCGAGCACGCCGCTGACGGCGTGCGCGTGAACGTCGTGTCGCCCAGCGCGTGCGAGGCGGGGCTGTTCTTGAAGGTGGCCCACCAGACCGACGATCCCGAGGGGATCAAGCGGTTCGTCGCCGGCCGGACACCCATGGGTCGGCTGGGGACCGCCGACGACGTGTGCGAGGCGGCCCTCTACCTCGCGAGCGACCAGTCGACCTACGTCAGCGGGACGGTGATCCCCCTCGACGGCGGGCTCGCCGCCCGCCGCCAGTCCTAGAGATGCGTCTCCCGACGACCGCCCTGGTGGTCCAGGGACGCATCGAGGGCCCGCGTCGTGCGTGACGGGCGGCGCATCCTCGACGCCGACGCCCACGTGATCGAGCCGGGCGGCCTCTTCGGCGAAGCGCAAACGCCGGGACGGAGCCCGATGGACCTGCCATCGACGACCCCGAGCCGCCCCTGCGGTGACCCGGAGAAGATCGCCGACTTCCTCGCCGACGGCTGCTCGGCCCGCGAGTACCTGCGCTGCATGGACACCGAGGGCATCGACGCCGTGGTGCTGTACCCGTCGATCGGGCTGTTCGTGCCCTTCCAGCCCGAGCTCGCGCCGGCGACGTCGGCGGCGGCGTGCCGGGCGTACAACGACTGGCTGGCCGGCTACTGCGACGCTGACACCTCGCGCCTCGCCGGCATCGGCCTCGTGCCGCTCGCCGACGTGAAGCTCGCGGTGGACGAGGCCCGGCACGCAGCCGCGATCGGTCTCCCGGGCGTCATGGTGCGACCCAACCATCTGTACGGGCGCGGGCTCGGCTCGCGCGAGTACGACCCGCTGTACGACGCGCTCGAGGAGAGCAGCCTGGTGCTCGCCGTCCACGAGGGCCTCGGCGTGCGCGGCCCCACCATCGGGCGCGACGTGAGCGACAGCTTCGCCGTCCGCCACGCCATGTCGCATCCGATGGAGCAGATGGCGGCCATGGCGGGTCTCGTCCTCGAGGGCGGTCTCGAGCGGCACCCCGGGCTGCGGGTGGCGTTCCTCGAGTCGGGAACCGGCTGGCTTCCCTACTGGCTGGCTCGACTCGACTCGCACGCCGAGTGGATGGCCGAGTCGGAGACCGCCGGCCTCACGCTCACCCCGTCGGAGTACTTCGCCCGCCAGTGCGTGATCTGCACCGACCCCGACGACCCGCTGGCGGCTTGGGTGGTGTCGCAGGTCGGCGCCGACCACGTGATGTGGGCCAGCGACTTCCCCCATCCCGACGCTCTCTATCCCGACGCCGTCACCTCGTTCCTGAAGGAGTCGGACGAGCACGGGCTCGGCGGCACCGATCTCGACGCGGTGCTGTGGGGGACCCCGGTACGCTTCTATCGGCTGGAGGAGCGATTCGGCAGGGAGCGCGCTACGTCCGGGTGACCGCCGACGTCCCGAACCGGTCGGCGACCAGCTGCTTCAACCGGCGCGGGAACGCCTCGTGGGCGGCGACGTGGGCGAGCGTGAGCGCCCGCTGGGCGCCGGCGTCGCCGTCGAACGCCTCGATGCAGCGCTCGGGCTCGGCGTTGGCGAGGGCGAGGATGGCGCCGGTACACCCGAGCGGGCCCGCGAACGAGAGCAGCGCCGACGACCCCGTGTAGAGCGGCCGGTCCCACTCCTCGAGCTCCCGGAGGAGCCGTTCGGGGTCGCCACTCGAGTCCTTGAGCCCGACGACGGGAAGCTTCGAAAACGCCTCGACCGGGATGCCCGGCGGCGAGACGGTCGGGTAGTGGTACCCGAGCACTGGGGTCTCGCCCGCAGCAGCGGTCACCGTGCGGTAGTAGCCGTCGAGATCCAGCGATCCCGGCGGTGACAGCACGACCACCGCGTCGGCGCCATGCGAGGCCGCATCGGCGGTGAGCGCGGCCGCTTGGCGCGCCGAGGGCGCACCTGTGCCCGCGATCACCGGGATCTCCGCCGAAAGCTCGGCGCGGACCGCGTCGAGCAGGCCGATGCGCTCGTCGGCAGAGAGGGCGGCGGCCTCACCCGTGCTGCCCGCGACCACGACGGCACGCAGCCCGGCATCGACGAGACGCGCCGCCAGCTTCGCGGTAGCCGCGGTATCGACATCGCCGTCGTCGTCGAACAGCGTGACCAGCGCCACGCCGACGCCCCCGAACACGGGCTCGGTCATGACCGGGAACCTAGTGCGCTTTGCGGTCGTCCAAGCGACCGGATCACCTCGGGAAGGAGCAACCGATGTCGAAGCGATCCAAGGCCTGGGTGGGCGCCCTCGCCGGTCTCGTGCTGGTCGCCGCCGCTGGATAGCCGGCAAGGTGCTCGAGGCCCTCGGACGCGCCGGCGTCGAGGAGGACGACATCCAGACCAGCCAGCTCTACGTCAGCCCGGTGTTCGGCGACGACGGCGAGCAGATCACCGGCTACGAGGTCGCGAACGCGGTGATCGTGACGGTCCATGAGCTCGACGGCGCCGGCGCCATCATCGACGCCGCGGCCGCCGTGGCCGGCGACGACATCCGGATCAACGGGGTGTCGTTCTCGATCGAGGACACCGGCGACCTGGTGGCCGCGGCCCGCGCCGAGGCCGTGAAGCGTGCCCGGGCCCAAGCCGAGCAGCTGGCGGGGGCAGCCGGCCTCGACCTCGGCGACGTGCTGTCGATCGAGGAGGTGGGCGCCGAGCCCGGGCCTCCGGTCGTGCTCGAGGGCGACGTCGCCGATCAGCGCGCGGCGACACCGATCGAGCCGGGGACCCAGGAGCTCACGGTGGAGGTCATCGTGCGGTTCGCGATCGACTAGAGCGGAAGGCCTGCCAGCCCGCGACTCGCCGCCAGGATTGCGCGGAAGCAGCGAGCGGCCCGCAGGGCGGCGGCAGGTACCCTGCCGCCGAGCGAGCGCGACCAAGCGAGGTGGGAGGATCGCGCCCCGGGGGCCGGGCCGGAGGCGCTGGAGCTCCCCGGAGCGGCCGAGGACCATGCTCTTCCCCACCATCACCTTCGCCATCTTCTTCATGGTGGTGCTCCCGGTGAGCTGGCTCCTCATGCCCCGGCCGACGCGCTGGAAGCTGTTCATGCTCGCGGCGAGCTACTACTTCTACGGCTACTTCGAGCTCCGCTTCGTCGCGCTGCTGGTCGTGTCGACGGTCTTCAACCAGACGTGCGCGCTTCTCATCCACCGGAGCGAAGGGGAACGCCTGCGGCGGGGGTTCCTCGCGCTCGCGGTGACCGGCAACCTCGCGGTGCTCGGCTACTTCAAGTACTACGGCTTCTTCGTCAGCTCGGCCACGAACCTGCTCGACCGCTTCGGGATCGGGATCTCGCCCGAGATCATCGCGGTCACGCTGCCGATCGGCATCTCGTTCTTCACCTTCCAGGCCCTCAGTTACGTCATCGACATCTACCGGCGCACGTTCGAGCCCGTGGGCCTCCTCGACTTCGCGGTCTACGAGTCGTTCTTCCCCCATGTCGTCGCCGGCCCGATCGTGCGCGCCGCCGAGCTCCTGCCACAGCTCAAGGAGCGTCACGACCCGCGGCGCGTCGACGCCAGCAAGGCTTTCTTCCTCATCTTCATCGGGCTGTTCAAGAAGGTGGTGATCGCCAACTTCCTGGCCACTGAGATCGTCGACGCGGTGTTCGGGTCGCCCAACCAGCACTCGTCGTTCGAGGTGCTGGTGTCGATCTACGCGTACGCCGTCCAGATCTATGCCGACTTCAGCGGGTACACCGACATGGCCATCGGTCTGGCCCTGCTCCTCGGCTTCCGCTTCCCGCAGAACTTCGACGGGCCCTACACGGCCGTCTCCCTCCAGGACTTCTGGCGCCGCTGGCACATGACGCTCTCACGCTGGCTGCGCGACTACCTCTACGTCCCACTCGGCGGGAACCGCGGTCCGCGCGGGGCCACCTACCGGAACCTCATGCTCACGATGCTGCTCGGCGGCCTGTGGCACGGCGCAGCGTGGACCTTCGTCGTATGGGGCGGCATCCACGGTGGGTTCCTCGCGTTGGAGCACTGGCGCCGGGAGCGGCGAGCCGCCCGAGGTGAGCCCGCCCCCGACGACACCGCGCTGCGACGGATCGGGCAGCGCCTCGTCACCTTTCACGTCGTGTGCCTGGGCTGGGTGTTCTTCCGAGCGGAGTCGTTCGAGAACGCGCGCGAGATCCTCACCCGCTTGCTGTTTCACTGGAACGAGCCGTCCCCGCTCGTGAAGCTCTCGGTGCTGGCGGCGGTGACGTTCGGCATCGCGACGCAGTACGTCCCCCGGGGCGTCATGGGCCGGGCCATGGCCGCGTTCTCGCGGCTCTCGCCGGCCGCCCAGGGCATTGCGCTCGGCTTCGCCCTGCTGGTCACCAATACCCTGGGGCCGCGGGGCGTCGCCCCTTTCATCTACTTCCAGTTCTGAGATGGCCACGTCGACCACGCCCCGCCCACCCCGTCAGCCCGGTCAACCCCCCGCCCGGGGCACCGCCATGCCCGCGATCGCGCCTCCGAACGAGCCCCCGCGCCGCCTGATGGCGGCCGGGCACGTGGTCGTGGTCGGGATCAGCTGCCTGCTCGTGGGGTCACTGCTCAACGCGCAGGCGATCGAGAAGACCGCCCAGAGCCAGCCCCTCGGCTGGCCCCGGGACGTGGGCCGGTTCTTCGCCGAGCCGCTGGCCGACGTCAGCCACTTCCTCCACACCGACCGCCCCCGGGAATGGCTCCAGGGCCCGCTCGGCCGCGAGGGCGACGACGACATCCACGTGTCCCTGCCCAGCCCGACGACCACTCCCGCCACCGCCCCGGCCACCACGACGACCGTGAAGCGCACGTTCTCCCCCACCGACCGCCTCCGGATGTGGGTGGGCGGCGACTCCCTTGCGGTCACACCCGGCGAATCGGTGCTGGCCCACTTCCCCGGCGCCAGCGAGGGCGTCATCGAGGCGGTGGTGCCCGCGGTCGACGGGCGGGTGGCCACCGGCCTGGCTCGGCCCGAGATCTTCAACTGGCCCGTCCACCTGCAGGCGGAGACGGCGCGACTCGACCCCGGCGTCGTCGTGCTGACGATGGGATCGAACGACGACCAGAGCCTCACCCACGCGCCGGACGGATCGACGGTCGGGCCGTTCGGGAGCGCGGAGTGGCAGGCCGAGTACCGCCGCCGCGTCGGCGGCCTGATGGACCAGATCGTCGCGGAGGGCCGCACGGTCATCTGGGTGGGGGTCCCGATCATCCGCAACATGGAGCGGTCCGAGACGCGCTACCGGCTGATCAACGACATCTACCGGTCCGAGGCCCAGAAGCGCAGGGGACGCGTCAAGTTCGTCGACATCTACCCGCTGTTCCAGGACGGCGCGGGCAGCTACGCCGACTACCTGCCCAATGGGGCCGGCCAGCTCACGAAGTACCGGGCCGACGACGGGATCCACTTCACCCGGGCCGGCGGAGACCTGATCGCCGAGAAGATCTTCGAGGACCTGAACGAGACCCTCGACCTCACGTCGTGGAAGGACGAGCAGAAGCCCACCACGACCACCGCGGCGCCGTAGGGCGATTGCGTGTTGGGGCGGTACGGTGGCCCCGATGGAGCTGACCTCCCTCGTCCAGCTGGCAGACACCAAGATCCTGCTCGTCGTGATGGACGGCCTCGGCGGCTACGCCGACGCCGAGCACGGGACCGAGCTCGAGGAGGCGTCGACGCCGAACCTCGATCGCCTCGCCCTCGAGGGCGTGACCGGGCTGGTCGAGCCGGTGGCGCCCGGGATCACGCCCGGCTCCGGGCCGGGCCATCTCGGCCTGTTCGGCTACGACCCCGAGCGCTTCGAGCTCGGTCGCGGCGCGCTCAGCGCCGCCGGCCTCGACTTCGAGCTGCGGCCCGGCGACGTGGCTGCCCGCGGCAACCTCTGCACCCTCGCGGGTGACGGGACCGTCGCCGACCGGCGGGCCGGGCGCATCCCTGACCCCGAGGCCCAGGAGGTGGTCGCCCGGCTCCAGGGCGGTGTGCGCCTCGAAGGCGTCGAGGTGTTCTTCCGCCACGAGCGTGAGCACCGGGTGCTGGTGGTGCTCCGCGGTGACGGCCTCGACCCCCGCGTCGGCGACACCGACCCGCAGCGGACGGGCGTCCCCCCGCTCGAGCCGCATCCGTTCGATCCCGACGCCAAGCGGACCACCGAGCTCGTCACCGAGCTCGACGCCCAGGTGCGGGCATGGCTCGCCGACGAGCCCACGGCGAACGCCCTGCTCCTGCGCGGCTTCGACACCCATCGCGAGCTGCCCGGGTTCGCCGAGCGCTACGGCCTGCGGGCCGCGGCGGTCGCCATCTATCCGATGTACCGCGGCATCGCGCGGCTGCTCGGCATGGACGTCCTCGGCCAGCCCGCCGACCTCACGGAGCAGGTCGCGATCCTGCGCCGCGCCTGGGCCGACCACGACTACTTCTTCCTGCACCACAAGTACACCGACTCGGCCGGCGAGGACGGCGACCGCCCCCGCAAGATCGCCGCCATCGAGCAGCTCGACGCGGTCGTGCCCGAGCTGCGGGACCTCCGGCCCGACGTGGTCGCCGTGAGCGGCGACCACTCCACGCCCAGCCAGATGGCCGCGCACTCGTGGCACGCGGTGCCGGTGCTGCTGTGGGGTGAGCGGTGCGGGCGTGACGAGGTCGGCCACTTCGGCGAGCGCTGGTGCCGGGCGGGCGGCCTCGGCCTCCGGCCCACGAAGGACCTCATGGCCTTCCTGCTCGCCAACGCCGGCCGCCTCCAGAAGTACGGCGCCTAGAGGGGCCGGCAAATGCACGATCCCGACCGCTTCGAGCTCCACATGAGCGACGCCGACGCGCTCATGTGGAACATCGAGAAGGACCCGCTGCTGCGGTCGACGATCGTCACCGTGCTGCTGTTCGACCGCAGCCCCGACTGGGGGACGCTCAGCGACCGGATCGAGCGGGGCAGCCGGCTCATCCCTCGCATGCGCCAGCGGGTGGTGACCCCGTTCCTGCGCATGGGCCCGCCGTTCTGGTCGGCTGACCCCCACTTCGACCTCGCCTACCACCTGCGGCGCATCCGCGCCCCCGAGCCCGCTTCCGTCGAGGTGGTGCTCGACCTCGCCCGCACGGCGGCGATGGCGGGGTTCGACCGGGCGCGGCCGCTGTGGGAGTACACCCTCGTCGAAGGGCTCGACGATGGTCGGGCCGCCTTCGTCATGAAGGTGCACCACTCGATGACCGACGGCGTCGGCGGCATGAAGTTGCTGATGATGTTGTTCGACCTCGAGCGCGACCCGGCCGAGCCCGGGCTCGCGGCCGACGCCGTGCCCGACGACCCGCCCGTGTTCGGGCCCTTCGACCTGGTGGGCCGCTCGATCGACCATGGGCGGCGGCGTTTGCTCGGCATCGCCCGGCGGGCCGCGATGGGCGCGCTCGACGGCGCTCGGGCTACCGGGCGCGACCCGCGCGGGACCATCGAGGCTGCCGTGCGCGCCGGCCGGTCGGTCGCCTCCTACCTGGCGCCCGCCACCACACCGCAGTCGCCGATCATGCGGGGACCGCACCCTGGCCCGGCAGCTCGCCACCATCGATGTGCCGCTCGACGACCTCAAGCGGGCGGCCAAGTCGGTCGGCGGGTCGCTCAACGACGCGTTCGTGGCCGCCGTGGTCGGTGGGCTCCAGCGCTACCACGAGCTCCACGGCGAGACTGTCGACGAGCTGAGGATGGTCATGCCGATCAACCTGCGCGGCGAGGGCGCCACCCTCGGCGGTAACCACTTCACCCCCGCCCGGTTCCTGGTGCCTCTCACCATCCGGGACCCGGCGGCGCGCATGGAGGAGGTCGGTCGGCGGGCCCGAGCGATCCGCGACGAGCCCGCGGTGGCGCTCACCGACGCGCTCGCGGGCGTGCTCAACCAGCTCCCGACCGCGGTGACGACCACGCTCTTCGGCGCAATGCTCAAGGGCGCCGACTTCGTGACAAGCAACGTGCCCGGCGCGCCGTTCCCCATCTACCTCGCCGGCGCCGAGCTCGAGCGCATGTACCCGTTCGGCCCGTTGTCGGGCGCGGCCGTCAACGTCACGCTGCTCTCGCACTGTGGGACGTGCTGCGTCGGCATCAACACCGACGCGGTTGCCATCCCCGACACAGCTGAGTTCACGAAGTCGCTCGAAGCCGGCGTCGACGAGATCCTCGCACTGGCCTGAATCGCAGGGCCGCCGGGGGAGGCGGTCGCTAGGGTGGCGGCGATGGCTGCCGAGATCCGCCTACCGCCGGAGCTGCGCCCGTCCGACGGGCGGTTCGGCTCGGGGCCGTCGAAGGTGCGGGAGGAAGCAGTCGCGGCGCTGGCCGCGGGCTCGTCCACCTACCTCGGGACCAGCCACCGGCGCGAGGGCGTGCGATCGATGGTGCGACGGACGCGCGAAGGCCTCCGCGCCCTGTTTGCGCTGCCGGAGGGCTACGAGGTCCTGCTCGGCAACGGGGGCACGACCGCCTTCTGGGACGCGGCCGCCTTCGGCCTGATCGAGCGGCGGAGTCAGCACCTGAGGTTCGGCGAGTTCTCGTCGAAGTTCGCCGCCGTCGTGCGGGGCGCGCCCCACCTCGACGAGCCCGAGGTGATCGATTCCCCCCCCGGCACCCATCCCGAGGCACGCTCCGATCCCGGAGTCGACACCTACGCGCTCACCCACAACGAGACCTCGACCGGCGTGTGCATGGAGGTGCTGCGCCCCGAAGGCGCCGGCGGCCTCGTCGTCGTCGATGCCGCCTCGGCCGCCGGCGGCCTGCGGGTCGATCCTCGCCAGTTCGACGTCTACTACTTCGCGCCCCAGAAGTGCTTCGGCAGCGACGCCGGCCTGTGGCTGGCGTGCTGCTCCCCCGCCGCGATCGAGCGCATCGAGCGCATCGCCGCCTCCGGGCGCTGGCTACCGCCGTCGCTGAGCCTGCCGATCGCGCTCGCGAACTCGCGCCTCGACCAGACGTACAACACCCCCGCACTGGCCACGCTGTTCCTGCTCGCGCACCAGCTCGAGTGGATGCTCGCCAACGGCGGCCTCGAGTGGGCCGCGTCGCGCTGCGACCGCTCGGCCGAGATCCTCTACGGCTGGGCCGAGGCGTCGGACCACGCGTCTCCGTTCGTGGCCAAGCCGGGCGAGCGGAGCCACGTGACCGGCACCATCGACTTCGACGACGGCGTCGACGCCGCCGATCTGGCGGCGACGTTGCGCGCCAACGGCATCGTCGACACCGAGCCGTACCGGAAGCTCGGCCGCAACCAGCTCCGGATCGCGCTATTACCCGGCATCGAGCCCGACGACGTCGCCACCCTCACCCGGGCCATCGACTACATCGTGGATGCGGGGGCGTGACGGCGACACCGTTGCAGGGCCGGCTCCCCGACGGCCTGGTGGCGGTGGTCAAGCGCGAGTGCCCGACGTGCGTGCTCGTCGCCCCCGTGCTGGCCGCGCTCGCGCACGGAGACCTACCCCTGACCGTGTACTCGCAGGACGACCCCGGGTTCCCCGACGGCGTGGACGTGGTCGACGACACGTCACTCGAGGTCTCGTTCCGCCTCGACCTCGAGGCGGTGCCGACGCTGCTGCGCGTGCAGCGGGGCGAGATCGTCGAGCGGACCGAGGGCTGGGTCCGTGAACGCTGGGAGGCCCTCACCGGCCGTCGGGGCCTCGGGCCCGGCCTCCCCGACTTCCGGCCCGGCTGCGGCTCCCGCACCCAGGACCCGGACGTCGCCGCGGCACGCACCGCGGCGGCCGGCGC
>JBOGFI010000176.1:0-6743 GCA_050743365.1 Acidimicrobiia bacterium | reverse complement strand
GTCCAGCCCGGCGAGGCTGGACCACGCTCGTCGTCACGCCCGACCGCGGCGTCCACGCGGTCGACGGGATCGGCACCGGCTCGCACGAGCCAGCCGCGTCGCATCTGCAGATGCTTCACGGCGATCGCCGGCGAGGAGACCATCGAGCGCTCCTACGTCGCCGCGGTCGAGCACGGCTACCTCTGGCGCGAGTTCGGCGACTCGCACCTCATCCTGCCGTGACGGCGTCGGAGAAGAGCCGGTAGGTCCCGACCACCGTTCCCGGTCCGACCTCCGGCTCCTCGGCGTACCATCCCGGCAGGCTGTCGTAGAACTCCTGGGCCTCCGGCAGGCTGGGGAGCGGGTTCTCCACGCCGTCCTCGACCTCCAGCATGGCCAGGAACGTCACGCCATCCTCCAGCTTGACCGACGCGTAGCGGATTCCCTCGAGCCTTTCGCGCTCGATGGCCGCGAACATGCGCTTCACCGCCGCCTCGGCGTCCGCGACGTGCTCTTCCTTCAGCTTGGCTCGCACCGTGAGTACGCTCATAACTTCGCTTCTTTCGGGTCGTTTCAACGCAATGACCCGCGGCGGCGCAGAGATGTGACACGCAGGCGCAAAGAGGTGGCCGTGCACTACGAGACCGACGGCCTGGTGGCGATCGTCACGCTGGACCGCCCCGAGGCCGCGAGCGCGGTCGACGGTCCCACCGCGCACGAGCTCGCCGCGGTCTTCCGGCGCTTCGAGGCCGACGACACGCTGGCAGTCGCCGTCCTACGGGCTCGAAGCGATCGACGGTGCCGAACCCGCCCGGCCGAGCCGATATCGCCCCCGCGCCTGGGTCAGCCGTCGCGAACCGTCAGGGCGAGCCCGGCGAGCCGGTCGGGGTCGGCGAGGAAGTCCATCCCGACGATCTTGCCGTCGCGGACCGTGACGCCGGCGACCGAGAACGGCCGGCCGTCGCGCATCGCGACGAACCCGACCGCCCCGTTGATGAGCGCCCGGTGCACGACCAGCCCCACGTGCGAGAACGCCTGGGCCTGGCTCGCCACGGGCCTCGCGCCGCGAAGCTCCTGGAACACGCCGCCGCCGAGGTCGGCCCGCAGCACGACGTCGGGATCGAGCACCGCGACGAGCGCGTCGAAGTCGCCCTCTCGGGCCGCGGCGAGGAACGCGTCGACGACCTCGCGCTGACGATCGAGATCGGCGTCCGGGATCGCGCGCTCGCCGCGTACGCGCCGGCGAGCGCGACTGGCGAGCTGTCGCGTCGCCTCCGGCGAGCGCTCGACGATCGGCGCGATCTCATTGAAGGGCATGGCGAACATGTCGTGCAGGACGAACGCGAGCCGCTCGGGGGGCGTCAGCTTCTCGAGCACGACGAGCAGCGCGAGGCCGACGGAGTCGGCCAGCAGGGCCTCGTGCTCGGGGTGGGTGCCGTCTGCCGGGTCAACGATCGGGTCGGGGACGCGCAGGCTCATGGGCTCCTCGCGGCGTGTGCTGCGCGAGCGCAGCATGTTCAGGGATATGCGGGCGACGACGGTCGTCAGCCACCCACCGAGGTTCTCGACCGCGCCGGCGTCGGAGCGGCTCAGCCGCAGCCACGCTTCCTGCACGGCGTCGTCCGCCTCACTGAGCGAGCCGAGCATCCGGTACGCGACGGCACGCAGGTGGCTCCTGTGCTCCTCGAACCGCCCCGCCAACCATTCCTGCTCGTCCATCGGTCACATCCCTCCCGTGCGCCGGGTCATACCACCAGGACCCGCGCAAGCAAAGCGATGTGACAAGGAGAACCAAATGCGAGTGTTCGTAGCGGGTCGCATCAGTTCGGCTGGCCGGCTAGGCCCGCCGCGCGAGGTAATAGGTGCCCAGGCCAACCTGCCCTGCGGCGACCGCACGGAGGCCCTGCCGCTCGAAGCCGCGCTCCAGCAACCCAACCGGGGTGAAAAACGGAGTCCGGGAGCCGTACGAGGAGGCGTTGACGACGAAGCCTCCGGGCCTCAGGAGGGCCACCACCCTGTCGAAGAACGGCGGCATATTGAGCATCGCGATCAGGTCGAACCCCTCTTCGGGCTCGAAGTCCGCGATGTCGACCACGAGGAACCGCACTCGGCCCGACGGCTCCGCCGCCTTGGCCTTCGCCTGCGCGACCATCTCCGCCGAGGCGTCGATGCCGAGGACGTCGGCGTCGGGGTAGCGACCGGCCAGCGCTAGCGCCGCGGCGCCGGTTCCGGTGCCGATGTCGAGGATGCGGGCGGGGTTGGTTTGCAGGCGATCGAGCGCGGCCTCCAGCGGCGCCAGGTACTCGGCGGAGTCCGAGTGGACGCGCTCGTCCCAGCCGGGCGCGAGCGAGTCGAAGAACCTCCGCACGGGACCGCGGAACAACCACCAGCTCCGGGGGAATCGGGCAACCGCAGAGTTGACGGCTCGGCCGAGGACGCGCACGAGAGGACCAGGTCCACGCCGGGCAGTGGGCGCGGTCACGCGCCCGCTCCGTTGACGCCGAGCGCGCATACGACCGCGGGCTTGAGCCACATGGTCTCCACCCGCACCTGTGAGAATCCGGCTCGGACAAGCGTCGCTGCGAGCCCGCGGCCGGTGGCCGCCGACACCTCGTCGCTGGCCCCTGGGCCGCGCGGCTGGTGGGCCACGGCGATCAGGCCCCCGGGGCGCAGCAGCCGGCGGGAGCTGCTCGAGGCGCGCGTCGGGCGCATTCCAGAACAGGACCGCGTTGACGGCCAGGATCTTGTCAAACGGCGCGTCGAAGGCGGGCAGGGTATCGACGGAGCCCAGGCGCAGGTCGCCCACTCCGCGCCGGATGCCGTCGGCGTTGCGCCGGCTCGCCTGGCGCAGCATCAGCTCGGAGTGATCGATCCCGCACACGTAGTCCTCGTGCGCCATCCGGCTGAGCTCGAGGATCGCAAGCCCCGGCCCAAAGCCGATCTCCAACACGCGGTCGTCCGGGCGCACGTCCAGCAGGGACACGGCCCACGCGTTGCGCCTGCGGTTTGACGAGCGGTGGGCCATGAGCAGGCCCGCGGCGCGCCCCCACAAGCCTCTGGGCGCCCGAACTGTGCGTGGACGGCGGCGATGACCCGCTGTTTGAGCTTCACCCGCTTGACCTGTCGCGCATCGGGCTCGATCATCGCGGTTGAAGCGCACTTCAAGTCAAGGGAGGTAGATGCCCGAGAACGGACTGATGCCGATCGGGGAACTAGCTCGCCGCGCCGGCGTGGCGACGTCGGCGCTGCGCTACTACGAGCGGATCGGCCTGCTCACACCCGCAGAGCGCGTCAGCCAGCGAAGGCACTACCCGCCGTCGAGCGCGGAGCGCCTCGCGCTGATCCGCCTCTACCAGGACGCCGGCTTCACGCTCGCAGAGATCGGTCGGCTCGTCCCGGCCACCAGCCGGGGACGACGGGCCTGGGATCGGCTGGCCAAGCACAAGGTCGCGGAGCTCGACGCCCGCATCGCGGCCGCGCAGCGAGCCAAGAAGCCTGATCGAGCACGCGCTCGAATGCCCGCACCGCGATCTCCTGACCTGTCCCAATTTCCGCTCTGCGCTCGAGGCTCGCCTCGAGCACCCGCGGTAGCCGGCGCCGGACGTCAGCCACCCCAGGCAGCAACAGCGTCACCCTCCCGCTCCTGGGCGGTTGCGACCGTCTCCGTGATCGAGGCGCAGACGATCGCAGGGGACGAACGGCGGGAGCAGGGTCGTGACCAGGTCAGCTAGCGCCTTCGGGGTGCAAGCGAGCGTCTCGCCGGCGGCCGGCTGGCATCTCGACGTTCGCCGGACGCAGGGTCGCGGAGGCCGCCGCGCGTGAGCGATCGGCTGCCTCGTAGGCAGCTTCCGCCCGCGCGGGCAGGCCGCCTGGAGTTTCGCGCCAGTTGGGTGCGTGGGCCGCGGGGGAAGCCCGCAGCGGGCGGGCCCGGACGAGGGGGTCATCATGCGTCGCCAACCGGAGCCGACGTCGACCCCATCGTCATCTAGAGGGGCTGCTGCCTCTCAATGCTGGGGTGGTACGCGAAGCGGCCGACCTAGGGGAGCCAGGGTGCGGGACCCTCCCCGCTCCAGCGGAAGACGTCGAAGCCGCGGCCCAAGTCGCCTGCGTACACGTACGGCCCCTTGTAGAACTTCGCCGCCCACGTCTCGGTGCCCTCCAGCACCGCACCGGCGAGCTCGACCGGGTTGGTCGGGTCCGACCAGTCGACGACCCGGGTTCCGGCGATGTACCAGCCGATCGACATCACCCTCGTGTCGGGGGCGAACCGGCCGAAGTGGGAGGTGCACGCCCGGTGGTCTTCGGTCCGCCCGATGACGTTTGGCACGTAGTAGCCAAGCGGCCCCGTCGGCGCCGTCTCGTCGGTGGTGTCATAGGACGCAAGGCCCTCGCCGGGGCACACACCCGTCCCCTCGGCGAAGAAGCCGCCCAGCGCGAGACTCTCGTTGTTCGTCACCATCAGCTTGCCGTCGGAGCTCGGGAACACCCCGTGGGCGTACGTGCCGACGTTCGGCGTACGCGAGAGGAGCTTCGGGTTGGCCGGGTCCGTGGTGTCGTAGATCCGGTAGTTGTTCTCTGACGCGGCGTACGCCCGATCTCCGTTTGGGCTGAACTCGACGTCGTGCACCCCGCCCTCGGTCGGTGCGCGGCCGGTGAGCACCTTGGGGCTGTCGAGGTCCGTGAAGTCGACGATGGGGATCTCGTTGATCGCCCCGGGCAGGGCCCCGTTCGAGATGTACCCGAAGGGCTTCGTGGGATGGAAGATGAAGTTGTGGACGCCACCGTGACCGGTCCGGAGCATGTACATCGGGGACCATTTGAACGGGTCGGTGATGTCGAAGACGCCGATGCCCCCTGAGCCCTCGCCGAGCAGGGGGACCTTGGACGGCTTTGTGCCCAGGGTCGCTTCCACCGCCGTGCCGGCGATCACCGCATCCCGGACCGCGAGCATCTCGTCCGTCCGGAAGACGTCGATCGCGGGGATGTCGCCGGTGATGGCGGTGGCGTTGCCGTTGGGCTCCCTGCCCTCGGCCGGAATGTGGACGAGCCCGATCGCCCCCGCCGCCTGCGCTGACTGCACTCTCTGGAAGAACGTGGCGATCGGGCACCGGTCAGCCTCGTTCGTCTGGCTCACCGACTGATCCACGAGGGCGATCTTCCCCTGCGCGTCCACGCCCGCGTAGCTGGCCGGGCTGCATCCGGTGCCGGCATACACGAGCTCGGCCGTCTGGTCGGCCACCGGAGCGGTCCCGCTCCACTGGAAGCCATCGTGGAAGCCCTGCAGGCCAGCGGGCGAGTTCACCCGGACCCCAACACTCGAGAGGTCCCCGCACGGGTTCCCGCTCTGCTGGGTGAGGGCGAGCACCACCCTCGTCTGCCCCGTCTCCGGGTCGGTGAACTTCTTGATCCCGACGTCGTTCCGGGGTTGTCGGCAGGTGACCCGGCTCACGAACTGGGGGTTCTCCGGGTCGGTGATGTCGAACACGTACCCGCCCCGCTGGTAGGACCCCATGACCGCGAAATCCCGCTGGACCATGACCGGGGGCTTGGGCTTGGGCAGCGGCTTCCCCTTCGCGTTCAGCAGCTCGCCCGTCTCGTAGTCGCGCAGCGGAACGGTATGGGTGAAGAACTCGAGGTCGGAGCCGACCGATGGGTCCTGGCCCGGGTCGTGGTTCTCGGGGTTGAAGTTGAATACGTGCTCGAGGTTGGAGAGCTCCTGGTCCCCCGGGCTGGCCGGAGCCTGGGCCCCCGCCCCCGGCGCGCACACGAACGCCAAGAGCAGTGCACCGACCGCGCCGGCGGCGACGGAGCGACGGCGAATCCTGCCAGCCGTCCTCTTCGCGACCGGCTCCTCAACGGCGTGTTGATGGGCACTCACCACCGGTCCTCCTCAGGACGGCCATCAGGCCAAGTCGGGATCCTCGCATCACTGTCCTCTTACCGGAAGGCTGGGAACCGCTCCCGCCTCCTCCCCGGCTCACAGCACCGTGATCTTTATGCCCGGGCCGGGACGACCCCAACCACCAAGGCGAGCCCCGCGCGAACGCCTACTGGGCCGGATAGACCAGCGCGAGTCCCGTCAAGGCCGTTGAGAAGCGACCCCCAGCCCCGGGCGTGACTCAACGGGCCCGATTGCGTCGATGCCGCCCGCCCCAGCCGGGCGCCGCTGCGTGGCCACGACATCGTGATCACCAGGTCAAGGCGCGGTCTCGTGTGGGCACCAATCGGCCAGCCCGCAGTCGGCTCGGAGCCGTGGCGGCGAGCGCATCCACAGCGCGCCCGACCGGTAGGGCCTGATGCCGCTCCCACTGGCAAAGCAGTAGCCAAACAACCGACGACCCAGACTGTCGAGTTGGCCAGACAACTCGGCGCGTCCGGTCTGGCGGCCGGCTCGCGGTTCGCGCCCACCCCGCCCACGGGTATACGTCCTACCGAGAAGGGGGATATCAATGCTCGTTCGTTCGCTTCGGTTCACGCTCGTTCTCGCGCTGCTCGTGGCGGGAGTGGCCCCGACGGCCGCCGCACACGACCCCGAGCAGCACGACGACCAGAGGCTTCCGTCCACGGCCTCGCTGATCGGGAGCGACCTCGCGGCGCCGATCCAGCAGTCCGCGTCGTTCCCGTGCGAGGACGGGACGGCCGGGCCCTATCCGTGTCAGAACGTCGATCTCGAGAGCTTCGTGTCGCTGCCGCAGCTGGGAGGCGCCACCGGCAACGACGTCTGGGGCTGGACCGACCCCGAGACCGCGCACGAGTACGCGATC
>JBOGFI010000175.1:0-3262 GCA_050743365.1 Acidimicrobiia bacterium | reverse complement strand
GCCGGCGTTCGCGGCGCTCGACCGCGCCGTCGACGCGGGTCGGCTCGGCGCGGCCGTCCGCATCGGCGTGGCGTCGCCCGAGTCGCCGCCGGAGCTGCTCGAGCGGGCCGACGTGGTCGTCGACGGCCCGCCGGGCCTGGCGGCGCTCCTCGCCCGATTGGCGGACGCCATCGGTAGAAGAGGACGGTGAGAGCTCATCGCGCTGTCGGGGTCCCCGCCGGAAGCTCTGCTTCCGGTGGGGTGACTCGTGCGACTGGCGGACGCGGTGGGTTAGCGCCTGGCGTGCGCGGCGCGCAGCTGGTCGTCGAGCCAGTCCGATGGCGTGCGTGCCGCGGCGAGCTCCGACAACCGCTCGGCACGCGGCCGCCGCTCGTCCGCCGGCATCGACAGGGCCGCGTGCAACGCGCCAGCCGTCTGGTCGAGGTCGTAGGGGTTGAGCGCGAGGACGGCGTCCTGCAGCTCGTCGAACGCGCCTGCCTCCCGGGAGAGGCACACGACACCGTGGCGGCGGTTGACGAGCGGCCCCTCCTTGGCCACCAGGTTCAGCCCGTCCTTGATCGAGTTCACGAGCAGCGCGTCGTAGCGCATGAGTCCGGCGACGCTGCGGGCGTGGTCGTCGCGGGCGTCGAACACGACCGGCTGCCAGTCGCCCCGGCCCCAGCGTTCATTGACGCGTGCCGCGGCCTGCTCGACCTCCTGACGGTACGCGAGGTACTCCGGCAGCCCCTCACGGGACGCGTAGACGAGCGCGGCGAACACGACCCGATCCCTCCATTCGGGATGCTCGGCGAGGAGCAGGTCGAAGGCCAGGAAGCCCCGGGCGATGTTCTTCGAGGGCTCGATCCGGTCCGAGCGCAGCACGAGCATCCGCCCGCCCACCTGCTCCTCGAGCACGGCGGCGGCGGCCGTCGCCTCGGGTGACGCGGCGGTGGCGGCCAGGTCGGTGACGTCGGGCCCGAGGGAGGCGGCGAAGGCGGGCGTGATGTCGGCGTCGCCGAGCACGACCCGGGCCGAGGCCTCGTACGCACGTGCCCAGCGTTCGGTATGGAAGCCGCACGGGACCGCGGCCATCGAGCCGCACAGCGAGCCGGCGACCCGGTCGGGGAGCACCCGAACCGAGTTGGGCCCGCAGAACGGCGTGTGCGTGAAGTGGGTGACGCCGAGGTCCGGCCGGGCCGCGTGGAGGAAGCCCGGCACCAAGGCGAGGTGGTAGTCCTGCACGAGGACGACGTCGTCACGTTGCGCACAGTCCGCGACGTGGTCGGCAAACGCCCGGTTGACGGCCGCGTAGCCCTCCCATGCCTCCCGGAACCGGGCGTCGAACCGGGGGCGCCGCGGGAGGTCGAACAGGCCGTGGTGGAGGAACCACAGCACCGCGTTCGAGACCACGTCGTAGTGCAGCCGGTGGACCTGCGGGTCGAGGTCGAGGAGGTGCAGGTCGAGATCGGGGACGTGGGCCGCGCCGGCGCGCAGTGCGGCGCGGTCGTCGTCGCTGATCGCCGCGGCCACCCAGGTCGCCTCGCCGGTGTCGTGAGCGCCCCTCGTGAGGAGCGGTTCGAGCGCGCTCACCACGCCGCCGGCGCCGCGCTTGGCCGTGAAGGAGCCGTCGTCGTGCCGGGTGAAGCTGCTCGGCCCCCGGTGGGAGACGATGATCACGCGCGTAGCTCCGCGAACAGCCGCAACCAGTCCTCGAGCTCGCGTGTGGCGAGGAAGTTGGCGCGGATGTGCTCGCGCCCCTGCATGCCCATGGCGTCGGCGCCGACCGGGTCCGCGAGGAGGTCCATGGTACGGGCCGCGCACTCCTCGACGGAGCCCACGAGGTAGCCGTCGTAGCCGTCGCGGATCTGGAGCACGATCCCGCCGGCGCGCCCGCCGACGACGGGCCGACCCTTCCACAGCGCCTCGCCCACCGTCAGCCCGAAGCCTTCGCGGATCGACTTCTGGACCACCACGTCGGCGAGTCGCTGGAAGGCGTTGATCTGCACGTTGCCGACCTGCTGGATGTTGGAGAGCAGGTGGATGTCGGGGTCGCCGGCCCGGACCTCCTGGACCTCCTCCCACACCCGGAAGCCCTCGGGGTCGTCGGTGGCCATGGAGCCCGCGAGCAGGAGCTGCACATCGGTGACCCTCTCGCGCACGATGCGGAACGCCTCGATCACCCCCACCGGGTCCTTCCACGGGTCGTAGCGGCTGACCTGACACACGATCGGCCGTCGCACGTCGAGCCCGTACTGCTTGCACAGCTCCTCGCCGAACGGCTGGGGTAGGTCGAGGTTCTTCACCGACAGCGGGTCGATGCACGGCGGGGCCACGACAGGCTCCAGCTCGAGCGTGCCGGGCACGAACTCCGGCATGGTGAACACGGCGGCGTCGTGGAGCTCGACGAACGGGCGGTAGAACTCCCACACCTTCGGGTCGGCGGCGGTGAGGTCGATGTGGCAGCGCCAGATCCACCGGGTGCCCTCGTGCCTGAGGGCGCGGTCGCGTACGAAGCTCCGCAACGCGACCGGCTGTGGATCGTGCACGACGACGAAGTCGAACTCTCCCTCGATCCGCAACGCGTTGTCGAGTACCCACTCCAGATAGTCGGCCTCCATGGATCGCGTCCATTCGACGTCGCCGCCCTGGAGGGCGTTGTGGACCGACTTGGTGATCTTGAAGAACTCGTCGCTCCCGCGGATGACCTGCCAGTCGGCCTCGAGGCCGGCGCTCCGCAGCAAGGGCACGTGGGTGGCGAGGATCTCGGCGACGCCCCCGCCGTAGGCGGTGGCGTTGATGTGGAGGACGCGTGCACCGCGCAGGGGCTCGGCCAGCTCGCGGATGCGGGCGACGACCTCGTTGCCGACGATCTCGCCGTAGGCGTCGAGGTCCTTCTCGAGCAACGGGACGCGTTCGAGCATTCGGTGCAATCTATCCACCGTGCGCATCGCGCTCGCGTGTCCCGACAAGTTCCGTGGGACCCTCACGGCGGCCGAGGCGGCCGACGCCATCGCCGTGGGGCTGGAGGCCGCCGGCTACGACGAGGTCCACCGCCTCCCGCTGGCCGACGGCGGGGAGGGAACCCTCGAGGCGCTGCTCGCGGCGCGCGGCGGGTCCCACCGCACCATCACCGTCACCGGTCCGCTCGGGGAGCCGGTCGAGGCGGCCTGGGGTGTCCTTCCCGACGGCACCGCCGTGGTCGAGATGGCCCGCGCGAGCGGGCTGGCGCTCGTCGGCGGGCGCAACGACCCGCTGCGGGCCAGCACGCGCGGCACCGGCGAGC
>JBOGFI010000174.1:0-3608 GCA_050743365.1 Acidimicrobiia bacterium | reverse complement strand
GGCCAACACCGCGTTGCGCGGTGCGAGCGCGGCGCCCGTCTGGCTGGAGCTGCGGGCCATCGGACACGAGGCACTGGCCCTCGCCCGCAGCGCCCCCGACCGAGCCCCCGCGGCCCTGGGTCGCCTGCGGCACGCCGCCGGCCAGCTCGTGGGGAGCGAGGTGCCCGAGGTCGACGTGCTGTGCGGGCGCGTCTTCACCGAGCTCGTCGCCGGCGGGCACTACGACGCGGCGGACGAGGCGCGCGCGCTCGTGGTGCTGCCGACCGGGTCCGGGAGCGATGACGATGACGCCACCGCCGACGGTCGAGCGGGCCTCGACACCGTGTTCTCGCTCGCCATGCTGGCGCTCCAGCGCGATCGAGCCGCCGACGCGGCCGCCTACTTCGGCCTGTGCGCCCGGCTCGCGGCGCGTGTCCACGACCCGGACGCCCGGCAGCTCGGCGACACCGCTCGCGCGCACGAGACCATGGCCCTGGACCGGCTGACCGGGCACGGCCAGCCTCACGGCCGGTCTCGCGACGTTGCCCCCGGGCCGGCAAGCGACCGGGGGCATGCGAACACGCGGCTCCGAGTCACCGCGGTCGTCCCCGTCTACAACGGTGGGCGCCACCTCCGCGAGGCCGTCGCGAGCATCGTGGCGCAGACGGAGCCTCCCGACGAGCTCGTGGTGGTCGACGACGGCTCCAGCGACGGCGGCATCGGCGTCCTCGACGGCGTGTCGGCACCGTTCCCCATTCGGGTCGTGCACCAGGAGCACGCCGGGCAGTCCGCGGCGCGCAACCGAGCCATCGAGCACGCCCAGGGAGAGTTGCTCGCATTCCTCGACCAGGACGACGCCTGGCACCCCGAGCACCTCGCCGTACTGTGCCGGCCGTTCCTCGAGGACCCGGCCGTCGGCTGGGTCTACAGCGACTTCGACGAGATCGACGCCGAGGGTCGCACGGTGACGCTCTCGTTCCTCCGCGAGCACGCCATCCCGCATCCCCGGCAAACCCTGGCGGCGTGCCTCGCCCAAGACCTGATGGTGATCCCGTCAGCGAGCGTCATCCGGCGGACGGCGTTCGAAGCCCTGGGCGGCTTCGATGAGATGCTCCAGGGCTACGAGGACGACGACCTCTACGTGCGGGCGTTCCGCTCGCGCTGGCGCCTGGTCTTCCAGGACCGGGCGCTCGCCCGCTTCCGGGTCCACGGCGCCAGCTCCTCGGCCGACGCGCGCTTCGCCGAGAGCCGTCTCTCCTTCAGCAAGAAGCTGCAGGAGGCGGTGGCCGACGACCGCCGGCTCAACCGCTACTACTTCCGTGACGTCGTCGCACCTCGCTTCTTCCGCTCCTCGCTCGACGACTACATCCGGGCTGTCTCCGATCGAGACTGGGAGCTCGCGTACCGAACGCTGGCAGATCTCGAGCACTTCGCGCGGCTGCATCGTGACCACGCCGTGCTGGGCCGGAAGCTCCTGCTGCTTCGCAACCCCCGGCGGTTCCGCTGGATGCTGCGGATCAACGAATCGCTCCCGCTGTCACTGCGCGTGATGAAGGACCCGAGGTGGCGGCTGCGCTGACTAGGTGATCGCGCCGCTGCTCGGGCGCGACACGGCGCTGGCCTCGTGCTCGCCGTGATGGTCGTGCACCGATGAGGGCTGCCGTGCGATCCCGACCGCGGCGATGGCGACGGCGACCGCGAGCAGCCCCACGGCGAGGGGAGTGCGCAGCCGCTGCCCGTGCGGGAAGTTCTTCTCGGCCGCCATGACGGTCCCGACCACGAGCATCCACCCCAGGCTGAAGGCCCCGAGCGCGAACATCACGAGCATGAGCGTCCAGCAGCAGCCGACGCAGAAGAGCCCGTGCTCCACGCCGATCTTCCAGGCCTGCCGGTGCTCGCTTCCACCTCGCCATCGCTGGATGAGGAACATCCGCGGCGAGCGGCACTGGTGCTGGCACCGGTACTTCAGCGCGCTGAACTGGTAGGCGCCGGCGAGGGCGAACGTCACGGCCGCGATCGCCCACTGGTGGTCGTGGAGCCAGCCGACGTGGTCGGCGAGACCGTGCACACCCAGGTCGGCCCCGTACACCAGCAGCCCGAACCCGATCCACACCGCGACATACCCGGCCACGAGTAGCGCGACCAGCTGCGGGCGGCTGGGACGGCTCTTCGTGATGCCCGCGAACATGGCGACGAGCGGGAGCGTCGTCGGCAGCATCATGGCCGCCACCATGACCACCCACCCGCCGACGAAGAGCACGATCTCGGACGCGTCGCGGATCGCGACGCGGTCGAGCTCACCGTGGTCGAGGTAGGCCGCGTACTGCGACCGTTCCCACACGAAGAGGGCGACCCAGGCCGCGAGGGCGAGGGCACCGACGGCGAGCGCCGGGCCCCTCCGCCCTCTCGCGACCGTGATCGGCATCATGCCGGCGACCGCCCCGTCGCGGTCAGGCGGCGTGCTCGAAGAGGAAGTCCCCCTGGATGGCGTTGCGGCCGGAGATGTCCAGCGAGATCCCCAGCGGCTTGGAGTCGACCTTGTAGGACTTCGACTTCCCGATGTACGCCGGTGACCCGGGGATCGTGGAGAACGCCGTGTCCGACATCACCATCGGCTTTCCCGTCGCGCCCTCGATCGACTCGACCTCGCCGCTCACCACGTCGCCGGCCTGGAACCGTCCCTCGCCCCCGCGGACCTCGAAGGTGATCGGGACGCGCTGGACCGCGACCACGTCACCGATGAGTCCGGCGAAGTCGGCCACCGGGCCCCCCGCCTTCCCGGTGAACACGTCGAGCAGGGCCTTCTCCTGCTCGTCCGACGCGTTCTCGTCCACGAACATCTGCACGCGCCAGTTCCCCGCGGTCACGTTGCCGGGGATGTCCGCCATCATCGCGATCGTCAGATCCGACACGTCGACGCCGTCGACCGTGCCCGAGTCCATGCGGTACGCGAGCGCTCCCTGACAGCGCCCGCCGTCCGGATCGTGAGCGGCCCAGCACGGGCAGATCACGTTGCACGTGCAGACCTCCAGGACCCTTCCCCGCAGCTGATACCCCATCGTGCTCCCTTCGTCGCCCATCCCGGTCACGTGACTGGCGCCCGGGTCCGCAGTATCCGCCCGGCGGTCGGCGCACGCAACCCCCACCCTCTCGTGGTGCGAGCGCGACCGCGCCCTCCGCGTCTCGCGCGCTCCGCGCGGGTCGTGACCGGTACCGCTCGCGATCGTGTCGGGCGTCGAAGACCGCAACGGGCTGTGCTACGCATAGGCGGTGCCCCTGACCCGTCGCGACTTCCTTCGCCGGGGGACGCTGCTGGGCTCGGCCGCCTGGGCCGGTGGGTTCCTCCGCCTCGGCTGCGGCCCGCCCCCACCCCCGCCTCCCCCCACCGGTTATGGGCCGCTGGGGCCGGTGTCCGACCAGGAGGGACGGGCGGTGCTGGCGCTGCCGGCCGGGTTCACCTACGTGACCCTCGGCCACATCGGCCGGTCCCTGCCCGGCGGCGGCGCCTTCCCGGCCCGCCCCGACGGGATGGCGGTGTTCCCCGGTTCGGGCGGCACCGTGCGGCTGATCCGCAACCACGAGGTGCCCGGCGGGGCCGGCAGCCCCGGCGCGGTGGGTGGCCCCGCGGC
>JBOGFI010000173.1:0-7100 GCA_050743365.1 Acidimicrobiia bacterium | reverse complement strand
GCTCACGCGCCAGCTCTACCGCCCGTTGACGGAACTCCGGTGGCTTCGGCGCCGGCATCCAGACTCCTCTCCGAGATGGTCACTACCACCTCAGTGCAGGTATCCGGAAGAGCGGGGGATGCTCAGTTGGGGCGTGACGCGGTACGTGATTCCGAGGTCGCGGGCGCCCTCGCGCAGCAACGGCGCGTCGACGGTGACGGCGATGGTGCCGTCGATGAGAAGGGCGAGCGCAAGCGCCTCTGCGGTGAGCACATTGGGTCGGCGACGAGTCTCGAGCGATGCCATCACCGGGATGAGCAGTCTCGGCCCGATGAGCCCGACCATTGGGGGAGTTGGTCGATCCGGATCAGAATCTCGTCTCGTTGGGCCGGATCGAGCTGGCCGAGGCGACCAGAGAGCGCGCCGTTTCCCGACCCTCGGTGGGCCGCGCGGGCGACCCGGTAGTACCAGGCAGCGGTGGTGTAGATGGCGGAGTGCTCCATCTCGCCGCGGAGCCAGTCACTGTGGGTGTCGGCGAGGACGTCGATCAGGAGATGGTCGTCGATGACGAGTGCCATCGACTGGTGCTACTGGGTGGCGAGATCCGGGTCGTCGGCGATGATCTCGGCGACGGCGCGGTCATAGTCACCGCTTGCTCGCCAGTCAGCGAGCGCGCCCCGGGCTTCGGGTGAGAGCGGCGAGGCGGGGGAGCCGGCTGGAGTTGAGCGCAGCTCACCCGCCTCCTCGGCGGCCGCCCGGGCGCGCGCGACGACCGTCGCCAGCTCGGGGCTGATCGTCAATCGGTTCGCCATGACAACAGGCTACCGGTTGATCTCGCGGGGTCAGCTGGCGGTCTGTCGGAGCCCCCCGGCGCACAGGGAGCCGCCCTGCTGGCGTACGGACCCGAAACTCTGCCCACGAAAGCAGAGCTGTCACCGGTGCGGGGACGGAAGGCCTCTCGCCCGATGTCGAAGGGCAGCAGGAGCTGATCAGCAACCGTGACACAACCGTGACACGCGACGATCGGAAACGACCGGAAGGGACCGGAACTGTCCGGATGCAAATCCGCAGGTCAGGCCCACGATCGGCCGATCTGAGCAGGTCACGGAACTGGCCGCCGTTCCTTCACACGGCAGAGGTCACTGGTTCGAAACCAGTAGCGCCCACGAACAGAAGCGCAGGTCAGCGTCGCCTTTGGGCGCCGCCGTCGCGTTCGCTGAGTCCCACGCCCCGCGAAAAACCCGCGCGATTTCCGAAAACGCGGTTGTGAAAGCCCGGTAGGTGGACGACACGCTGGCTCCGGTAGGTCCACGACACTTCTCGGACGCGGCTTCGGTAGCTGGGCGACACTGGCTGCGGCTCCTCCACGACATCTGACCATCCGCGTTCCGCGGGCGGGTCCCTTCTTCGCTGTGGGCGTTCACGCCCGCGACGAGGGAGGTCCGAACGGTGCTCGTGGAGCTGGGGCTCGTGGAACAGCGGTATAGGGCGGTGCTGGAGGTGCTCAACGACGGCGCCACGGTCACCGATGTGGCTCGCCGCTATGGGGTGGTGCGCCAGACCGTGCATGTCTGGCTGCGCGTGTACGCGAATCACGGGCTCGCCGGCCTGGTTGATGGGAGCTCGCAGCCGGCGACGTGTCCCCATCAGATGGCTCCGGAGGTCGAGGCGCTGGTCGTGGAGTGGCGCCGGGCGCATCCGGGCTGGGGGCCGCGCACGCTGGTGAACCGGCTGGCACGCGAGCGGGTGGATCCGCTGCCGAGCCGCTCGTCGGTGTATCGGGCGCTCGTGCGTCACCAGCTGATCGATCCGAAGCGTCGGCGGCGGCGCCGTTCAGATTACAAGCGTTGGGAGCGGTCCCGGGCCATGGAGCTCTGGCAGATGGACGTCACCGGCGGGGTGCGCCTCATCGACGGGTCGCGCCCATCCGTGGTGACCGGTCTCGACGACCACTCGCGTTTCTGTGTGTCAGCGAGGATCGTGGCGCGGGCCACGGCGCGGCCGGTGTGCGACGCGCTGGCGGTGGCGATGCGGAGCCACGGGGTCCCCGAGGCGATCCTGACCGACAACGGCAAGGTCTTCACCGGCCGGTTCGGGCCCGGCTCCGGTGAGGTGCTCTTCGATCGGATCTGTCGCGAGAACGGCATCAAGCGCTTGTTGACCGCGCCGCACGCGCCGACCACCACCGGCAAGGTCGAGCGGTTCCACAAGACGATGAAGCGCGAGTTCCTCGCCGGCAAGGTCTTCGCGACCATCGCCGACGCGCAGACGGCCCTCGATGGGTGGGTCGCCGAGTACAACCACGAGCGCGAACACCAGAGCCTGGGAGACCGGCCACCGATCGAGCGCTTCCGTCTCGCCCGCCGAGAACCGCTCGAGCCCGTCGCCGTCGACTCGCAAGTCCCGGAACACGCGCCGGCGGTGACGAGAGTCCCGCGGAGCACGCGCCGGGTGGGGAGCAACGGGCGGGTCAGCTTTGCCGCGTTCCACTATCACGTCGGCCGGTGGCTCGCTGGCGAGACCGTCGAGGTCGTGAGTCGCGACGGGCTCGTCGAGATCCACCACGACGGCGTCCTGGTCGCCACCCACGCCCGGCGCCACCCACCCGACAAGGAACCGGCGCCGCGTCGAGCGCCCAACCGGCGTCGCCCCGCCACGACCGGCGAGCCCGTCACCCGCAAAGTCGACGGCTCGGGCTCGGTCAGCTTCGCGGGCTGGTCCTATCGCGTCGGTAACGCCTATCGACGCCGCCAGGTCCAGATCTCGATCGTGGGTGACAGCGTGCAGATCAGCTGCGAGGGTCGCCTCGTCAAGACCCATCCCATCCGTCACGACCGGACCAAGGAGCACGGGGCCTTCGCCAACCCCGGTGGTAGACCCAGGAGGACCAATGCCGGCTGAAACCCCCTACGACGTGTCGCCCAGGTACCGGAGCCAAGCTGTCGCACGGGTACCGGAACTTCACATTCCGAAAACGCGGTTCACTCTGACGCGTGCGTCACGGTTTTCGCGTAGCGGCTGCCAAGCCGACGGTTGGTGTAAGCGCCCGGTCCTGAGCACGTTCCGGTGGGTGTTCCCGTACGGGCATCGCGTCGGCGACTGCGCCGCGGGAGCGAGCTTTTCGAGCCGTGCTCGTCGTGCCAAGACGACGCGCGCCAGGTTAGGTGTGTGCGCGTCGCTCGGTGCGCTCCTGCCGGAGCTCGTCAAGGGTCACCGTCTCACCCCGTGTTCGGACGATGGCCCGTCTCGATCGTCACCGGCTCAGGGGGCGCGCGAATGGAGGGGGACGACGCTGCCCTCCGGTGACGTCGACGATGTGTTGCCAAGCGCGTCGAGGCGCGTCAGCACATCGGCTTCGTGGCCTGGGTACAGGTGTCCGTAGCGGTCGAGCACGACCGAGACCGAGGTGTGGCCCGCCCAAGCCGCGATCTGCTTCGGGCTCGCGCCGGCGGCGATCCACAGCGAAACCGCGGTATGCCGCAGGTCGTGCGGGCGGACATGCCCGAGGCCAGATGCGCGCACGGCCGGCTGCCAGCAGCGGGCACGCCACGCCGCCGGTCGGAGGGGGCCGCCTTCCGGCGCCGTGAAGACGTGGGCATTCGCGCCGGGAGAGACGAACTGGCTCAGGTGCTCGTCGAGCGCTTGGCCGACGAACGAGGGGAAGGGGACGGTGCGGTGCCCGGCTCGCGTCTTCGGTGCTCCGAAGAGCAGCTCTCCGTGCACCTCAACCGCGGTCTCGGCGACCTGCAGAGTCCTGCGCAGCAGATCGAGACGACGCCGCCGGAGACCGACGAGCTCGCCGACACGGAGGCCGGTGTAGGCGTCGAGGACGACCATGGCCCGGTACCTCGCGTCGATCTTGCAGGCCAGCGTCGTGATCTCGTCCGGTGAGAGGAATCGCATCTCCTCGCGCTCGATGCGGGGGAGCGGGACGTTCTCGCACGGTGACCGGGCGATCAGTCCGGCGTCGACGGCTGCCTGGAGAATCTTCGACAGTGATTGGTATGCCTTGTGCACCGTTGCGGGCGCGAGCCCGCGGTGGTCGAGTTCGGCGACCCATGCGCGCACCGCCAGTTGAGAGATCCGGGCGAGGGGGAGGTGGCCGAACGCGGGGAGGACGTGGTTGCGGATGTACGAGCCGTCCCGTGCTCGCGAGGATGGCCGGAGGTTGACGGTCGTCTCCCACCATTCCTCGATCCAGTCGCGCAGCAGCCTGCGGCCGCCGGCGGGATCGCGCCATTCGCCCCGCTGCTGGTCGGTACCGACGCGCTCGAGGAACTGCTGCGCCGCACGCTTCGTCGGGAACCGGCGTGAAAGCTCGCGGCCCGACGTGTCGCGGTACCGCGCCTCGTACTTCCCGTTGGCGATCTTGCGCAGATGACTCACGGCTCCTCCTTCGGGTCTTGGCGCGGTGAGTCCCACCGTATGCCCGCTGCTCCGAGTGACGGGGGAGTGCGTGATCTCGTCACAGCGACAGCTCGGGGCCTCGCGGCGGGTCAACCCTCGGAGCGGGCGGTGAGGCAGCCGCGCTGTCGATGGCGAGGGATTGGGCACGGCTGACCCCGAGGCGCCGGGTCATGACCGTGAGGGGATCCCCGGGATCGGGTGACGGTCCGTGGCGTTCGGGGTCGAGCTCGGGTGCCTGAATGTACAGCCGGTTGCTCGCGCGGCCACGGCTCATGCCGACGTAGCCGAGTTCCTGGTAGAGGTCCTCGCTGCCCAGGAGGAGCGCCGCCTGGTCGGTGAGGCCTTGGGCCTTGTGAACGGTCAAGGCGTAGGCGTGCGTGAGGTGTCCATCGGCGACGTAGTGCGGCGGCAGCATGACCGTTGCCCCGGTCGTCGTCTCCATGGTCAAGGCACGGCGAGAGGGGTCGACGGCGACCACCGTGCCGCGGGTGCCGTTGCGGACGTCGAGGTGGTAGTCGTTCTTCAGGGTCATAACCCAGTCGCCGGCCTGGTAGGCGCGACCACCCGCAACCAGCTCGGGGCCAGTCAGGACGCCCGATTCGGCTCGGAGTGCCCGCGCGCGTCGGTTGAGCTCGTCGACGTCGCGCCGGCGCGCCGCGAGCATGACCGCCCTGGTCCCTGAGCTTTCCCCCGTGTGCCAGTCGGCGACCATGAGGTCCCGGGCGTCGACCCCATCGGGCGCAGTCACGACGCGCCCGTGCGCCTGGTAGAGGTGCATGGCCATGTCGACGCACCCGTCGCGCCAGTGTCCGAGGGCCAGTTTCTCCCACCCGTGGATCTGACGGCGGTTCTCGCTGAGTCCGATGGCGTCGAGTCGGTGGGCGAGGGCGGCGAGCGCGCCGCCGGCGTCGATCTCGGGCAGCTGATGGGAGTCTCCGACGAGCACGACCTTGCTGTGATGGCGCCGGGCTTCGACCAGGATGCGGGCGAGGGTGCGGGTGCCGACCATGCCTGCCTCGTCGACTACCAGAACCGTGTCCGAGTCCAGAGGGCCACGATCAGGTCGTCCGAAGTCGGCGACGAGCCCGGCGATCGTGCGGCTCGGGATGCCGGCCGCGTGCTCGAGCTCTTGGGCGGCGCGGGCGGCAAGCGCAGCACCGACGACGTGGTAACCCGCGCCGTGCCATGCATCGGCGGCGGCGGCGAGGGCGAGCGTTTTGCCGGCCCCGGCAGGCGCGACGACCACGTCGACACCGTGACCGGACGTGGTGAGGCAATGGACGATCTCGCGCTGCTCCTCGGAGAGATACCTATGGTGCCGCAGGGCCTTCTCGACCTCCAGCGGCTCGACGGTGTTCGTCCACTCACGGGCGCGGCCGACAGCGTGATCGACGAGTGCCGTTTCGAGTGTCATTAACTCCCGGGTCGAGTAGCGCCGGGCTCCGTTCGCCGCCGGCACGACGCGTCCGTTCCCGAGGCGGATGACGTCGGTGGTGAGCAGGCCCACCGCGGGGCCTTCGAGAGCCACGACGTCGGGGCGGTTCAGGTACTCGTCGGCAAGACGCTCGACGTCAGTCACGGTGGCGCCGCGGGGAAGTCGATTGCACAGCGCGCGGAGCACGTCGCGCCGATCGAAGCTGCTCGCCCGGGCCGTGAGACCGTTGGGGCCCGACAAGTCGGCGAAGATCGCCGCTTGATCCCGCGGCCGAAACGGGGCTACTCGGTCCTGGTGCAGCAGGGTGTCGAGACTCCTGGGGTCGAAACCCAGGCCTGCGGCGCGAAGCCGCCAATCGGCGGTGAGCATGGCTCCGTCGAGGTGCTCGTCCTTGGGACGGCGCGTCGCGAGGGTCGCGACCTGCGCTGCTCGCGCCGACGACGTCCCGCGCTCGGTCATGTGGGCGGTGATCTCGGCTCGCCGCTGCGAGAACTCCTTGAGGATGTGCTCAGGGATGCCCGCCACGTCGGCGATGCCGTTACGTACCGGCCCCCACCGCACGCCGAGGGTGCGGGTGAGCTCGTGCCGGAGGGCTGCCTCGTAGAGGTACCCGCCCGTCTTGGCGTGGATGAACAGCTGGCGGCCGTCGAGGGTCGCCCAGGCGGCGTCGCTTCCTTGGCAGAGGTTCGCGGCGACGACGTGGGTGTGCAGGTGGGGATCGCCGGCTCGGCTGGAGCGGTGCCGGAAGGCCGCGCCGATGAAGCCGGTCGTAGCGATCCGCCGCGTCCCGTTGTGCCCACGTCGGCTCACCGCGGCTTCCCGTTCGAGGTACTCGAGCGCGGCGGCGACGGCGGCCTCGTGGGCGCGGACAACCTCGTGGCGAAGGTCTGGATCGCCGAGCCCGAACAGCAGGGACACCGACTTGGGTGCCCGGAAGGTCAGGTCATAGCCCGGCACCCGACGGTTGCGGGCCCGTCCCAGCCGTTCGCCGTTGCGAGGATCACTTCCGTCGAGCACGGCTCGGAATGCATCGTCCTCCACTCGGCCAGCCAACCCGAGCGACCCGCAAGCCGAGCCGAGCCACTTTCCCGGCGCCTCGCCGACGCCCGCGTAGTAGTCCTCGACGCCGTGGCCGACCGACGCTATGTAGTACTCGCCTCGACCCTCGCCGAGCACCCCGATGCTCAACACAGCCGATCACTCCCGGGCCTCTCCCGCATCCGTGATGCAAGTTCGTGTTCTGGAAAGGTGCGGTCTTGGTATCGGTCAGTCGGGAGGC
>JBOGFI010000172.1:0-11794 GCA_050743365.1 Acidimicrobiia bacterium | reverse complement strand
CGCCGGCACCAGGCCGGCGGCCGCCTCCTTGCCGGCGGCCTGGAGAACGGCGGCCGCGAGCACGGTGGCGAGGAACGGGCCGGGCGAGCACGCGCGGCCGAGCTCCTCGAGGACCACCACCAGCTCGGGCAGGCCGTAGCCCTCGCCTCCGAGCGCCTCGTCGACGTGGAGCCCTAGCCACCCCTGGGCAGCGAGGTCGGACCAGAACGGGGGCAGCTCCTCGCGCTCGGCGTCGAGCAGCGCTCGCGGCACCGAGGCCGGGCAGCGGCGCTCGACCCACCCGCGCACGGCGTCGTGCAGGGCCGTGTGCTCCTCCGTGATCCCGATCGGCATGGGTCGCGATCCTAGGTGACGCAAGCGTCAGGTTACGGTGCCGCTAGTGGTCTGTCGCTCAAACAACCTGGTGGATGAGGACGCCAGGAGGCTGTTCGGGTGCCTGCCAGAACGCGCGCCTGCCGGGCAGTCTGTGCGCGGGTCGTTCGGGCAGCCGGCGCGAGTGGGCGCGCCGCAATTCGGTGGCGGCTTACAGCGACCCGCTGCCAGTGTGCGGCCTGTGCCAGAGAACTACTTCGACGAACGGATAGCAAGAAGCTACGAGGTCAAGTGGCCGGAGCTGTTCGAACCTGCGGTCGTCGACCCGGCGGTGAACTTCCTCGCCGATCTGGCAGGAACAGGTGCTGCCCTCGAACTCGGCATCGGTACCGGTCGGATCGCGTTACCGCTCAGCCGGCACGGTCTCCGTGTCCATGGGATTGAGCTTTCGCCAGCCATGGTCGCTCAGCTGCGAACGAAGCCGGGCGCGAACGACATTGGCGTGACGATCGGCGACTTCGCGACCACCACGGTGGAGGGGACGTTCACCCTCGCCTACCTCGTCCGCAACACGATCATGAACCTGACCACTCAAGACGAGCAGGTTGCGTGTTTCCGCAATGTCGCCGCACATCTGGAACCGGGCGG
Source organism: Acidimicrobiia bacterium (assembly GCA_050743365.1). Lineage (GTDB taxonomy): Bacteria > Actinomycetota > Acidimicrobiia > IMCC26256 > JACDBD01 > JBOGFI01. The sequence goes on along the minus strand of JBOGFI010000172.1, from coordinate 10,834 downwards.
GTGCTTCGTGATCGAGGTCATGGTTCCCGAGCTTCAACGTCTTCCCCCCGGCGAAACCATCCGCGCGTTCACGGCGACCTCAACGCATCTCGGCTTCGAGGAGTACGACGTAGCGACCCAAATCGCGTTCTCTCACCACTACTGGGTGGTCGATGGCGAACTTGAAACGCTCTCGGCGCCATTTCGCTACGTATGGCCGTCTGAGCTCGACCTGATGGCCCGACTCGCCGGAATGACCTTGCGCGAGCGCTGGAGCGACTGGGACCGTGAGCCCTTCACAAGCGATAGCCGGGAACACGTCTCGGTCTGGCAGAAGGCGGGTCCACGGCGAGCGTCTCGCCGTCGAGGTGGGTGAGCGTCGGTTCCCAACACCAGGCGCCGTGCCCGCCGCCGTGCACGAGCACGAGGGGAAGCACCTACACGACCTTCTCGCCGTCGCGCGTGATCGAGATGGCCTGGGTCGGACAGCCCTGCCCGGCCAGGATGATCTTGTCCTCGGGGGCGGCGGTGGGGTCGATCACGATGGCCACGCCGTCGTCGTCGAGATCGAAGACGCCGGGCGCCCAGAACGAGCAGTTCCCCGAGCCCATGCACGCCTCGCGGTCGATCTCGATCTTCAGCGCCACGGCCCGTAGGGTACTGGCGTGACCACCGCGACGAAGTGGAAGCTCAACTGGGCGAAGAGCGAGACCCACGGGCTGCTGCCCGACCCCGAGCCACGCGAGATCAACTACACGATCATCTCGGTCGACGACCACCTGGTGGAGCCGCCGGGGATGTTCGACGGGCGGCTCCCCCGCAAGCTCCAGGAGCGGGCGCCGCGCGTCGTCGAGACCGAGGAGGGCCACGAGGTCTGGGAGTTCGACGGGCAGATCTTCTTCCAGGTCGGGCTCAACGCCGTCGTCGGCCGCAGGCGGGAGGACTGGAAGGTCGAGCCGACCCGGTTCGAGGAGATGCGGCCCGGCTGCTACCAAATCGACGCCCGCATCAAGGACATGGACATCAACGGCGTGTGGGCGTCGGTGAACTTCCCGTCGCAGATCACCGGCTTCTGTGGCCGCGTGTTCTCTCGCTGCTCCGATCCCGAGCTCGGCCTGGCCGTGACGCGCGCGTGGAACGACTGGTTCTACGAGGAGTGGTACTCACCGTATCCCCAGCGCACCGTTCCGATGGGCATCACGTACCTCGGCGACCCGGAGCAGGGCGCGGCGGAGATCCGCCGCAACGCCGAGCGCGGGTTCGTGGGCGTGACCCTCCCCGAGCAGCCGCACCGCATCGACATGCCCAACATCTTCTCGGACTGGTGGGACCCGATCATCGAGGCCTGCGCCGACACCGGCACCGTGATCTGCCTCCACGTCGGGTCCACCGGCGTGGCCGACATGCCGCCCGGCGCCCCCATGGTCCCGCTCGGCGCCACCCTGTTCGGCCAGCTGTCGCTGGCGGCGTGCGCCGAATGGCTGTGGTCGGGCTACGCGGTGAGGCACCCGGACCTGAGGATCGCGATGTCGGAGGGGGGCATCGGCTGGGTCGCGATGCTGCACGACCGGCTCGAGAACATGATCGACCGGTCGGGCTACGGCGACTACTTCCCCGGCGACCTCAGGCCCGCCGAGGTGCTGCACCGCAACTTCTGGTTCTGCACGATCGACGATCCCTCGACGATCGCGACCCGGCACACCGTCGGCATCGACCACATCATGTTCGAGACCGACTACCCGCACGGGGACGGGACGTGGCCGGACTCCCAGGCGGTCTTCGAGCGCTTCTACGGCGACCTTCCCTCCGACGAGGTCGCCAAGATCAGCCACGAGAACGCCGCCGCGCTGTTCCGCCACCCGCTGCCGCCGGCCGGCAGCCCTCACGCCGCCGGCCTGCGTGACTAGCGCGACCCGAAGGTCGGCGTAGGCAGCGAGACGGGGGCGATCGCATGGGCGAGCTGTGGCAGATGGGGGCGATCGAGCTCGCGACCGCGATCCGCCAGCAGACGACGTCGAGCCGCGAAGTCGTCGAGGCGCACCTCGCCCGCATCGAGGCGGTGAACCCCGCCGTGAACGCCGTCACGGTCACCCTCGCCGACGCCGCCCGTGCGGCCGCCGACGCCGCCGACACCGCGCTGGCTCGTGGTGATGCGATCGGCCCGCTGCACGGACTGCCGTTCACGGTGAAGGAGACGGTCGACTGCGCCGGGTCCGCGACCACGTGGGGCGTCACCGCGTTCGTCGCGGCCAACCCGACCGAGGACGCGCCCGCGGTCCACCACCTCCGCGCCGCCGGGGCGCTCCCGCTGGCACGCACCAACTCCCCCGACTTCGCGCTCCGTTGGCACACCGAGAACGCGCTGCGCGGCGCGACCCGCAACCCGTGGGAGACCGGCCGCACAGCCGGAGGGTCGAGTGGCGGCGAGGCCGCCGCCCTCGCGACGGGCATGACTCCACTGGGCGTGGGCTCCGACCTGGGCGGCTCGCTGCGCTGGCCGTCGTGTTGCTGCGGCACCGCGACGCTGCGACCGACGCTGGGTCGCATCCCGATGGCGACGTCGATCGAGCCCGCCAACGCGCCGTTGAGCATGCAGCTGATGGCCGTGCAGGGGCCGATGGCCCGCCACGTGCGCGACCTGCGCCTCGCGCTGCAGATCATGAGCCGGCCGAGCGCTCGCGACCCCTGATACGCAGCCGTGCCGCTCCTCGGCGAGCCCATCGGACCGCCCGTCCGGGTGGCGGTGGTCGAGGACCCGATGGGTGAGCCGCCGCATCCCGACGTTGCCGCCGGCGTACGCGCTGCCGCCGAGGCGCTCGCCGATGCCGGCTACGCCGTCGAGGAGGCGCGGCCTCCCGACGTGAGCACGGCGGTGGAGCTGTGGGGGCGGCTGGTCCTCGCCGAGGTGCGGCGCATGTGGCCGCTGCTCGAGCAGCTCGTCTCCGCGGACGCGGCCAGGTTCCTGGGGCACACCTTCGACAACATCCCCCCGGCCGACCACGAGGGTTACGCCGCCGGCTTCACCGCCCGGCAGGGCCTGGCCCGGACGTGGTCGCTCTTCCAGGCCGACCATCCCCTCGTGCTCGGCCCGGTCGCGACCGAGCTCCCGTTCGAGGTGGGCGCCGACCTCGAAGGCCCGGAAGCCGTCGACGGCATCCTGCGCAGCCTTGCGCTCACCGTGACGGTCAACCTGCTGGGCCTGCCGGCGGCGGCGGTGCCGGCCGGCGAGGCGGGCGGCCTGCCCCGGGGCGTGCAGGTGATCGGTGCCCGCTACCGCGAGGACCTTTGCCTCGACGCCGCCGACGCCATCGAGGCCCGGCTCGGCGTGCTGACCCCGATCGACCCCCGTACCTAAAGGGTGTTCGGACGTCCGCGAGCGATCACGACCGGCGCTGCCACGACGCCAGCGCGGCCCTCGCGTAGAGCTCATGGTTCTTGTGCCAAGGGTCGACCTCGTCGAGGGGCCAGTACCGGATGTCGAGCACCTCGTGCGAGGGACGCAGCTCGCCGCCGGTGACCGAGCACAGGTACACGACCGCTACCGCCGAATGCGGCCCGTAGGCAGCGCCGGCAGGTCGGGCGAAGACACCGACCAGGTCATCGACGACGGCGCGCAGGCCCGTCTCCTCCTCGACCTCTCGCACCACGGCTTGGTCGGGCGACTCGTTCGGCTCCACCCATCCGCTCACCAGACCCCAGCGACGGTCGTCTGACCGTCGCACGAGCAGCACTCGCTCCTGGTCATCGAAGATCGCGGCATCCGCACCCAGCTTGTTGGTGACATACCCCAACTCGCGGCGGAACCGCTCGAGGGCCTCGCCGGCCGGGAGCCCGAGGAGCTCGTCGTACGAGCGGGTGGCGATCTCCAACAGCCGTTCGTAGCGCTCGCGGTCGTACGGATCTCTCGCGAACGTGAGGCCGTTGCGTGCGATCGCTCGCAGCTCGTCCAGCAGCGCGAAGACGTCGATCGTCGTCACGATACGGCTGACGCCGCGCCCTACGCGGCGTCGAACACGACCGGGAGGGAGGTCGGCGACCGGAACGTCTCGCCGTGGATGTGCGGGTCGTCGCGCTCCACCGCCTCGGGGTCGAGCCGCAGCCTCGGGCAGCGGTCGAGCAGCCGGTCGGCGACGACGCGCATCTCCATGCGGGCGAGGTGCATCCCCAGGCACATGTGGGGGCCGACTCCGAACGAGGCGTGGGGCTGGGGCGGCCGGAAGATGTCGAACTCGTCGGGCAGCTGCCAGCGGGTCTCGTCGTGGCTGGCCGACGCGGTGCAGACGACGACCTCCGCACCGGCAGGGATCGTGACGCCGGCGACGTCGACGTCGCGGGTGGCCCGCCGCTCGGTGATCAGCAACGGCGGCTCCCACCGGATCGCCTCCTCGACCGCCTGCGGCATGTGCGAACGGTCGGCGCGCAGCGCATCGAGCTGTTCGGGTCGCGAGAGCAGCCCGAACAGGAAGTTGCCGCTCGCCCGGTACGTCGTCTCGGCGCCGGCCGGGAGGAGCAGACGCAGGAAGGAGAGGATCTCCTCCTCGTCGAGGCGGTCGCCGTCGAGCTCGGCGTGGACGAGATCGCTGATGACGTCGTCGCGCCGGTCGGAACGCCGCTCCTCGCACACGCCGGCGAAGTACCGCGCCAGCTCCGCGCTGGTGGCGAACCCGGTCTCGGGGTCGGCGGGGAAGTTGATGATCGCCATCGCCCAGCGGTGGAACTGGGCGTGGTCGGAGCGCGGCAGCCCGAGGATGACGGCGATCACCTGGATCGGGAGCCGGAACGTGAGCTCGCGGACGAGCTCGGCGCGGCCCCGGTCCGCGAAACGGTCGATGAGCTCGTCGGCAACGGGCGCGACGAGCTCGGGCTCCCAGCGGGAGAGGCTGCGCTGCCGGAAGGCCTCGGCCACGAGGTTGCGGTGACGCCGGTGCTCGGGCTCATCGAGGCCGACCATCACGTAGGGGCCCATTGCCAGGCCCATGACGTCCCCGATCGCCGACGACGAGAAAGCTTCGTTGTCGCGCATCACCCGGCTGACGTCGTCGTAGCGGTAGACCGAGTAGGCGTCGCGCTCGAGCCCGCCGAAGCCGGGGTCGCGACGGCGCTCGACCGGCGTAGTGCGCCGCTTCTCGGCGAGCGCCGGGTACGGGTCGCGCACGTCGCCGGCGACAGTGCCGCGGAACTGCGCCATGGGATCGAAGTCCGCGTACGGATCGACCGGAACGTGCTCGGCCTGGACCACCGCGCCCTCCGAAGCTGACGTGCCCGTCAGAGCCTAGGGCAGCGCGAGGAACCGCTCGTAGCGCTCGGCGACGGCCGCCCGCCAGCGGGAGTCGGGCTCCACCCGGCGCCCGGTGCGGGCCCAGCGCCGCCCTTCGGGCATCGCCATCTTGTCCTCCAGGCCGGCCGCGATGCGGGCCAGCCAGGCCGATCCCAGCGCCCCGCCCTCGGGCACGGCGACGCAGTCGACCGGCAGCCCGGTCGCGTCGGCCAGGCTCCGGACCCACTCGTCGACCCGGGTCCCGCCGCCGGTGGCCACGATGCGGTTGGCGTCGACGCCCGAGGCGTCGATCATCCGTCGGGCGCAGAAGCCGGACGCCTCGTAGGCGGCGCGACGCAGCGCGCTCGCATCGTGCGTGAGGTCGAGCTCGGTGAGGGCGGCGCGACAGGCGGCGTCGTGGAACGGCACCCGCTCGCCGCGGGGGTACGGCGCCCAGAGCGGGACCCGGCCGGGATCGTCCGGTGCACCGCCGTCGGCCTCGCCGACCAGCGCGGTGACCCAGTTGAGAAAGAGCCCGCCGGCGTTGCTCGGCCCGCCGACGAGCATCTTGCCGGCGGCGGTGTGAGGGATCGTGAAGTAGCCCGACACCGAGGCGTCGCCCTCGGTCACGACCCAGACGATGAGCGTGGTGCCCAGGATGACGAGCACGTCCCCGTGGTCGTCGGCCCCGGCGACGAGCTGCTCGGCCAGCGCGTCGATGCACCCGGAGGCGAGCGGGGGGCCGTCGCCGCCGACGCGTCCCGCTTCCCACGCCGTGGGTACGAGCCTCGGCAGCTGGTCGGTGCGGGCGCCGTTCTCCGCCGCGACCTTCTCGTCCCAGCTCGTCCAGTCGAACAGGGGGAACGCGGTGGCAGCCGTCGACGTGTCGAGCACCGCCTCACCCGACAGCGCATCATTGGCGACGGCCTGTGCGGGCCAGAAGCCGTGCGCGTCGGGCGCTTCGCGCGCGCTCCAGCGCAGGAACGCCACGAGCTCGCCGCTCTCGACCGGGCTTCCCGTCGACCCGGTGCGGCCGCGCTCGTCGCCGTAGAGCAGGCCGGGGGTGATCGGCACCCCGGCGTCGTCGACGGCGGTGAGCGACGGGACCATCGCCGCCACGCTCACGCCCTTCACTTCGCTCGGGTCCACGCCGAGACCGGTCAACGCGGCCTGCGGGCCGCGCCGCCAGGCCTCGCCGGCGTCGTGCTCGAGGCGGTCCGGCGTGGGTACGACGAGCCGGTGCGGCACGCGCGCCCGGGCGACGACGCCGCCGTCACCGTCGGCAGCGATCGCCTTGACCGACGTGGTGCCGATGTCGATGCCGACCGTGACCTCTGCCGCCATGCGGCGGACCTTACGTCAGGAGGGCAAAACGACAGGTCGTGCGCTCACGCTCGCAGCGCCGCGAGAACCTCGTCGTGGAGCAGGCCGTTGGTGGTCACGACGCTTCCGCCGGAGGCAGACGCCTCGCCGGCGAGGTCAGTGAGCCGGCCGCCCGCCTCCTCCACGATCACCAGCAAGGGGGCGAGATCCCAGAGGTTCACCGCGGGCTCGATGGCAACGTCGACCGCGCCTTCGGCGACGAGCACGTGCTGCCAGAAGTCGCCGAAGGCCCGGGTGCGCCAGCATCGGCGCGCCAGCCGCAGGAACCGGTCGGTGAGCCCGTGCTCATCGAAGGCCGGGATGCTGTCGTAGCAGAGGTGCGCGTCATCGAGGCTCTTCACCTGCGACACGCGAATCGCGCGGCCGTCGGCATAGGCCCCCGTCCCGCGGGACGCCCACCAGCGGGCGCCGAGCGCAGGCGCCGACACCACACCGACCTGGAGCTGGCCCCCCCGCTCCAGCGCGATCAGCGTGGCCCACACCGGCACGCCCCGCACGTAGTTGTTCGTGCCGTCGATAGGGTCGATGATCCAGCGACGCTCGCCGTCACCGGCGCGGTCGCCGAGCTCCTCGCCCAGCACACCGTCACCGGGGCAGTCGCGATCGATGCGCTCGCGCAGCGCCTCCTCCACCGCCCGATCGGCCTCGGTCACCGGCGTCAGGTCGGGCTTGGTCTCCACCGTCAGGTCGCGCGCCCGGAACCGGCGGCGCGTGATCTCGTCGGCGGCGTCCGCCAGCTCGAGCGCAAACGCGAGGTCGTCGTCGATCGTCCGAATCTACCGGCGAGCACGCCGCGCCGGGCGGTAAGGCACAATCAACACCGCGCGTCGGGAGGAAGTCATGAGCCAGGAGAAGGTCACCGCCGCCGCGGTCCAGGCAACACCCGTCTACCTCGACCGCGATGCCACCGTCGAGAAGGCCTGCGGCCTGATCGAGGAGGCGGGCACCAACGGCGCCGCCCTCGTCGCGTTCGGCGAGGTGTTCGTCCCCGGGTATCCCGACTGGGTCTGGCGCACGCAGCCCTGGAACGACGCCGGGCTCTTCGGCCGGCTCCAGGAGCAGGCCGTCGTCGTGCCGAGCGACGCGACCGATCGCCTGGGTGATGCGGCCCGCCGGGCGGGCGCGTTCGTGGCCATCGGCGTGGAGGAGCGCGACGTCCACGGCAGCACCTTGTACAACTCGCTGCTCTACCTCGGTCCCGACGGCAGGGTCTTGGGGACGCACCGCAAGCTGATGCCGACCGGCGGCGAGCGGCTGGTATGGGGCATGGGCGACGGCTCCGGCCTCACCGTCCACGACACCGCCATCGGCCGGCTCGGCGGCCTGATCTGCTGGGAGAACTACATGCCGCTGGCCCGCGCCGCGCTCTTCGGCCAGGGCATCGACATCTACCTCGCGCCGACCTGGGACAACTCCGACACGTGGGTGCCCACGCTGCGGCACATCGCCAAGGAAGGCCGCGTGCACGTGATCGGGATCACGCCGTTCCAGCGCGACCCCGACGTCGCCGATGCGTTCCCCGGTCTCGACGAGCTGTACCGAGGTGGCGACGACGCCTTTCTCAGCCGCGGGAACACGACGATCGTCGGTCCCGGGGGGGAGGTCCTCGCCGGCCCCCTCGTCGGCGAGGAGGGGACCGTGTACGCCGAGCTCGACCTCGCCGGGGCGCGGGGGTCTCGGCGGATCTTCGACCCCGTCGGCCACTACGCCCGGCCCGACGTCTTCCGGCTCACGGTCGACTCCCGGCCGAAGCCGGCGGTCACCTTCGAGACGACGGAGCCGCCGAGCGAGCCCGACTAGGGCGTCGGGCGCCGCCGAGCCCCATGATGCGTCCTCTAGGTACCACCCTGGTACCCAGGAGACGCATCAACATCTAGGAGGGTGGAAGCACCTCGATCACCGTCGCCGAGCCCATGCCGCCGCCGGCGCACATGCTGACGACGCCGCAGCCGCCGCCGCGACGGCGCAGCTCATAGATGAGCGTGGTGATCATCCGGGCACCGGTGGCGGCCACCGGGTGGCCGAGGCTGCATCCGCTGCCGTTCACGTTCACGATCTCGTGCGGGAACCCGAGGATGCGGCTCGACGCCACCGCCATGGAGGCGAACGCCTCGTTGATCTCCACCAGCTTCATGTCGTCGAGCCGGAGCCCGGCGCGCTTGACGGCCTTGGGGATCGCCAGCGTCGGCGCCGTGCCCGTCTCGGCGGGGGGGACGCCCACCGAGGCCCACGAGCGGATGACGGCCAACGGCTCGAGGCCGTGCTCCCGCGCGTAGTCGCCGTCGCAGATGACCATCGCGCACGAAGCGTCATTGAGACCCGACGAGTTGCCGGCGGTGATGCTGAAGCCCTCGATCTCGGGGTGGAGCGGCGGGAGCTTCGCAAGCTTCTCCATCGACGTGTCGCGGCGCGGGTGCTCGTCGGTGTCGAACGTGCGGGTCTCGCCCCGCCTTCTCGCCGGCACCTCCATCGCGAAGATCTCGTCCTTGAACCGGCCCTGGTCGATGGTGGCGACGGCCCGCATGTGAGAGTGGTAGGCCCAGTGGTCCTGCTCCTCGCGGCTCACGTCGCACTTCACCGCGGTGTTCCACCCGACGGTGATCGACATGTCCATGGTCGGCGCGTCGGGTGTCGCGGGGTGGCTGGGCGAGAGCCAAGGCTGCACGCCCGAGTAGGAGCCGGGCAGCTTCTTCATCGACAGGGGCGACTGGGTGATGCTCTCGGCGCCACCCGCGATGACGACCCGGTCCATGCCGGCCCGGATGCTCCCTGCGGCCGTGTGCACCGGCGCCATACCCGAGGCGCAGTGCCGGTTGTGCGCGAGGCCCGGCACCTCGGTGAGCCCGAGCTCGAGGGCGGCGTAGCGCGCCACGCAGCCGCCGCCCTGGAGGACCTCCCCCATCACGACGTCGTCGACGTCGTCACCGGGAACACCCGAGCGCTTGAGCGCCTCGCCCACGGCCGCCTTGGCCAGCTCGAACACGTCGACGTCCATGAGCGAGCCGCGACGGGCGGTGGCGATGGCCGTGCGCGCGGCCGAGACGATGACGGCGTCGCCCATGAACGGTCTCCTGCGGGCCGGACCGGTGGTGGAACGGACCGTCAGCCTACCCTGACGCCGCCGTCATACTGGCGGCCGAGGTGAGCGGGCGCGGCGCAGGTACCCTGCGCCGCAGCGAGCCGGGGCCCGAGCGGCCCGGCCCGCAGGGCCGAGAGCGGGAAAGCTGTCAGTAATCGCGCCGGCGCAGAGCGTAAGAAGTCGTAGGAGGAGCATTGGGCACACTCGACGGGAAGGTGGCCGTCGTCACCGGCGCCGGCCGCGGGATCGGCAGGGGCGAGGCGATGGTGCTGGCGGCCGAGGGCGCCCGGGTCGTGGTCAACGACCTCGGCGGCGAGTGGGACGGCACCGGCGCCGACACCCGCCACGCCCAGCTGGTCGTCGACGAGATCACCGCCGCGGGCGGGGAGGCCGTCGCCAACTACGACGACGTCGCCGACTGGGAGGGCGCCCAGCGCCTGGTCAATCAGGCGATCGAGACCTACGGCGACGTCAACGTCCTGGTGAACAACGCCGGCATCCTGCGCGACCGGATGAGCTTCAACATGGGCGAGGAGGACTGGGACGCGGTCATCGGGGTGCACCTGAAGGGCCATTTCGCGCCGTCGCGCTTCACCGCCGCCTACTGGCGGGAGCGGGGCAAGGCGGGCGAGGAGGTCTACGGACGCATCGTCAACACCTCGAGCGAGGCCGGGCTGTACGGCAACGCCGGCCAGCTCAACTACGCCGCGGCCAAGGCCGGGATCGCGGCGATGACGATCGTTCTCGCCCGTGAGCTCGAGAAGTACGGCGTCACCGTCAACGCCATCGCCCCCCGGGCCCGGACCCGCATGACCGAGCGGACCTTCGAGGGCTTCGGTACCGCCGAGGAGGGCGCGTTCGACGAGATGCATCCCGACAACATCGCCCCGCTGGTTGGGTTCCTCGCCTCCCCGGCCGCCGGCGACGTGAGCGGGCAGGTGTTCGTCGTCTGGGCGGGGCACGTGCACCGCATGGGCGGCTGGTCGGTCGAGAGCCGGATCGACAAGGGCGCCCGCTGGACCATCGACGAGCTCGCCGCCAGGAAGGCTGACCTCTTCGGCGCCGAGGGCGGGAAGATCCCGCCCATGATCCTCTGAGGCGACCGGCCGCGCCGCAGGGACCCTGCGGCGCAGGGA
>JBOGFI010000171.1:0-2828 GCA_050743365.1 Acidimicrobiia bacterium | reverse complement strand
CCGGTGCTGTGCGGCTCCGCCTTCAAGAACAAGGGCGTGCAGCCGCTGCTCGACGCGGTCATCGACTACCTGCCGAGCCCGCTCGACGTGCCGCCGGTCCATGGCCTCGAGGGCTCCCAGATCCAGGACGGCGAGGGCACCCCCACCACGCGCGAGCCGTCGGACGACGCCCCCTTCGCCGCGCTCGCCTTCAAGGTCATGGCCGACCCCTACGTCGGCAAGCTCACCTACTTCCGCGTCTACTCGGGCAAGCTCGGGGCCGGCAGCCGGGTGCTCAACTCGGTCACCGGCCGCACCGAGCGCGTCGGGCGCATCCTGATGATGCACGCCAACCACCGCGAGGAGGTCGAGGAGGTGTACGCGGGCGACATCGCCGCGGGCGTCGGCCTCAAGCAGACCTCGACCGGCGACACGCTCTGTGCTCCGGACGCCCCGGTGGTGCTCGAGGCGATCCAGTTCCCCGAGCCCGTCGTGCACCTCTCGATCGAGCCGAAGACCAAGGTCGACCAGGAGAAGCTGTCGGTCGCCCTGCAGCGGCTCGGGGAGGAGGACCCCACCTTCCAGGTGCGCAGCGACGAGGAGACCGGCCAGACCGTGATCTCCGGCATGGGCGAGCTGCACCTCGAGGTGATCGTCGACCGCCTCAAGCGCGAGTTCAAGGTCGAGGCCGCCGTGGGCCGCCCGCAGGTGGCCTACCGCGAGACCGTGCGCGCCAGCGTCCAGAAGGTGGAGGGCAAGTTCATCCGCCAGACCGGCGGCTCGGGCCAGTACGGCGTGGTCTACATCGACCTCGAGCCGGCCCCAGGTGAGGGCTTCGACTTCGTCAACAAGATCAAGGGCGGCGCCGTCCCCTCGGAGTTCATCCCGGCCGTCGAGAAGGGCATCGAGGAGGCGCTCGAGTCGGGCGTCAAGGCCGGCTACCCGATGGTGGACGTGCGCGCCACGCTGACCGACGGCAAGTACCACGACACCGATTCCTCCGAGGTGGCCTTCAAGATCGCGGGCTCGCTCGCGCTCAAGGAGGCGGCCCGCCGGGCCAAGCCGGTGCTGCTCGAGCCGATCATGGCGGTCGAGGTGGTCACCCCCCAGGAGTTCATCGGCGACGTGATCGGCGACCTCTCACGGCGCCGCGGCCACGTCGAGGGCCAGGAGCCGCGCGGCAACGCGGTGGCGGTCAAGGGCAGCGTGCCGCTGTCGGCCATGTTCGGCTACGCCACCGACCTGCGCTCCTCGACCCAGGGGCGGGCCACCTACACGATGCAGTTCGACCGCTACGACGAGGTGCCGTCGAGCATCGCGGAGGAGATCGTCGAGCACCGCACGGGCGAGCCCGTCGGGGCTTCGGCGTAAGGAGTATGTTTCGCAAGTTCGGCCCTCGGCCGAGGAAGACTTTGAGAAAGGGGTAGTTCGGAGTGGCGAAGGAGAAGTTCGAGCGCAACAAGCCGCACGTCAACGTTGGCACGATCGGGCACATCGACCACGGCAAGACGACGCTGACCGCGGCGATCACCAAGGTGCTCGCCGAGAGGATCGGCGGGCAGGCGAAGAGCTTCGAGGAGATCGACAACGCTCCGGAGGAGAAGGAGCGCGGGATCACGATCGCCACGTCGCATGTGGAGTACGAGACGGAGAACCGTCACTACGCCCACGTGGACTGCCCGGGCCACGCCGACTACATCAAGAACATGATCACGGGCGCCGCCCAGATGGACGGCGCGATCCTGGTCGTATCGGCCGCCGACGGGCCCATGCCGCAGACGCGCGAGCACATCCTGCTCGCCCGTCAGGTCGGCGTGCCCTACATCGTCGTGTTCCTCAACAAGACGGACATGGTCGACGACGACGAGCTCCTCGAGCTCGTCGAGGTCGAGGTCCGCGAGCTGCTCTCCGAGTACGAGTTCCCGGGCGACGACATCCCGTTCGTGCTCGGCTCGGCGCTCAAGGCGCTCGATGGTGACGCGGAGCACGTCGAGAAGATCATGGAGCTGGCGGGGCACCTCGATGCCTACATCCCGGAGCCCGAGCGCCCGCTCGACCGCCCGTTCCTGATGCCGGTCGAGGACGTCTTCTCGATCACCGGCCGCGGCACCGTGGCCACGGGTCGCATCGAGCAGGGGGTGGTCCACACCGGCGACAACGTCGAGATCGTCGGCATCCAGGACCAGACGCGCAACACGGTCGTGACCGGCGTCGAGATGTTCCGCAAGATCCTCGACGAGGGTCAGGCGGGCGACAACGTCGGCTGCCTGTTGCGAGGCGTCGGCCGGGAGGAGATCGAGCGTGGGCAGGTGCTCTGCAAGCCGGGCTCGATCACGCCGCACACCAAGTTCAAGGCCCAGGTGTACTGCCTGAAGAAGGAGGAGGGTGGCCGTCACACCCCGTTCTTCAACGGCTACCGGCCGCAGTTCTACTTCCGGACGACCGACGTGACCGGGGTTGCGAACCTCCCCGAGGGCACCGAGATGGTCATGCCGGGCGACAACGTCGAGATGACCGTCGAGATGATCCAGCCGATCGCGATGGACGAGGGGCTCCGCTTCGCCATCCGCGAGGGCGGCCGTACGGTCGGCTCGGGGGTGGTCACCGAGGTCATCGAGTAGCGACCTCAGACAGGATTTCCGGGGGCGGGCATCCAGACTCCGTCCGCGCGCACTCGGCCGAGCCCAGTGCTTGCGGCCCGGCGGGCCCGCCCCCGAATCTGTCTCAGAAGCAATGGCAACGCTCACGCAGAACAAGATCAGAATCCGGCTCAAGGCCTACGACCACTCGGCGATCGAGACGGCCGCCAAGGAGATCGTGGATACGGCCGTGCGCACCGGCGCCTCGGT
>JBOGFI010000170.1:0-35368 GCA_050743365.1 Acidimicrobiia bacterium | reverse complement strand
CCCGCGAGCAGCTCGACGCGGTGGCCGAGCGGGCCCGCGGCCTCGGGCGGCGGGCACTGGTGGTGCCGGGCGACGTCAGCGACACCGCCAACCTCGCCTCGCTGGTCGAGGCGACCGTCGGCGATCTCGGCCGCATCGACGTGGTGGTCAACAACGCCGGCGGCTCCATGCCCCGGGCGTTCCTCGACACCAGCGACGCGATGCTGGAGTACGCGTTCCACTTCAACGTGACCACCGCGTTCGCATTGAGCAAGCTCACGGTCCCGCACATGCTCGAGCGCGATGGCGGGAGCATCGTCAACATCTCGTCGGCCATGGGACGGCTGCGCGACCGGGGGTTCGTGGCCTACGGGACCGCCAAGGCCGCGCTCTCGCACATGACCCGCCTGATGGCGGCCGACCTCGCTCCACGCGTGCGCGTGAACGCCATCGCCGTCGGGTCGGTCGCGACCTCGGCACTGGAGGTGGTGCTCGAGAACGAGGAGCTCCGTGAGGAGATGGTGGCAAGGACCCCGCTGCGCCGCCTCGGCCAGCCCGACGACATCGCGCTTGCCGCTCTCTACCTCGCCTCGCCCGCCGGCAGCTTCGTGACGGGAAAGGTGCTGGAGGTCGACGGCGGGATCGAGTACCCCAACCTCGACCTGGGGCTCCCGGACCTGTAACCCTCGCCCCGATGCGCGCGGTCCGCAACACCGAGCAGGGCATCGAGGTCGCCGAGGTCGCCGATCCCGCCGGCGACGGCATGCGGGTGCGAACGCGATCGGCCGGCATCTGCGGCAGCGACCTCGCCATGGCAGCCCAGGGCCCGATCCCGGTCACGCTCGGCCACGAGCTCGCCGGCGTGCTCGACGACGGGACGCCGGTAGCGGTGGAGCCCATCGTCCCTTGCGGCACCTGCGACCAGTGCCGCGCCGGCGATTACAGCCGCTGCCGCACCGGCGCGGGTATCTTCCTCGGCGTCGGCGCCGACGGCGGCATGGCCGACGAGCTGCGCGTCCCCGAACGCGCGCTCGTGCCGCTCCCCGTCGGCGTGCGGGTCGAGGACGCGTGCCTGATCGAGCCGCTGGCGGTGGTCGCGCACGGCTTCCGGCTCGCCGGCGTCGAGGCGGGGGCGCGTGTGGGGGTCGTCGGTGGCGGGAGCATCGGTCTCTGCGCGGTGGCGTCGGCCGCCACGGCCGGCTGCGACGTCGGCCTCGCCGCCCGATACGAGCACCAGGCCCGTGCGGGCGAGCGGCTGGGCGCCGCCCCCGCGAGCGGCGAGTACGACGTCGTGGTCGAGGCGGCGGGGGCCGAGCAGTCGCTCGCCCTCGCGGCCGAGTTGTGCGCGCCCGGCGCCACCCTCCTCGTGCTCGGCACCTACTGGGGCACGATGCCGGTGCCCGGGCTGGTGGCCATCATGAAGGAACTGCGCAGCGTGTCGACCATCGCCTACGGAAGCCACGGCGCCGGCCGCGACATCGACACCGCCGCCGCCCTGCTGGCGTCACGCCCCCAGATCGCCGACGTTCTCGTCACGCATCGCTTCGCGCTCGACGACGCCGCCGGGGCGTTCCGCGTGGCCGCCGACCGGAAGGCGGGCGCGATCAAGGTCGTGCTCGAGCCGTGACCCGGAAGCTCGTGGTCGTCGTGCTCGGCTCCGCCGACCCCGAGGCCCTCGAGATACGGGACGCGGCCGGGCGGCGCGGCTACGCCGGTTACCTGCCGGTCGAGGAGGGCGTCACCGGGCGGACGGACCCGGTAGCCGCGATCGCGTGCCTGTGGCTCGACGACGACGCCCGGCTCGACCCCGCCCCGGCATTCGACGGGCTGCGGGTGGAGGTCTACGCCGTCGACGAGCGCGTGCAGTGGGACCGGGGAGGCGCGAACCTCACGCGGGTGTCGTTCGTCCGGCGCGGACGGGGTCTCCCGCGTGGTGAGTTCGCCGAACACTGGACGCAGGTGCACGCACCCCTGGCCCGGAAGCACCACCCGACGCTGCGCCGTTACGTGCAGAACGTCGTCGTCGAGAGCGTCACGCCCGGCGCACCCGCCGTCGACGGGATCGCCGAGCTCGGGTTCCGCGACCTGAAGGACGTCCACGATCGCATGTACGACTCGCCCGCCGGCGCCGAGATCATCCGCCGCGACATCCAGCGTTTCCTCGACGTTCCCGCCGGCTGGCGCATGCTCGCCCGCCGTATCCCCGCGCTCTGATCCGTGCACTGATCGCGCTGAGCGCGATCTCTGAACGCATCTACGCCCTTATGGCTTCTGCCCGTTGACGATCCACATGGAGAAGAACTGCGAACCGCCGCCGTAGGCATGGCCGAGCGCCTGGCGGGCGCCGTCGACCTGGTGCTCGCCCGCCATGCCGCGCACCTGGAGCGCGGCCTCGGCGAAGCGGATCATGCCCGAGGCCCCGATCGGGTTCGACGACAGCACGCCCCCCGACATGTTCACCGGCAGGTCGCCCGTGAGCGACGTGCTGCCGTCGTCGGTCATCTTCCAGCCCTCACCCTCGCCGGCAAAGCCCAGGTTCTCCATCCACATGGGCTCGAACCAGCTGAACGGCACGTAGATCTCGGCGCAGTCGATCTCGCGGCGGGGCTCGGTGATGCCCGCCTGCCCGTACAGGTCGGCGGCGCAGTCGCGTCCCGCTCGCGGGTTCACGGCGTCGCGCTCGGCGAACATCGTCGGCTCGCTGCGCATCGCGGTGGCTGTGACCCACGCCGGTCTGGCGGCCCGGTCGCCGCCGGTCTCGTCGGCGAGCACCATGGCGCAAGCGCCGTCCGACGACGGGCAGGTCTCCAGGTACCGGATCGGGTCCCACAGCATGGGTGACTCGGCCACCTTCTCGAAGCTGATGTCCTCGAGGTGCAGGTGCGCGTAGGGGTTCTTGAGCGCGTTCTCCCGGTCCTTCACCCCGACGAGGATCCCGATGTGGTCAGGCGCGCCCGACCGGCGGATGTAGCCGCGGATGAGCGGGGCGAAGTACCCGCCGGCGCCCGCCACGGTAGGGGGAGCGAACGGCAGCGGCCGCGACAGCGCCCACATGGCGTCAGCTTCCGACTGCTTCTCGAACGTGACCGTCAGCACCCGCCCGTGTATGCCCGCCTGGACCAGGCCGGCGGCGACGAGTGCGGTCGACCCACCGACGCTGCCGGCGGTGTGGACCCGCATCATGGGCTTGCCGGTCGCCCCGAGCGCGTCGGCGAGATAGAGCTCGGGCATCATCACGCCCTCGAACATGTCGGGCGCCTTGCCGATGACGACAGCGTCGATGTCCTTCCACGTCGTCTCCGCGTCCTCGAGCGCGCGGCTCGCCGCCTCGCGCAGCAACCCCGCGATCGACACGTCACCGCGCGCCGACGCGTACTTGGTCTGGCCGACGCCGATGACCGCGCACAGCTCACTCACGGCGACGCCTCCAGGACGCACACCAGGTTCTGCTGCAGGCATGGGCCCGAGGTCGCGTGGCCAAGCGCCCGCCCCGCGGTCCCGTCCATCACCCGCTGCGCGGCCTCGCCCAGCCGGACGAGGCCGGCCGCCATCATCACGTTGGCCGCGAGCGCGCCACCCGACGGGTTCACGTCCACGCCATCGCCGAGGCCCAGCGCCTCGCGCAGGATCGGCTCCTGGTGGGTGAATGGCGCGTGCAGCTCGGCCACGTCGACGCCGTCCACGTGGGCGCGCTCCCCCGCCAGCCGGGTGGACGGCGAGGTGGTGAGGTCGCGGACGCCGAGGCCGTGGGCTTCGATGCGGTGGTCGAAGCCGTGGACCCACGCCGGCCGCTCGCACACGCGGCGCGCGAGATCGCCCGCGGCCAGCACGACGGCGGCGGCGCCGTCGGAGACCGGCGGGCAGTCGTGCGTGCGCAGCGGGGAGACCACGTACGGCTCGCGCAGGAGGGCGTCGACCTCGAAGTCGCCCGACACCTGCGCGTTCGGGTTGGCCTTCGCCGCCCGCCGGCTCCGTGCCGCCACCTCGGCCATCTCGGTCTCGTCGTGCCCGGCGTCGAGCCAGGCGCGCGCCTGGAGGGCGGCGACACTCACGGAATCGGGCCACAGCGGCGCCACGTAGTAGGGGTCGAGCTGGAGGCTCAGCACCTCGGGCAGGTCCCCGAGCGACGACTTCCCGAACGAGTACACCAGCGCCGAGTCGACGTCGCCGTGCTGGAGACGCACCCACGCCTCGTACATCGCCCAGGCCCCGTCCATCTCGACGTGCGACTCTCTGATCGGGGGCCACGCACCCACCGCGTCGAGCCCCGACACGAAGGCGAACGGCGCGCCGGCGAGGTAGTCGCAGCTGCCCGACACCGTGAAGCCGATCTCCTTGCGGCCGATGCCCGAGCGCTCGATGGCCTCGGCGACCACCGGCATGAGCATCTCGACCTCGTTGCGGTTCACCTCCTGGCGGACGCTCGGCGACTGCGCGAACGACACGGCAGCGACGTCCCGCAACGCCATCAGACGTGCTTCCCGTAGCTCTCGTACTCGGCGTCGGGGTCGCCCGTGGGCCGGAAGTAGCGGATGCTCTCGAGCGTGGGCTTGCGCTCGGCCTCGTCGACCCAGACCGCCTCGACCCGCATGCCCATGTGCACGTCGTCGGCGTTGCACTCCTGGATCAGGTGCATGAGCCCAATGTCGGCCCCGTCGAGGAGGATGGTGGCCGACACGTAGGGGATGTCGAGCTTCTGGCCGTAGAAGGGCACGTTGACGACGCAGAAGGTGGTGACCGTGCCCTTGTCACCCAGCTCGACCTCCTCGTCGGTGGGCACCCCGCACGCCGCGCACGCGCCCCGCGGCGGGACGTAGACCTTCCCGCACTGCGGGCAGCGCTGGCCGACCAGATTCCCCTGCTCGACGCCGCGCAGGAATCGCGACGCGGCTCGTCCCGGCGTGAAGCGGTACTCGAGCCGTATGGGCGTGTCGATCTTCGTGACCGTGTCGGTGCCGGTGTCGCCCTTGCTCACTGCTCGGGCTCCGGCACGAAGCAGGCGATGTCGTGGATCTCGCCCACACGCTCGTCGCGCCAGCGCACGGTCACGCGCATGCCTGTCGACATCTTCGCCTCGTCGCCGGCGTCGACCGCGTGGAGCATGGCGGTGTCGGCGCCGTCGAGGCGGACGAGCGCCCACGCGAACGGCCGGTCGAGCGGGTGCTTCTCGCGTGGCCGGTGCACCCACGCCCACGTGGTCACGACGCCCGCGGGGCCGACTGGGACGAACTCGTCGAGCTCCTCGCCCGTGTCGGGGTCGTACTCGGTGGGCGGGCACAGGACACGCCCGTCGCGGGCGCGGATCCCCTCGATCCGCCCGTCGCGCAGCCCGGTCATGAAGCGGCCGATGACGGGGCCGGTGGAGCGCGTGTACGGGTACTCGAGGACGTTGGGCGCGACCAGCACGTCGGGCTCGGCCATCGGCCAGATAAGAACACGTTCTCGCGCGGGCCGCAACCGCGTACAGTCCGCCTCATGCCGCTCCCGCCTGATCCCCGAACCACCTACGACCCGACCGACCCGGCCGAGGACGCCCCGCTCGCGGGCAAGCACCGCCTCGTGCGCGAGACCAAGCGCCTCGTCGAGCTGGTGGCGCACCTCGACGCCGACGAGACCGATCCCGCCGAGATCAGCGCGCTCGGCGACGCGGTCTCGGCCGCGGCCGACCATGCCGAGGCCCACCCGAGCCTCCACGCCAAGGGCGGCCTCGCCGGGGTCCGCGGCCACCAGGGCGCCCTGCTCGAGCGCAGCGGGATCAGCGGGCGCAGCAACCCGCTGGCGGCGCCGGTGCAGTGGCACGAGGGCGGCGCCGACGTGCTCCGCGCCTGGGCGACGTACTCGCCCGCGTACGAGGGTCCGCTCGGCCATGTCCACGGCGGCTTCGTGGCCGCCGCGTTCGACGACGTCCTTGGCTGCGCGCAGATGAAGTCGGGGAAGGCCGGCTACACGGGCACACTGACCATCAAGATGGTGCGGCCCACGCCGCTCGGGGAGCGGGTCGACTACGCCGCCGGTGTCGACAGGGTGGACGGCCGCAAGATCTACGTGTGGGGCACGTCCGAATGCGAGGGCGAGCGCCTGGGCGAGGCCGAGATCGTCTTCATCGCCCCGAAGAGCGGGATGCCGCGGTAGCTATGAACGCGATCGCCGATCGTTACCGCAGGCACGCCGACGGCTTCGAACGCAAGGTCGCCGCCGTGCGACCCGACCAGTGGTCCAACCAGTCTCCGTGCGAGGCCTGGAACGCCCGAGATCTGGTGGGCCACATCATCGACATCCACGGCTACATGCTGCGACCCCTGGACCGCGGGCTCAGCCCGGCGCCAGCAAATCGACGAGGTCGTCAGCGACGACATGGTGCTCCACGGGTGGGACCTCGCCCGGGCCACCGAACAGGACGACACGATGGACCCCGAAGACGTCGAGCGCCTGGGCGCGACCCGGGCTGGGCCGCGCCGCGCGGATGATCGGCTCAGGCAACGGAGTGGATGGCGACGGCACGCGCGACCTCGGCCCACCGCTTTCTCGACGCGGGCTCGTCGTTCCACGAAGTGGTCGCGAAGTAGCAGATCACCCGGTCGGCGACGCCCCGGTAGCGGTCGATGATGGCGTCGGCGAGCCCGTCCCAGGTCGACGTCAGGCTGAACGCGTCGAGCATCTCGTCGGTGAACGTCTTCGCCATCCCGGGGATGTCGCCGGCGGCCTGCTGCTCGTGCAGCTTGTCCGACGTGCCCGCCCATCCGTGGAGCTCGAAGATCCGCGAGTAGGTACGAGTGGAGCCGTAGAACGCGAGCTGGAGGCGGGCCCGCTCGCGCCAGGTGGACCGCTCCTCCTCGGTGTCACCGACGATCGTGAGGAGCGGACACACGACCGCGAGGTCCGCCGGGTCGCGGCCCGCGCTCGCGGCGCCGGCCTCGATGTTCGGGCGCACCACCTCGCCCAGGTACCGCAGCGAGTGCAGGGGGTGCACGTGGATGCCATCGGCGACCTCACCGATCGCGCGGCACATCCAGGGGTTCACGCCCGCGAGGTACACGGGCGGATCGGGCGCGTCGATCGGGCCCGGCGACCACATCCGCGGCAGCAGCGAGAGACGGTAGAAATCGCCCTGGAAGTCGAGCGCGTCCTCACCGCGGAACGCGCGGAAGATCGCCCTGAGCGCGACCACGTACTCGCGCATGCGGGGCCCGGGGTGCTCGAACGGGGAGGAGTACCGCCGCTCGATGTGACCTTTGACCTGAGTTCCGAGGCCGAGCACGAACCGACCGCCGGTCGCCTCCTGGAGCTCCCAGGCGGCCTGCGCCGTCACCATCGGGCTGCGCGGGAACGCCACTGCGATGCCGGTGCCGACGTCGAGTCGTTCGGTCGCGAGCGCGGCGGCGGTGCACGCGCCGTAGGCGGTGCGGCCGGACTCGGTGATCCAGAGCCCGGCGAAGCCGGCATCCTCGACCTCGCCGGCCAGCGAGTGCATCGCGCGGATCGGGAGCCCGCCCGACATCGCGTCCAGCTTCATGCCGTCAGCCTAGAAGCGCTTCGAGGAGCTCGATGCTGTCGAGATCGTCGATCGCGGCGGTCGCCGCCTCCATCCCCTGGCGACCGTACGCCTCGGGTTGCCACCGGCTCCCGACCCCGGCGGTCGACGTCGCCGACGACCACGCGTACACGGCGAACAGCCGGTACTGCTGCCATGCCACGCCGGCATCGAGCTGGACGCCCTCGCTCGCGAGCCCGGCGCGGTAACGGTCGATCCACTCGCGTTCGTGGGCGCGCCGGATCTCCGGCGGCAGTCCGTTGCAGATGACGTAGGCGACGTCCCACATCCCGGCGCGGCGCATGACCATGCCCCAGTCGTAGAAGCCGGGGCGGCCCCGGTCGACGAACAGGTTGCCGAGATGGGGATCGCCGTGGGCCAGGGTGAGCGGCCCGGCTTCGTACAGCTCGGCGATACGCGGCGTCACGGCCACGTACAGCTCGCCGAGGCGGCGGAAGGCGGGCGGCATCTCATCGGCGAAGCGGTCGACGGCACGCTGGATGAACGGCCCGCCCCCTCCGAACCCAAGCCGGTGGCCTTCGCTCACCCACCCGAGCCCGGCCGTCAGGGCCGGGGACTCCCAGAAGCGGGCGTGCAGGACCGCGAGCTCGTCGACGATGCGGCCGGCGGTCTCGGCGATGTCGTCGTCGTGGGGACTCGGGAAGGCGCAGCCTGAGGCGACGAGATCCTCGAGCACCATGACGTAGCGGCCGTCGTCGTCGAGCGACGCGTGCAGCACATCGGGGATGCGAACCGGAACGTCGGGCGCGAGGTCGCGGTAGAAGCGGGCTTCCGCCAGTCCGAGCCCAACGAGGTCGACGAACCGGCGTTGGCGCTCGTCGAACGGCGCCAGCTTCACGAACACCGCGCTCGGAAGCGAGGTCTCACGGCCGTACGTGATGGCGACGCGGGCCCGCCCCGTCGTGCCCGAATGGCGGTCGACCACCTCGACCGCGGCCACGTCGGCGCCGAGCGCCTCCGACAGCCACGCCGGCGTGACCTCGTCGACCTCGACCGGGATCACGCGCTCGCGGTCACGCTCCGCGGGGGCGCCAGAGCGGGACGGCCACGCCTTCGTCGGCGGCGACGAAGTAGACCTCGACCGCCATGCCGATCTGGACGTCGTCGGGCTCGCACCCGGTGACGTTGCCCATCATGCGCGGGCCTTCCTCGAGCTCGATGACCGCGACGACGTAGGGCAGCTCGTCCTTGAACGGCTTGGCGTGGTTCTGGCGGATCACTGTGTACGTGTGGACGGTCCCGTTGCCGGAGCAGGTAAGCCAGTCGGGGTCGGCGCCGCAGTCGGTGCACACCGCCCGGGGATAGAACTGGCGGTGGCCGCACTGCGGGCACTCCTGCACCAGGAGCTCGCCGCGCGCCGCTGCCTCCCAGTACGGCGCCGAGACCGCGTCGGGACGCGGGATCGGCTTGGTCCACTCGTTCCCCGTGACAACCTCGTGCGCGCTCACGGGTGCTCGCTCCCCATGATGACGGTGCCCATGCACGACAGCCACCCGCCCGACCCGCAGGCCAGCGCGAGCTTGCAGTCGGGCACCTGGGCGTCGCCGCCCTGGCCCCGTAGCTGACGGGCAGCCTCGATGATCAGGAAGATCCCCCGCATCCCCGGGTGGCACGACGACAAGCCGCCGCCGTCGGTGTTGAGCGGCAGGTCGCCACCCCGCTTGAGGTGGCCCTCCTGCACGAACTTCCCGCCCTCGCCCTTCGGGGCGAACCCGAGGTCCTCGAGCAACAGCAGCGCGGTGATGGTGAAGCTGTCGTAGAACTGGATGGTGTCGATATCGGCGGGCGTGACGCCGGCGCGCTCGAAGGCGATCGGGCCGGACTTCGCCGCCGAGGTCACCGTGTAGTCGGGCATCTGGCTGATGTTCCAGTGCGTCTGGGCGCCGGCGGCACCGAGGACGTACACCGGCGGCTGCTTCAGGTCCTTCGCCCGCTCGGCGGTGGTCATGATGAACGCGCCGCCGCCGTCGGAGATCACACAGCAGTCGAGCTTGTGCAGCGGATCCGCGATCAGCCGCGAGCCGACGACGTCGTCGACCGTGATGGGATCGCGGTACATCGCGTTCGGGTTCAGCCCGGCGAACTCACGCACCCCCACCGCGATCTCGGCCAGCTGCTCCGAGGTCGTGCCGTATTCGTGCATGTGGCGCTGCGCCGCCATGGCGTACGCGCCGACGAGCGAGTTCCCGAACGGCGCCTCGTACGCCATGGGCCCGCCGACCTTCTGGCTCCCCCGGGTGAAGCCCCCGGTGCCGAGCATCCGTCCCATGCGCGACACCTGGTCGGAGCCGTAGGTCACGAGGATCGTGTCGCACAGCCCGTCCTTGATCGCAGCGGCGCCGTGCTGGACGTGGAACTCGAACGACGACCCGCCCGTCATCGTGCCGTCGATGTAGGTGTGGTCGATGCGCAGGTACTCGGCCATCGTGACCGGGTCGTCGACCATCATCTGGTGGCTGCCGCCGGCGCCGATGTAGGCGTCGATGTCTGACTTCTTCACGCCACAATCGGCCAGCGCCCGCTGCATCGCCAGCGCGTGGTGCTGCACGCTGTCGAGGTCGGGGGCGACCGGGTAGTCGCTGAGCCCGATCCCCGCGATTACCGGGGTGCGGTCGCTCACGCCCGTTCGTCTAGCAGTAGCCGGGCGGCCCGGTCGACCTGCTCGCCGACCTCGGCCGGGTCGCGCCGGCCGTTCACCAACCCGATCATGGT
The DNA here is from genome assembly GCA_050743365.1 of Acidimicrobiia bacterium. Taxonomy (GTDB): domain Bacteria; phylum Actinomycetota; class Acidimicrobiia; order IMCC26256; family JACDBD01; genus JBOGFI01. The sequence continues at coordinate 25,125 of JBOGFI010000170.1, read as the reverse complement.
CGAGAAGAACACGTGCTCCAGCACCTCGACGATCCGTTCGCGGTCGGGGAGGTCGTCGTCGCCGATGGCGATGTCGAGCCAGCGGCGCATCATCGTGGTGAAGTTGGCCTGCACGTCGGTGACGGCCGGGTCGCGCGACAGCAGCGCCTGGGTGACCGCAGCCGCCAGCACCGGCTCCTGTTGCACCGTGCGCCCGGCCCGCTCGAGCGTGCTGGTGATGCGTTCGCGGAGCTCGCCCCGCGCCGGTGACCGTCGGAGGCCGTCCTCGAGCTCGCCACCCCATGCCACCAGCACCTCGGCGAGAAGGTGGTCCTTCGAGGCGAAGTACCGGTAGAGCGTGCCCAGGGCGACACCGGAGCGCTCGGCGACGTCGCGCATGACGACCGCGTCGTAGCCGCCGCTGGCGGCGAGCTCGCGGGCGACGGTCAGGATCCGGTCGCGTCGCTCCTGCTGCGGCGCGGTGAGCCGGCGCCGGACGACGAGCTCGCCCGCGGTCATGCCGGTCTCCGTCCCCACGCCGCCACCGCGATGGGCGACAGCGCGGCGAACTCGGGATCGCGCGCCTGCGCCAGCGCGGTCGCCAGGGTGTCCTCGTCCAAGAGACCGGCGCTCGCCAGGGCGGGCCCGGCCCTGGCGATGCCGAGGAAGTACCACTCCGCGCTCGGCTGCCCGCCGTGCATCGCGAACACGTGACCGTCGGCGTCGACGTCGACGAGTCCGGCGCCGCGCAGGAACGGGACGAGGCGGCGCCCGAGGTACCGGTCGTGGCCCGACATCTCGGTGTAGGCGTCCTGCAGGGTGCGGCAGACGGTCGCCAGCGGCTCGGGGACGGATTGGCTCTCGAACGTCCAGAAGTCGGCGTCCTCGACGACTACCCATCCGCCCGGTTTGGTCGTTGCCACCATCCGCGCGAGCGCGGCTTCCCGTCGGTCGAGGTGCTGGAGCACGCCCCGGGCGTGGGCGACGTCGAACGAAGCGTCCGGTAGCGGGTCGGCGGTGATGTCGTGCCGGAGCAGTTCCAGGTTGGCGGGGGGCTCGCCCGCGAACTGGAGGTCGATGTCGGTCGCCACGACGCTGCCCGCCGGGCCGGTCCGCTCGGCGAGCCAGCGGGCGATCGACCCGCCGCCGACGCCGACCTCGAGCACCCGGTGACCGGGCTCGACGATCCGCTCGAGGATCTTCGTGGTGGCGGGATCGAACATCGCGCCCAGATACTCGAGGCGGCGCGCCTCGAGGTCGGCACCTTCCTCGACCCGGTAGGCGGTCTTGTCGGTGGTGTCGCTCATCCCGACCGCACCAGCTCACGGAACGGCACGTCCTTGTCGACCCGCGGCTCGGCCGGGAGGCCGAGGGTACGCTCGCCGATCATGTTGCGGTGGATCTGCTCGGTCCCACCGCCGATGCGCCAATGGAACTGACGGAGGAGCTGGCGCTGCCAGTGGCCCGCGTCGGGCGCGTCCTCGAACAACATCCCGAGCGGTCCCTGCGCCGCCACTCCGGTCTCGGCGGCGCGGGCGCCGGCCTCGGCCCACAGCAGCTTCAGTACCGACCCGTCGATGCCGGCCCGTTCACCGAGGAAGCGCAGGATCCGGGATCGGATGTACACGTCGGCGATCCGCTGGCGTACGAGTGGATCCGACGCCACCCCGGTCTTGCGCGCGAGGCAGATCAGCGCGTCGACGTCGTCGTCGACGCCACCGCTGCTGCCGATCATGGTCGATTCGTTGGTCAGCGTCGTGTGGGTGACCGCCCAACCGCCGTTCACCTCGCCCACGACGTTCTCGTGGGGAACGCGGACGTCGGTGAGAAACACCTCGTTGAACTCGGCGGCGCCGTCGATCTGGCGCAGGGGCCGCACCTCGACGCCGGCGCTGTGCATGTCGAGCACGAAGTAGGTGATGCCCCGGTGCTTGGGCACGTCGACGTCGGTGCGGGCGATGAGGATGGCGAAGTCGGCGTGCTGCGCGCTCGACGTCCACACCTTCTGGCCGTTCACCACCCACTCCTCGCCGTCTCGTATCGCCCGGGTCTGCAGTCCGGCCAGGTCGGAGCCCGCCCCCGGCTCGCTGAACAGCTGGCACCAGATCTCGTCCCCGCGGAGCAGCGGGGGCAGGTAGCGCTCCCGCTGGGCCGGAGTCCCGTGGGCCTCGAGCGTGGGCCGGACCAGGGCGATGGTCCCGGCCACGAACCCCGAGGTGACGCCGCCCTGGCCCTCCACGAGAACCCATTCTAGAATGTGTTCTCATGACGGGACAGCCCCGGTTGATGGGGGTCGACCTCACCGACCCCGACAGCTTCGTGCCCGGCGTGCCCCACGAGACCCTTACCCGCCTCCGCCAGGAGGACCCGATCCACTGGCACCCCGAGCTCGACGGGCCCGGGTTCTGGGCGGTCACCCGCTACGACGACGTGGTCGAGGCCAACCGCGACTGGGAGACGTACTCGTCGGAGCGGGGCGCGGTGCACCTGTGGGATCTCGATCCCGAGGCCCTCGCCCAGATGATCCACATCATGCTGTACATGGATCCGCCGAGGCACACGCGCCACCGGCTGCTGGTGAACAAGGGCTTCACGCCCCGCATGATCGGGCGTCTTCACGAGCACATTGTCGAGCTCGCGACCGGCATCGTCGACGAGGTCATCGAGCGGGGCGAGTGCGACTTCGTGACCGACGTCGCCGCCGAGCTGCCATTGCAGGTGATTGCCGAGATGATGGGCGTCCCGCACGAAGACCGTGCGCTCGTGTTCGACTGGAGCAACCGGATGGTCGGCAGCGAGGATCCGGAGTACGCCGCCGACCCGTCGGAGGCGCAGTCGGCCCAGGCCGAGCTGTTCGCGTACGCCAACGACCTCGCCGCCGAAAAGCGCAAGCACCCCGATGACGACATCGTGTCGACGCTCCTCCAGGCCGAGGTCGACGGCGATCGCATGAGCGAGCTCGACTTCGACCTGTTCTTCATGCTGCTGGCGGTTGCCGGCAACGAGACCACCCGCAACCTGATCTCGAACGGCCTCCTCGCCCTGTTCGACCATCCCGACCAGCACCACCGGCTGGCGGAGGATCCTGCGCTGCTCGACTCCGGCGTCGAGGAGATGCTGCGGTGGGGCTCGGTCGTCATGCACTTCCGTCGCACCGCGACCCGCGACGTCGTGTTGCGCGAGCGCGAGATCAGCGAGGGAGACAAGGTCGTGCTCTGGTACATCTCCGCCAACCGCGACGAGGACGTGTTCGACGACCCGTTCGCGTTCCGCGTCGACCGCTCCCCCAACGACCACATCGCGTTCGGCGGCGGCGGCCCCCACTTCTGCCTCGGCGCCAACCTCGCCCGTGCGGAGATCAAGGTCATCTTCGACGAGGTGCTGCGGCGCCTGCCCGACATCGAGCCCGCGGGCCCGGTCCAGCGGCTGCGCTCGAACTTCATCAACGGCATCAAGCACATACCGGTGCGGTTCACTCCGGGACGTCGCGCGCTGACGAGTTGAGCGCAGGGGGGCTGATGGAAGGCAAGACGCCGCTCGAGGTCGCCGGCAACGGCGAGCGGGCGCCCACCGCCCTGGCCTGGATCGACCGGTTCCCGTACTACACCGCCTTCCCGTACTCCTGGTACTTCGCCTGCTACGCCGACGACCTCCCGGTCGGCGCGGTCAAGCCCCTGCGCTACCTCGCCCGCGACCTGGTCGTGTGGCGCGGCGAGGACGGCGCAGCCCACGTGATGGACGCCTATTGCCCCCACCTCGGCGCCCACCTCGGCCACGGGGGCCGGGTCGAGGGCTGCGAGATCGTCTGCCCGTACCACTGGTTTCAGTACGACGGCGACGGCAACAACACCAAGATCCCCTACAGCGACCGGGTCAACAAGCGGGCCAAGGTGCACACGTACCCGACCGTCGACCGCAACGGGCTGGTGATGTTCTGGTACCACCCCGCCGACGAGCCGCCGTTGTGGGATCTGCCCGAGGTCTCGGAGTATGCCGACGACGGGTATGCGCCCTACGTGAAGGGGGCGTGGACCATCCGCACCAGCTGGCAGGAGATGGCCGAGAACGGGCCCGATTACGTGCACCTCCGCACCGTGCACGGCGCCGCCGACGTGCCCGAGCTCGAGTCGTGGGAGACCGACGGGCACGTGGCCCGGTTGCGGTCGCGTCAGGAGTTCCAGACCCCCCGGGGCGTGACGACCGGTCGCATCGACGTCGACAGCTACGGGCCTGGCTTCTCGATCGCGCGCTTCTCCGGCATCGTCGACACGTGCATGGTCGCGGTGACAACACCCATCGACTTCGAGCACCTCGAGTCGCACAAGGCGTACCTCGTGCGCCGGCTCGGCGACCCGGCACAGACCTCGAAGGTGGGGGACGCGCTCGTCGCCGACCTCAAGAAGCAGATGCTCGAGGACATGGTGATCTGGGAGCACAAGGTCTACCTCGAGCGGCCCGCCCTCGCCGACGCCGACGGCCCCTTCACCCGCTTCCGCAAGTGGGCGGCCCAGTTCTACGTGCGGGGCGACCCGCTCGCCGAACGGCTGCTCCAGCGGGCCGGCGTTTCGTGAGCGACCTGAAGCTCGGGCTCCAGCTCGGGTACTGGACCGCCCAACCGCCCGACGGCCGCGAGCTCATCGAGACCGCGCAGATCGCCGAGGAGCTCGGCTTCGACTCGATCTGGACCGGCGAGTCGTGGAGCTCGGACGCGTTCACGCCGCTGGTGTGGGTTGGCGCGCACACCGAACGCATCAACCTCGCCACCGGCATCGCCCAGATGTCGGCCCGCAGCCCGGTGACGGCCGCCATGCACGCGATGACGCTCGACGCGCTGACCGGCGGGCGGTTCCGCCTCGGCGTCGGCGTGTCCGGCCCCCAGGTGGTGGAGGGCTGGTACGGGCGGCCGTTCGGGAAACCGCTGGCTCGCACGCGCGAGTACGTCGACATCATCCGCCAGGTGTGGCGGCGCGAGGGGCCCGTGACCAACGACGGCGAGCACTACCCGCTGCCCCACACTGGCCCGGGTTCGGTGGGCCTGGGGAAGCCGCTCAAGCTCATCACCCACCCGCCCCGCGCCGACATCCCCATCTACCTCGGCGCCGAGGGACCGAAGAACGTCCGCCTCGCAGTCGAGCTCTGCGACGGTTGGATCCCGCTCTACTACTCGCCGTACCGACCCGAGGTGTACGACGCCCAGCTGGCGGGCGCCACCGACGGCTTCGAGATCGCGGTAAACGTCACCGTCACGGTGGCCCACGACCTCGCCGTCGCCCTGCTCCCGGTGAAGGGGGCGCTGGGCTTCTACATCGGCGGCATGGGGGCGCGGTCGCGCAACTTCCACATGGAGCTCATGGCTCGGATGGGCTTCGAGGAGGAGGCGCACCGCATCCAGGACCTGTTCTTCGCGGGAAAGCGGGAGGAGGCGGTCATGGCCGTGCCCGATGCGTTCGCCGACGAGATCTCGCTGGTAGGCCCGCCCGAGCGGATCCGCGACCGTCTCGAGGAGTGGCGCAAGACGGCGGTGACGACGCTGCTCGTCGGCAACCGCGACCCGGAGACCATGCGGCTGATGGCCGACCTCACGCGCTGATGATCGACAACATCGACATCGTCGAGGGCTTCTTCGAGGCGATCTACCGGCTCGACTTCGACGCCGCGGTGGAGTTCCTGACCGACGACGCGTCGTACCACGACCTCCCGCTGCCGACCGACCCGACGGTCGGGAAGGACGCCATCCGGCGCAAGCTCGACTTCATGATCGCGGGCGGGGTGACGAGCATGGACTACGAGGTCCGCCACATCGCGGGCTCGGGGGACGCGGTGCTGGTCGAACGGTCAGAGACCTGGCATTTCCCGTCGGGCGCTGCGCCGACGCTGCGCGTCATGTGCACGATCGAGCTCGACGACGGCCGGATCGCCGCCTGGCGCGAGTACTGGGCGAGGAGCTGATGTCGCAGATGCGGCCGGAGTTCTTCGAAGGCGTGGAGCGTGCCTCGGGGGCCACGTGACGCCTAATCAGAACGTGTTCTAACCTGACTGCGGATGGAGTTCAACCTCGCCGACCTGTTCGAGCACGCCGTCGACCACTTCGCCGAGCGCGAGTATGTCGTCGCCGGAGGACAGCGCCGCACCTACGCCGAGCTGGAGGCCCGCTCCAACCGCCTCGCCCACCACCTCGCCGACCAGGGCGTCGGGCCCGGCGACCACGTCGGCATCTACGCCTACAACTGCGTGGAGTGGGTCGAGACCCTCTGGGCCGTCTTCAAGCTGCGGGCGGTGTGGGTCAACATCAACTACCGCTACGTGGCGGACGAGCTCGCCTATCTGTTCGACAACGCCGACCTCGTCGCGCTGGTGTTCCAGCGCGAGTTCGCGCCCAGGGTCGCCGGTGTGCGCGACCAGCTGCCGATGCTTCGCTACGCGGTCATGCTCGACGACGGCAGCGGCGCCGACACCACCGGCGTCGACGCCGTCGACTACGAGGAGGCCATCGCCACCGGTTCGCCCGAGCGCGACTTCGCCCCCCGCAGCCCCTCCGACCTCTACATCCTCTACACCGGCGGGAGCACCGGCATGCCCAAGGGCGTCGTGTGGCGCCACGAGGATGTGTTCTTCGCGCTGGGCGGCGGCATCGACGTGGTCGGCGGCACCCGGGTCGACCGCCCGGAGGCGATGATCGAGAAGGGCCTGGCCCAGCAGCCGACGACCTCACTCCCGATCGCCCCGCTGATGCACGGCGCCACCCAGTGGTCGGTGATGGGCGGCAGCTTCGTCGGTAACAAGACGGTGCTGGTCTCGCAGTTCGACCCCCTCGACGTGTGGCGGCTGGTCGAGAAGGAGCGGGTCAACCTGCTCTTCATCACCGGCGACGCCATGGGCCGTCCCCTCATCGAGACGCTCGACGAGCGTGGTGTCGACTACGACCTGTCGTCGCTGGTGGCGGTGTCGAGCACCGCGGCCGTCTTCTCGCCGTCGGTGAAGGACCAGTTCTTCGAGCGGTTCTCCGACCTCGTGCTCAGCGACTCGATCGGCGCGTCGGAGAGCGGCGCCAACGGCTACAGCCTCGTGCAGCGGGGCAAGACTGCGATGAAGGGCGGGCCGACGGTTACAGCGGTGCGCGACAGCGTGGTCCTCGACGACGAGCTACGGCCGGTCGAGCCGGGCTCGAGCGTCATCGGCAAGGTCGCCCGCAGGGGCAACATCCCGCTCGAGTACTACAAGGACCCCGAGAAGTCCGCCCAGACCTTCGTCACCGCCCCCGACGGCACCCGCTACTCGATCCCGGGCGACTTCGCCACGGTCGAGGCCGACGGCACCATCACGCTGCTCGGCCGGGGGTCGGTGTCGATCAACTCCGGTGGCGAGAAGATCTTCCCCGAGGAGGTCGAGGCGGCGGTGAAGTCGCATCCGGGAGTGTACGACGCCATCGTGGTGGGCGTGCCCGACGAGCGCTGGGGCCAGCGGGTGACGGCGGTGGTGCAGCCGCGCGACCACGCCGTCCCGACCATCGAGGACGTCCAGGCCCACTGCCGCACCAAGATCGCCGGTTACAAGGTCCCGCGCGAGCTGTACCTCGTCGACGCGGTGCAGCGCTCCCCCAGCGGAAAGCCCGACTACCCGTGGGCACAACGGGTGGCGACCAGCACGGAGGTCAAGACATGAGAACGCGCGTCTGCGACACGTTCGGCATCGACCTGCCGATCTTCGCGTTCAGCCACTGCCGCGACGTGGTGGCCGCGGTGAGCAAGGCGGGCGGCCTCGGGGTGCTGGGTGCACTGGCATTCTCTCCCGAGCAGCTCGAGATCGAGCTGAAGTGGATCGACGACCACGTCGACGGCAAGCCCTACGGCGTCGACGTGGTCATGCCCGCGAGCTACGCCGGGGCCGGCGACCTCGACCCGGACACGATGGCGGACCAGCTCGCCGCCATGATCCCCGACGAGCACAAGCAGTTCATCGAGCAGGTGCTCGACGAGTACCACGTACCCCCGTTGGGCGACGAAGAGGCCGGCACCGGGCTGCTGGGCTGGACCCACGAGGGCGCCCGCCCCCAGGTCGACGCCGCGCTGAGCCACCCGATCTGCCTGCTCGTGAACGCGCTCGGACCCCCGCCCAAGGACGTCGTCGACCTCGCCCACGATCACGGCGTGAAGGTGGCGGCGCTCGTCGGGAGCGTGCAGCAAGCGCAGCGGCAGGTCAACCAGGGCGTTGACATGATCGTCGCCCAGAGCTACGAGGCCGGCGGGCACACCGGGGACGTTGGCGGAGTGGTGTTGTGGCCCGATGTGGTCGACGCCGTCGGCGAGGGCACGCCGGTGCTCGCCGCCGGCGGGATCGGCACCGGCCGCCAAATGGCAGCGGCGCTCGCGCTCGGCTGCGACGGCGTGTGGACGGGGTCGATCTGGCTCACCACGACCGAGAGCGACACGACGCCGATCGTGATGGAGAAGCTGCTGGCGGCGGGTTCCCGCGACACGGTCCGCTCGCGGTCGATGACGGGCAAGCCCGCCCGCATGCTGCGCACATCGTGGACCGACGCGTGGGAACGCGAGGACTCCCCCGGCACCCTGCCGATGCCGCTGCAGTACATGTCGACGGCCGAGGCGATGCGCCGCATCAACAAATACCAGGTGAGAGAGCTCGTCGGCATGCCGGTGGGCCAGATCGTCGGGCGCATGGACAAGGTGCGGCCCGTACGCGACGTGATCTTCGACCTCGTCGAGGAGTTCGTCGAGGCCAGCGAGCAGGTCCACAAGCTCGTCGAGGAGTAGGAGCACCCACCGTGCCTGCGGTCTTCGCGTGAAGTTCTCGATGATCTTCGAGGCCCAGCTGGCCTTTCCTACCCGCGACCACGAGCGCGAGGTCATCCACGGGTGCGTCGAGCAGGCGGTGCTGGCCGAGGAGATGGGCTTCGACCGGGTGTGGGCGGTCGAGCACCACTCGCTGCTGCGCTACGCGCACATGAGCGCGCCCGAGATCTTCCTGGCGTTCCTGGCGGCCCGCACGTCGACCATCCGGCTCGGCCACGGCGTGGTGTGCCTGCCGTTCAACTACAACCACCCCATCCGGGTGGCCGAGCGCGCCGCCATGCTCGACGTGCTCTCCGGCGGCCGGCTCGACCTCGGCGCCGGGCGCGGCGCCACGCTCCAGGAGATGTCGGCGTTCGGGGTCGACCCCCACAACACCTACGCCGAGCTGGAGGAGTCGCTCCGCATGATCGGGCACATGTGGGACGACGAGATGTTCGAGTGGCAGGGCGACCTGCTCGAGGTGACGCCCCATCCGATCGTCCCCCGGCCCGTTCAGGAACCCCACCCGCCGCTGTACCTGGCGTGCACGAAGCGCGAGACGGTCCGGCTGGCCGCCCAGTGGGGCATCGGCGCACTCGTGCTCGGCTTCGCGGGGGTGGAGGAGATCAACCTCCTCCGCCACCTCTACGACGAGGCCCGCGACGAGCGCGACGGTGAGGGCTTCGTGTCGTCAGTCGTGAACGACCACTTCTCGGCGCTGTGCCCGGCGATCGTGCTCGACGACGCCGACGAGGCCCTGCGGATCGGCACACGCGGTCAACGGTTCTTCGCGGAGGCCATCGCCCACTGGTACGGCGGCGGCCCGCCGCCGTCGGAGGACGAGGACCACGACGTCCAGGAGACACTGACCGCAATGCGGGAGGACCGCGACCGCGTCGTCGCCATGCTGCACGAGGCCGAGATCCCGGTGACCCCGACCGCGACCGGACTCTGGAACGCCGAGCATGCGTACGGCGACGCCGACCAGGCCATCGCCTACGTCGAGCGCCTCCGTGAGGTCGGCGCCGATGAGATCATGTTCCTCATCCAGATGGGCACCGTGCCCCAGGAGGCGTGCCTGGACACGATTCGCAACATCGGCGAGCGCGTGCTTCCGAAGTTCCGGTAACCATGCCGCTCTCGCCCGCCGCCCGCACCATGCTCGATCAGCTCGAGGAGATCGGCGCGCCGCCGCTGTGGCAGCAGGACATCGCCACCGTGCGAGAGCAAGACCGCAACCTCCTCGGCGCGCTCGACCAACCGGTAGAGGTTGCGTCGGTCGACAACCAGACGATGCCCGGGCCAGCCGCGGAGATACCGGTGCGGATCTACACCCCCGGCACCGGCGGCGCGCGACCGCTGATCGTCTACTTTCACGGCGGCGGGTTCGTATTCTGCTCGCTCGACACTCACGACGGCACTTGCCGCCGCCTCGCCAACGCCACCGGCGCGGTCGTCGTGAGCATCGACTACCGCCTCGCCCCCGAGTGCCCCTTTCCCGGGCCGCTCGACGACTGCTACGCGGCCACGGTCTGGGCACACGAGCACGCCGCCGACCTCGGCGCCGACGCCGCCCAACTCGTCGTCGCCGGTGACAGCGCCGGCGGCAACCTCGCCGCCGCAACCACGCTCCTCGCGCGAGAGCGCGGCGGGCCACCGATCGTGCACCAGATCCTGATCTACCCGGTCATCGACGCCGCCTGCGAGACGAAGTCGTTCACCGAGAACGGCGAGGGCTACTTCCTCGACGGCGCGTCGATGCGCTGGCTGTGGACGCAGTACCTCGGCGCCGACGGCGACGGCGCCCACCCGCACGCGTCACCGATCCGGGCCGCCGACCTCTCGGGATTACCGCCCGCGGTCGTCGTCACCGCCGAGTACGACCCGCTGCGCGACGAGGGTGAGGCCTACGCCGACGCGTTGCAGGCGGCGGGCGTGCCCGCCACGGCGGTGCGGTACGACGGGATGATCCACGGCTTCGTGAGCATGCCCATGCTGTTCCCCGAAGCGGACGAGGCCATGGAGAAGATCGCCGGCGCGCTTCGGCGGGCGTTCGTCTAAACCCGCTGGAGGATGCTGGCGGTGCCGAGCGAGCCGCCGCAGCACATCGAGATGAGCGCGAGCTCCCGGTCGGTGCGCTCGAGCTCGTGCAGGGCGGTGGTGATGAGCCGGCTGCCGGTCGACCCGACCGGGTGACCGAGCGCGATGGCGCCGCCGTTGACGTTGACCCGGTCGAGGTCGGGCTTGTGCACCTGCGCCCAGCTGAGCACGACGGAGGCGAAGGCCTCGTTGACCTCGAACAGGTCGAAGTCAGCCATCGACATGCCCGAGCGGTCGAGCATCTTCTGGGTCGCGAGCACCGGCCCGTCGAGCAGGTAGTAGGGGTCGGAGCCGGTCACGAGCTGGTGCAGCAGGCGCGCCCGCGGCCGCAGTCGCAGCTCCTTCGCCTTGTCCTCGTCCATCCACAGCACCGCCGCGGCCCCGTCGGAGATCTGTGACGAGTTGCCCGCCGTGATCAACTGATCGTCGATCACGGGCTTCAGCTTGGCCAGGCCCTCCTTCGTCGTCTCCCGCAGGCCCTGGTCGCGGCTGATCGTCCGCGTCTCACCGGTCGGCTCACCGTCGTCGCCGATGACGGGAGCCTCGATCGGTGCCACCTCCCGCTCGAAGCGGCCTTCGTCCCACGCCACCTTCGCCTTCTGCTGCGATCCGAGCCCCCACTCGTCGAGGTCCTCGCGGGAGAGCCCGCGCATCTCGGCGATGCGCTGGGCGGCGCCGAACTGGCCGTTGGGCGGGTCGTCCCAGGGGTAGTCGGCGGTCTTGTAGAAACCGGGCCCGTTCATCACGTTGGCGCCGAGCGGAACGCGACTCATCGCCTCGACGCCGCACGCGATGCCGACGTCCATACCGCCGGCGGCGATGAGCCCTGCCACCAGGTGGTTGGCCTGCTGGGCGGAGCCGCACTGCGAGTCGACCGTGGTACACGCAACCTCGTAGTCGAGGCCCGTGCTCAGCCACGCGTTGCGAGTGACGTTGGAGCCCTGCTCGCCCGCCTGGGTGACGCAGCCGCCGATGATCTCCTGCACCTGGCCCGGCTCGATGCCGGCGCGCTCGATGACGGTGCGCTGCGCGTGGCGGAGGATCTCGACCGCCTTGAGGCCCGAGAGCCAGCCGTTACGCCTGCCGATCGGTGTGCGGACGGCCTCGACGATTACCGGCGTGCCCATGACATGCTCCTTCGCGGCGGCGACGGCGCGACCGGGACGGCCGCGGGACCCCAAGATTAGAATCTGTTCTACTCGATGGTCGAACGCCCCTCGTCCGTGCTGCGCCTCGCCGACGACGCCCCCTGAGCCGCGCCGACCGTGGGGGGACCGCTCACCGGCCTGCGCGTCGCCGAGATGGTCGGCCTCGGCCCCGGGCCCTTCTGCGGGATGCTCCTCGCCGACATGGGCGCAGAGGTGCTGCGCGTCGACCGGGTCGACGCCGCCGACGCCGTCGACCGATCCCGGCCCGCCGCCAGCGCCATGGACCGGGGGAAGCAGGCGGTGGCAATCGACCTCAAGCGCCCCGATGGCGTCGAGGCGCTCCTGCGCATCGTCGAGCAGGCCGACGCCTTCGTCGACGTGTGGCGGCCCGGCGTGGCCGAGCGCCTTGGTCTCGGGCCCGACGCGTGTCTCGCCCGCAACCCCCGCCTCGTGTACGGCCGCCTCACCGGCTGGGGCCAGGCCGGCCCGTTCGCCCACGCCGCCGGCCACGACATCGACTACATCGCCCTGGCGGGCGCGCTGGAGCAGCTCGGGCGGGCGGGCGAGAAGCCGACGCCGCCCATCAACGTGCTCGGCGACTTCGCCGGCGGAGGGATGCTGCTCGCGTTCGGCATTGCCTGCGCCGCCTTCGAGACCGCTCGCTCCGGAAAGGGGCAGGTGATCGACGCGGCCATGGTCGACGGCGCCGCGCTCATGCTCACGCCGTTCTACGCCGCGCGCGCCAGCGGCTTCTGGGGCGAACGGGGCACGAACTTCCTCGACACCGGGGCACCGTTCTACGAGGTGTACGAGACGGCCGACGGCAAGTTCGTCGCCGTGGGCGCGGTGGAGCCGCAGTTCTACGCCGAGCTCATGACGCGCCTGGGCCGTGACGACGCCGACCTCGGCGCCCAGTACGACAAGGACCGGTGGCCCGACGAGAAGGAGCGCATGGCCGCCGTGTTCCGCACCAAGACCCGCGACGAGTGGTGTGCGCTGCTCGAGCGCAGCGACGCCTGCTTCGCGCCCGTGTTGACGCCGCTCGAGGCGCCCGCCCACCCGCACAACCGGGCCCGGGGCACCTTCCTCGAGCTCGACGGGGTGCCGCAGCCCGCACCCGCGCCGCGCTTCAGCCGAACGGCCGCCACCGTCGCCGGGCCGCCGATGCACGCCGGCGACGACACCGAGGCCGTCCTCGGCCGATGGGGCTTCGATCCCGCCGAGGTGGCGCGCCTGCGCGAAGCCGGCGCGGTGCTCTGACTCGAAGGAGTCGACATGCCGATCCCGGAGCAGCGCGACCTCGAAACCGCCCGCAGCGTGATCCGCGACTGGCTCTCGGGGAAGCTTCCCGACGCCCGCGACCTCACGGTGTCGCCGCTGACCGGCCCGGCGTTCACGGGCTTCTCCAACGAGACGCTGATCTTCGATGCCACCTGGACCGAGGGCGGCGAGGCGCGCAGTGCGGGCTACGTCATCCGGGTGAAGCCGACCGCGCACACCATCTTCCTCGAGTCGGACTTCGACTCGCAGCACCGGGTGATCAAGGCGCTCGCTCGCACCGACGTCCCCGTGCCACCGGTCCACTGGTACGAGGACGACGAGTCGGTCCTCGGGGCGCCGTTCTTCGTCATGGGCAAGGTCGAGGGCCGGGTGCCGGCCGACAACCCGCCCTACACACAGCAGGGCTGGCTCAAGGACGAGGCGACGCCCGCCGAGCGGGAACGCGTCGCGCTGACCGGGCTCGACGCCATGACCCGCATCCACCGGGCCGACTGGCGTGCCCTCGGGCTCGACATCCTCGACAAGCCTCACTATGGCGCGACCGGCATCGACCAGCAGATCGCGTACTACGCGAAGTCGTTCGAGTGGGCCGCCGAAGGCCGGCCCCAACCGGTGGCCGAGGCCGCGCTCGAGTGGGTACGCGCCAACCGGCCGACCGGGGAACAGCACCTCGCGCTCGCGTGGGGCGACGCCCGCATCAACAACCAGATGTTCGACGGCGGGGGCAACTGCATCGCCGTCCTCGACTGGGAGATGGTGACGCTCGCCGACCCGATGATGGACCTGGCGTGGTGGCTGTTCCTCGACCGGCACTTCCACGAGGGCCTGCCCGCGCCGAGGCTGGAGGGCTTTCCCACTCGTGAGCAGATGCTCGCCCGCTACGAGGAGCTCACCGGGTGGAAGCCGCACGACCTGGAGTTCTACGAGGTCTTCGCGGGGTTGCGCTTCGCCGTGGTGATGATGCGGGTGACGGCGATGATCGTGGAGTTCGGTCTGATGCCGCCCGACACCGACATGGGCACCAACAACATCGTCACCCGCCTGCTCGCCGCCCTGCTCGGCCTGCCGTCCCCCGGCGAGCCGGTGCCGCAGGTGTGAACCCAGCGGAAGGCCTGCCAGCCCGCCACTCGCCGCCAGGATTGCGCGGGAGCGGCGAGCGGTCCGCAGGGCGGCGGCAGGTACCCTGCCGCCGAGCGAGCGCGGCCAAGTCAGCGGGCACGACCAGGAGGGCAGCCATGTCGTACTTCGAGCCCGAGTTCGCCGGCGTCATCGGGCGCACGTGGCAGGACTCCGAGCCCTGGTGGCCGCCCGAGCCGTCGCCGCCCGAGGGTGCGCCGAACATCGTGTTCATCGTCCTCGACGACGTCGGTTTCGCCCAGCTCGGCTGCTTCGGCTCCGACATCGAGACGCCGCACATGGACCGGCTCGCCGCCGACGGGTTGCGCTACAACAACTTCCACACCACCACGCTGTGCTCGCCGACACGCGCGTGTTTGCTGACGGGGCGGAACCACCACTCGGTCGGCATGGCGACGATCGCCGAGGGTGCCAACGGCTTCCCCAACAGCCGGGGGCGCGTGTCGAAGCAGGCGGGATTGCTCCCCGAGGTCCTCCACGCACACGGTTACAACTGCTTCGCGGTCGGGAAATGGCACCTGGTCTCGGCCGACCAGCAGACGATGGCCGGCCCCTTCGACCACTGGCCCCTCGGGCGCGGCTTCGACCGCTACTACGGGTTCCTCGGCGGCGACAACAACCAGTGGCACCCCGACCTCATCCACGACAACCACCGGGTCGATCCGCCCGCCTCGCCCGAGGACGGCTACCACCTCAGCGCCGACATCGTCGACAAGGCCATCGAGTTCGTCCGCGACCAGCAGTCGGCGGCGCCGCGCAAGCCGTTCTTCTGCTACGTCGCGTTCGGCGCCGGCCACGCCCCCCATCACACTCCGCCGGAGTACATCGAGCGGTACCGCGGCCGCTACGACAGGGGTTGGGACCGGGTGCGGGAGGAGTGGTTCGCCCGCCAGAAGGAGCTCGGCATCGCCCCGGCGAACGCCGAGCTCGCGCCCCGCGACGAGGTCGTGAAGGCGTGGGACGACTTCTCCGACGACGCGCGGCGTCTCTACGCCCGCATGATGGAGGTCTACGCCGGGTTCCTCACGCACACCGACGACCAGATCGGCCGTCTGATCGGCTTCCTCGACGAGATCGGGCGGCTCGACGACACGCTCGTCGTCCTCATCTCCGACAACGGTGCCAGCGCCGAGGGCGGTGACCACGGCCTCGTGAGCGAGTGGACGTTCTTCAACGGCATCGACGTCACCGTCGATGACAACCTCGCCCGCATCGACGAACTGGGCGGGCCCACCACGTACAACCACTACCCGATCGGTTGGGCGCAGGCCGGCAACACACCGTTCCAGTGGTACAAGCGTTGGGTGCACGCCGGCGGAGTGCGCGACCCGCTCGTGGTGCGCTGGCCCGCCCGCATCCGCGACCGCGGCGCCGTCCGTAGCCAGTACCACCACGTGGTCGACGTGGTCCCGACGGTCCTCGAGGTGGTCGGCGTCGAGGCCCCCGCGGTGCTCGACGGTGTCCCGCAGCTTCCCATCGCAGGCACGAGCTTCGCCTACACCTTCGACGACGCCGACTCGCCGGGCCGCAAGCCGGTGCAGCACTACGAGATGTTCGGCAACCGCGCCGTCTGGGCGGGCGGCTGGAAGGCCGTCGCCGCGCATCAACGCGACGTGCACTACGTGTTCCCACACCCGTTCGAGGAGGACCGTTGGGAGCTGTACCACCTCGACGAGGACTTCTCCGAGCTGCGTGACCTCGCCGACCAGCATCCGGAGAAGGTCGCGGAGCTGGTCGAGCGGTGGTGGGTCGAGGCCGGGAAGCACAATGTCCTACCGCTCGACGACCGGGGCGCATTCCGGGCGCAGTGGCCGCAGGAGCGGACCGTGTTCACCTACTACCCGGGCATGGCCGGCATCCACCCGATGGTCGCCGGACGCACGTTCAACCGGAACCACACGATCACGGCCGAGGTGGAACGGCCCGATGCGTCCGCCGAGGGCGTGCTGCTCGCGCTGGGCGGCCGGTTCGCCGGCTGGACCCTGTACGTGAAGGACAACCGCCTCGTCTACGAGTACAACTTCGTCGAGCTCGAGCGTTATGCCGTCACGTCGACCAGGGAGGTCCCCGTGGGCGCGTCGACGCTCCAGATGCGCTTCGACCTGACCGGTCGGCGTCAGGGCAAGGCGACGCTCCTGATCGACGGCGCAGTCGCCGGCGAGGGCACGATCTCGCGAATGTGCGGAGTGACCGGGCTCGAGCCGCTCGACTGCGGCCAGGACACGCAGACGCCGGTGAGCCCGGCCTACGAGAGCCCGTTCCGGTTCAGCGGCGACCTGAGACGGGTCGTGTTGGAGGTCCGCGGCAAGGAAGTGGCCGACGAGCGCGCCGAGACGACCGCCGCCCTCACCCAGCAGTAGCCAAGCTCTACTCGGGCCAGTCGCGGGTCACGCTCGCGTCCCAGCGCGGCTCACGGCGCTCGAGGTAGGCGACGACCCCCTCGCGGGCGTCGGGCTTGCCCATCAGGTGGCGATGCAGCTCGGTCTCGAGCCGTTCCACCTCGTCGCGGTCCGGGGGTGGGCTCTGCCACAGGAGCCGCTTCGAGATGGCGACCGACAGGGGCGCGGTGTTGACGGCGATGTCGCGCGCCAGCTCGAGCGCGGCCGCCAGCACCTCGGCCGTCGGCAGGGCCCGGCTCGCCAGCCCCATCTCGGCTGCCTCCCGGCCCGAGAACGTACGGCCCGTCAGGAGGAGCTCGGTGGCGCGCGCGAAGCCGATCGCGCGCGGGACGGTCCAGTGCGCGTGCGCGTCGGGGATCACGCCCCGGCGAACGTGCACGAACGCGAGCTTGGCGTCCTCGGCGACGAGCCGGACGTCGCACTGCATGGGGAGGGTGAGGCCGATGCCGATGGCGGGGCCGTTCCGGTCGACGACCTCGAGGGCGACGTGCCCCATCGCCACAGCGTCGCACGGGGAGCTGACCGGGCCGTCCCTTGCCCGTCCTGATGAGAACGTGTTCTACTTTCATGCCGTGACAGGATCTCGTGCCGCGCGGCAACCGGAGCGACCGACAGGGAGCGTAGGGAGCTCGCCGCCTCGGGGTCCCCGCCGGAACCTCCGGTTCCGGCGGGGTGAAGCGTGCGAACGCCCGCGGCCGGGGTATCCCCGGCCGCAGTGAGCGAACGAAGAACGATGGAGTTCAACCTCGCCGACCTCTTCGAGATCGTGGTCGACGTGGTCCCGGATCGCGCCGCCCTCGTCGCCGGCGACCGGCGCCTCACGTACGGCGAGCTCGACCGGCGCGCCACCCGGTTCGCGCACCACCTGCTGGCGAACGGGATCGGCCCCGGCGACAAGGTCGGCATCTACGCGTGGAACCGGGCCGAGTGGATCGAGGCCGAGCTCGGCGCCTACAAGGCCCGGGCCGTCCCGATCAACGTGAACTACCGCTACGTCACCGAGGAGCTCCGTTACCTCGTCGACAACGCCGATCTGGTGGGGCTCGTGTTCGAGCGAGCCTTCGCGCCGCGCGTCGCCGAGGTGCGCGCCGCCACGCCCGCCCTGCGCCACCTGGTGGTGATCGACGACGGCACCCATCCCAGCGAGACGGCCGGCCCCGTGGCCGCGCTCGGTGCGGTGCCGTACGAGGATGCGCTCGCGGACGCCTCGCCCGCACGCGACTTCGAGTCCCGCAGCCCCGACGACCTCTACATCCTCTACACCGGCGGGACCACCGGCATGCCCAAGGGGGTGGTATGGCGGCAGGAGGGCATCTTCTTCGCCGCCATGGGAGGCGGGAACTTCGCCGGCCCGCCGTGCGAGAAGCCCGAGGACCTGCGCCAGCTCGTCGCCGCCGACCACGCCCGCACCATCGGGATGGTCAACGCCCCGATGATGCACGGCGGGGGTCAATGGGTGACGTTCATCAACTTCTACGGCGGAGGCACCGTCGTCCTCAACTGCGACCACCATTTCGACGCCGACCGCATCTGGCGCGTGGTGGAGCGCGAGGGGTGCAACTCGGTGATGATCGTCGGCGACGCCATGGGGCGCCCGCTCGCGGAGGCCCTGGCCGCGCCGGGCGCGTCGTACGACACGTCGCGAGTGGCGGTCATCGGCTCCGGCGGCGCCATCCTGTCGCGGGCGGTGAAGGAGCAGTTGCGAGCCCAGCTGCCGGCCGCGATGGTGCTCGACAGCTTCGGCGCGTCGGAGACGGGCGCCGCCGGCACCGTCTACGACATGGAGGGGCCGGCGGCGGGGCCGAAGTTCACCATGGGGCCCGACACCACCGTCCTCGACGACGACCTCCGCCCGGTCGAGCCCGGCTCGGGCGTCGTGGGCCGACTCGCCAAGCGGGGCCACATCCCGCTCGGGTACTACAAGGACGACGTCAAGACCGCCGCGACGGTCCTCACCGCCGCCGACGGCACCCGCTGGGTGGTCCCGGGCGACTTCGCCACCGTCGACGCCGACGGCACGCTGGTGCTCCTCGGCCGCGGCTCGGTGTGCATCAACACCGGGGGTGAGAAGGTCTTCCCCGAGGAGGTGGAGGCGGCGGTGAAGTCGCACCCCGACGTGTTCGACGCGGTGGTCGTCGGCGTGGACGACGAGCGGTTCGTGGAGCGCGTCGCCGCGCTCGTGCAGCCCCGCCCGGGCGCGACGCCGACGCTCGAGGACGTCCAGGCCCACTGCCGCACGAGGGTCGCCGGGTACAAGGTGCCGCGTCAGCTCGTCGTGCTCGAAGAGCTGGTGCGCACTCCCGCAGGCAAGCCCGACTACCGCTGGGCCAAGGCCCAGGCGACCAAGGAGAGCTGAATGGCCGACCTCGGCTTCTGGGCTATCGCGCAGGAGGACCCCGACCACCTGGCGCTGGTCGACCCCGACGAGCGCGAGGTCGGCGCGGGCGACCTGCTGGCGTCATGCAACCAGCTCGTGCACGGGCTCCGTGACCTCGGCCTGGAGCAGGGCGACGCGATCGCGATGGTGCTGCCCAACAGCGTCGAGGTCTTCGAGCTGTACCTCGCGGTGCTCCAGGCGGGCTGGTACCTCGTGCCGATCAACTTCCACCTCGTCGGCCCCGAGATCGCGTACATCGTGCAGGACTGCGAGGCCAAGGTGCTCGTCGCGCACGAGCGGTTCGCCGAAGCGTGCTCGGCTGCCGCCGACGAGATCGACTTCCCTGCCGAGGGTCGCTTCGCCGTGGGCAGCGTCGCCGGGTTCCGGCGCTACGAGGAGCTCAAGGACGGTCGGTCCACCGACCTGCCCGCCGAGCGCACCACCGGCGCGGTCATGAACTACACGTCGGGCACGACCGGCCGGCCCAAAGGCGTGCGCCGGCCGCTGCCGGGTGTGCCGCCCGAGGACATGGCGGTCGGGTTCAGCGGGCTGCTGTTCCTGTTCGGCCTCCAGCCCCACGACGACAACGTCCACATCTGCGGCTCGCCGCTGTACCACACCGCGGTGCTCGTGTTCGCGGGAGGCGCGCTCCACGTCGGTTACACCGTGGTCGTGATGGACAAGTGGACCCCCGAGGGGATGCTGCGCCTCATCGAGAAGTACCGGGTCACGAACAGCCACATGGTCCCGACCCAGTTCCACCGGCTGCTCGCGCTGCCCGACGACGTGAAGGACAAGTACGACGTGTCGTCGCTGCGGCACATGGTCCACGCGGCGGCGCCGTGCCCGGTCGACGTGAAGCACCGGATGATCGGCTGGTGGGGCCCGGTCGTCGACGAGTACTACGCGGCCAGCGAGGGCGGCGGCACGATCGTGTTCGCCGAGGAGTGGCTCGCGAAGCCGGGCACGGTGGGAAAGCCGTGGCCGATCTCGGAGGTCGTGGTCCTCGACGACGAGGGCAACGAGCTACCGGCCAATGAGGTCGGGACCGTCTACATGTGCATGGGGATCGGCGACTTCGAGTACTACAAGGACAAGGAGAAGACGCAGAAGAACAGGGTGGGCAAGTTCTTCACCGTCGGCGACGTCGGCTACCTCGACGACGACGGATGGCTGTTCCTACGCGACCGCAAGGCCGACATGATCATCTCGGGCGGCGCCAACATCTACCCGGCCGAGATCGAGGGCGTGCTGCTGTCGCACCCGAAGGTCGGCGACGCCGCCGTGTTCGGCATCCCGCACGAGGACTGGGGGGAGGAGGTCAAGGCGGTGATCGAGCGCGCCGCCGGCGTGGAGCCCGGGAGTGAGGTCGCCGACGAGATCCTGGCCTTCTGCGCCGACAAGCTCGCCCGGTTCAAGACCCCGAAGTCGATCGACTTCGTCGCCGAGATGCCTCGCGACCCCAACGGCAAGCTCTACAAGCGCAAGCTGCGCGATCCCTACTGGGAGGGGCGCGAACGCGCGATCTGAGCGCCCGCCGTCAGTCGTCTTTCAGTCTTCTTTCAGTCTTCGATGGAGATCGCCTGCTTGGGGCAGCGGCGGACGGCCTCCTCGACCTTGGGGCGCGCCGACTCGTCGGGGTGCTCGTCGAGGACGTAGAGCAGGTCGTCGTCGCGCACCTCGAAGACCTCGGGCGCGATGCCCATGCACACCGCGTTGCTCTCGCACAGGTCGAAGTCGACCACGACCTTCATGGCGCCTCCTCCTCACTCCAATACCTGCGGACGGCTGGACACCTTGTAGACGAGCGTGGCGCTCGCGGCAAGCGTGCCCGAGGCGCTGCGGACCTCGGCGTCGCAGAAGACGAGTGAGCGGCCCCGCTGCGTCACCCACCCCTCGGCCACCGCGTCCTCCTCGACGATGGGGGCGAGGTAGCGGACCTGCATGTCGACGGTGAAGAGCTGCCGAGCCTCGTCGTAGGCAGAGCCGACTGCCGGCACCACCACGGTATCGGCGAGGGTTGCGATCACGCCGCCGTGCACCACGCCGGCCGGCTGGCGCAGCTCGGGCCGGTACGGCAGGCGCATCCGCGCGTAGTCGGTGCGGACCTCCTCGAGCACGGCCCCGAGGAAGGTCGGGAAGAACACGGTCTCCCGCTTCCCGAAGTGCGACCACCGCTCCGCCCGGTCCGGTGGGAGCGGCGGGAACTGCCCGGCGCGAGCGGACTGCGACGACGAGGTCAGTTGACCTTCTTCTCCCGGCCCTCCCAGTACGGGGCGCGCAGCTTGAACTTCTGGAGCTTCCCGGTCGCGGTACGGGCGAGCTCGTCACGGAACTCGATCGATGTCGGGCACTTGTAGTGCGCCAGGCGGCTGCGGCAGTGCTCGATGAGGTCCGCCTCGGTGGCGTCCCGACCGGCCCCCAGAACCACGAGCGCCTTCACCGTCTCGCCCCACCTCTCGTCGGGCACGCCGATCACCGCCACCTCGGCCACCGCCTCGTGGGAGAACAGGCAGTCCTCGACGTCGATCGACGAGACGTTCTCGCCGCCGGAGATGATCACGTCCTTCTTGCGATCGGCGATCACCAGGTAGTTGTCATCGTCGAGGCGGCCGCCGTCGCCGGTGTGGAACCAGCCGTCGACGATCGCCTTGGCGGTGTCCTCGGGCTGCGTCCAGTACCCGTCCATGATGACGTTCCCCCGGGCCAGCACCTCGCCCTCCTCGTCGACCGCGAGGCGCACGCCGAGGGCCGGGGCACCGGCCCGGCTGAGCTTGGCGGCCCGGTCGGGCGGGTCGAGGTCGTCGTACTCGGCGCGCCCACGGTTCATGGTGAGGATCGGCGCGGTCTCGGTGAGCCCGTAGATCTGGACGAACTCCCAGCCGAGCTCGGTCTCCACCCGCTCGATGGTGCGCGTCGGCGGCGGCGCCCCGGCGACGATGATGCGCGTCCGGCCCCGGCCAGGAATCTCCCCGTCCCATCCCTGGGCGGCGTCGAGCACGGCGTTCACGACCGCGGGCGCGCCGTTGAGCAGCGTCACACCGTGGGCGTCGATCCGCCGCAGGATCTCGGGCCCGTCGACCTTGCGCAGCACGATCTGCCGGCCCCCCATGCCGGCCACGGCGTAGGGCATACCCCACCCGTTGCAGTGGAACATCGGCAGCGTGTGCAAGTACACGTCGCGGTCGTTCACGCCCGCCTGCCAGCCGAACGTCGCCGCGTTGATCCACACGTTGCGGTGGGTGAGCTGCACGCCCTTGGGCCGGGCCGTGGTGCCGCTCGTGTAGTTGATCGTCGCGGTCGTGTCCTCGTCGGGCTCCCACGGTTCGGGCTCGGTGCCTTCGCGGTAGAGCTCGGGATCGCTGTCGGCTCCGAGGACGAAGCGGTGCTTGGCGCCGACGCCGCCCAGCGCCTCGTCGAGCTCGGGGTCGACGAGCAGTGCGGACGCGCCCGAGTGCTCGACGATGTAACCGACCTCGTCGGCGTTGAGGCGGAAGTTCACCGGCACGAGGATCCGGCCGTAGCCGCTCACGCCGAAGAAGGCGACGAACAGGCGGGCGGCGTTGTGCGACACCAACGCGACCCGCTCGCCGGGCCCGACGCCGAGCTCGTCCAGCGCGGCCGCTTGGGCGCGGGCCAGCTCGCGCACGCGGCGGTAGGTGAGCTCGCCGAGCGGCGCCGCCGGCTGGTCGGGCTCGTCGACGAGGCCGATGCGGTCGCCGTAGACGAGGGCGGCGCGCTCGAGGAAGTCGTTAACCGTGAGCGGCACCTTCATCGCTTCCCCCCTGCTCGAGCGCGGCCGCCAACGTACCCGACCGGGATGGGCTCCTCGTCGGTCACGATCCACCCCGGAACCGGTCACGCAGCACGCGCTTGTAGATCTTCCCGTTGTCCTGGCGCGGGAGCTCGTCCGTGAACTCGACCCGGCGCGGGCACTTGTACGCCGCGAGCCGGGCGCGGCACAACGCCACCAGCTCGCCGGTCAGCCCGTCGGTCGCCGCCACGCCGTCGCGCAGCTCCACCACCGCCAGCACCTCCTCGCCCCACTCGTCGCTGGGCACGCCGATGGTGGCGGCGTCGCCGACGGCGGGGTGCTCGAGCAGCACCGCGTCGATCTCGGCCGGGTAGATGTTCACGCCGCCCGAGATGATGACGTCGGCGGTGCGGTCCGTGAGGAACAGGAATCCGTCTTCGTCGAGGTAGCCCATGTCGCCGAGGCTGAAGTACTCGCCGCGGTAGGTCGACGCCGTCTTGGCGTCGTCCTTGAAGTACGCGAAGCGGCCGATGGTCGCGGCCTTGAGCCACACCAGCCCGACCTCGCCGGCAGGGACCGGGTCGCCGTGGTCGTCACCGACGATGACCTGGTCGGCGGGGACGGGCTGGCCGACGGTGCCCGGCTTCGTGAGCCAGGTCTCGGAGTCGACGAAGGTCCCGAGGCCCTCGGTGGCGGCGTAGTACTCGTGCACGACCGGCCCCAGCCATTCGATGAGCCGCTGCTTCACCGCCACCGGGCACGGCGCGGCCCCGTGGACGACGTAGCGCAGCGACGACACGTCGGCGGCGGCGCGCACGTCGTCCGGGAGCGCGAGCAGGCGGTGGAACATGGTCGGGACCATGTGGGTATGGGTGACCCGATGGGCCTCGACGAGCCGTAGGCACTCCTCGGCGTCCCACCCGTCCATGACCACCGTTCGCACGCCGACGAGCAGCGGGACGGTGAGCGAGAACAGCAGCGGCGCGGCGTGGTACAGCGGCCCGGTGCACAGGTGCACGTCGCCGGGCCGGTAGCCCGCCATCCGCATGACGACCTTGGCGCTCACCGGCGCCTGGCTCCGGTACACGCCCTTGGGGCGCCCGGTGGTGCCGGACGTGTAGAGCATGGTCCAGCCCGGCGTCGTGTCACCGCAAGGCTCCGACGGTTCGGCCGCGAGCGCGGCGTCGTAGTCCTCGAACCCGTCGACGGCGCCCCCGACGGCGAGGCGCACCGCCACGGCGGGCGCGGCCCGGGCCGCCTCGGACGCGAAGGCTGCGAAGCGGGCGTCGGCGATCAACGCCTTCGCCTCGCAGTCGTCGACGATGTAACCGGCCTCCCCGCCGGTGAGGTGCCAGTTGACGGGGGTGAGCCGCAGCCCGGCGCGCTGAGTGGCCGCGAGCACCTCGGCGAACTCGGGCCGGTTGGCGCAGATCAGCGCCACCCCCACGGCGGCCCGCACGCCCCGCCGTCGCAGGGCGCGTACGAGCTGGTTGGCGCGGGCGTCGAGCTGCCCGTAGGTACGCGACCCGGACGGCGATTCGAGCGCGACGCGGTCGGGATCGGCGGCTGCGTGGTAGGCAACGGCCACGCCGCGGTCGGCGGCCGCCTGGAGCTCGTCGAAGTCGGTCAGTCTCCCTCCTCCTCCCCCTTCCGCTCCTGCCCGGGCGGCTCGCCCTGGCGCGCGAGCGGGGTGAGCAGCTGGTTCGCGAGCGACCCGGTGTCCTGGGTCAGCTCGCCGTCGGCGACCCACTTCTCGACCTCGCCGATCAGCTCGGCCGCCTTCTTCCCCTGCTCCCCCGGCTTGTCCAGGAGATCCTGGAGCTTCTCCAGGAGGTCCTCACCCTTCTCACCGTGCGCGCCCGGGTTGGCGGCGAGCAGGGCGACGAGCTCCTCGATGGTCTGCGGCGTCGGCGCGGTCGTCGGCGGCGGTTCGGTGGTCGGTGTCGTCGTCGGCTCGGTCTCGGGCGTGGTACCGGGTGTCGTGGACGCCGCCCGGTCTCGCGTCGAGGTCGCGTCGTCGTCACGCTGGGCGAGCGCGAGCAGCACCAGGAGCAGCACGATCCCCGCCCCGGCGAGGCCCGCCACCGCCCACCGGGCCCGCCGGCGATCACGCGGCGGCGGGGTCGGGGGCAGAGCGGCCGGCGGGAGGACGGCGGTGGGC
>JBOGFI010000169.1:0-13054 GCA_050743365.1 Acidimicrobiia bacterium | reverse complement strand
GGGGGGGGGGGGGTGTGGGGGTCCCCGCCCGCCCCCCCCCCGCCGTCACCGCGCCGCGGCCCCATCGCCACCACGAGGTCCAGCCCTCCCTTCTCCGCGAACCGGCCCCCGACGAACAGCACCCGGGCCCGCTCGCGGGGCCGGCGGTCGACCGGTCGGAAGCGCTCGAGGTCGACACCGGGATGCAGTGCGATGACCCGAGCCCCCGGCGCGGCGCGTCTCGCGGCCTCGGCCGCCCACGTGGTCCAGGCGACGACGGCACGGGCCGACGTGAGCGCCCGGCGCTCGAGCGACAGGCTCGCCGCCAGCGTCGGGCGTGTCCATGGGTGGACGGGCTGCCAGATCCCCATGCGCTCCCAGTCCCAGAAGGTCACGTCGACCGAGAGGAACGTCGGCACGGAACCCATGGCCCGGCCGAGCAGGAGGGCGCTCGAATGGCTGTTGACGTAGAGCACGTCCGCAGGTCCCGCGGCGAGGGCGTCGTCGATCGCCCGCCGGGCGTGCAGGCTCTGGACGAGATGCCAGCGGGTCGGCTGGAAGTCGAGGCCATACCGGAAGAGGAGCGGGACCGGTCGCGCGGCGAGCCGGCTGCCCCGTCGCCGCGGCGGCGGCCCGCAGAACCGGGGCTCCACCTCGGTGACCCCGCGGAGCCCCGATCTCAGCGCGGCGACGACTGCAGTGTGCCCGAGTACCCCGGTCCCGAGGGCGCCCTCACTGAAGAAGAGAGGCCGAAGCGGCCGGCGCACGGGGAGAGACGGTAGTCCCGAGGCCGCCCCGTCGCGGGACGGCCTCACGGTGCCGGAGCGGTCAGGCGCCCGAAGCCTTCATGCGGACGACGTCCCAGGCCGGCTTCGTGCTTCCGTCTGCACGTAGTAGCCCGAGGTTGCCCTCCCAGTCGGACATGTCTCCACTGGACGGGTACCACATGAAAACGAACGTGCGCTCCACGAACCCGGCCCAGTTCACGAGGGCGCGCCCGAGCGCCTCGTCGATGTAGGACGCCTGGGTGGACTCGGAGACGCCGTCGGGGTGACCGGTCGCCGTGCTCCAACCGATCTCCGTGATCCAGATGGGGCGCGCCGCTCCGGCCGCGGCCGCGATGTCGCGGGTCCGGGTGACTCGGTCGAACGCCCAGGGCCCGCCCGTGCTCGGACCGGCGCCGAACGGGTCGGGGTACGGGTGGACGGCCCAGGCGTCCACGAAGGCGGCGACCCCGGGGTCGGTGGCGAGGAGCACGTCGAGCCACCCCGGAGCACTCCCGTCGCTGCGGATCTGGTAGACGTCGCCGGTGACGACGAGCTTCACCGACGGGCTCACCGACCGGATGGCGGCACCCGCCGAGCGCACCAGCCGCGCGTACCCGGCCGGATCGGGGTTGGGCTTCCAGAACCAGTGGCCCCAGGGCTCGTTCCAGAGCTGGGCGGCCTGGACCGGGCGCGGCACCAGGGTGGGCCGGGACTGCCAGAAGCTCCCGTTCGGCCCGTAGCGCGCCACGACGGCCTGGGCGAAGTTGGCGTAATCGGCGGGGTTGGCGGGCGGGTAGTGGATGTCGCCTGCGCCCGAGGGGTCCGACGACGCCCACGGGGCCGAGTAGGCGAGGATCGGCAGGACGTCGACCCCGACGGCCGCGGCCGCCGCCATGAGGCTGTCGGAGTGTCCCCAGTCGAACGATCCCTTGGCCGGCTCGATCTCGTGCCACGGGAAGTTCTCGCGGACCGAGCGCACCCCGCTGTCCCGGATGCGCTGGAGCTGGTCCCGGGCGTCGCTCTCGTCCGACCAGAACAGGTACGACGAGACGCCGATCCGGCTGCCCGCGGCCGGTGCCGGGGGAGGGGCGGGCGGCGGGGTGGAGCTGCCACCGGGGGCTCCGCCCCCAGGGGCGAAGACGCAGCCCGTGGTCAGCAGGGCGAGCGGCGCGAGCACCCGCAATGCCCGTAGCCGGGCCCTTCTGCCGAAGGTGCCGGTCTTGCGCATGTCGGAGGCCTCCCGTGGTCCGGCAGCCTCCCTTGCCCGCACCTCCGTATCGACGCGAACGGCGCGAGCCTTGACCGAGAAACGCGCAGAGAGTGGTCACTGGGGCCGCCGCTCTGCGGAGAACCGGCCTCTCGGCGGGGGGGTACAGTGCCGCCGTGCCGGGCGACCCCCACCGGACCGGGACGTGAAGCCGGGCCTCCACGCCCTGGCCCGCATCGGCGTCACGTGGCCGCTCCCGACCGCACCGGCGACGACCGTGCTCGCCTACCACCGGGTACGCGACGACGTGGCGGCGGCGATCTCGCCAGCCGGCTTCGCCGACCAGATGGACTGGCTGGCGGCGCAGCCCGACCTGCCGGTGGTGTCCCTGCGCGATGCCCTCAACGGACGCGGGAGCGCGGGTGAGGTGCGGCGGTCCGTCGTGATCACCTTCGACGATGCCTATGACGACACGCGGGCCACGGCGATGCAGGTGGTGGCGGAGGCAGGCTTCCCGGCCACTGTCTACGTCCCGAGCCGGTTCCTGGGCCGGCGCGATCACATGTCGGCGGACGACCTCCTCGACATGGTCCGTGCCGGCTTCGAGGTCGGGAGCCACTCGCGGGACCACGTCAACCTCCGCGAGTGCGACCGGAGCGAGCTGGAAGCCCAGATCGTCGGTAGCAAAGCGGACCTGGAGGACCTCACCGGGGCTCCCGTGCGCTCCTTCGCCTATCCCTATGGTCTCCACCGCGAACGCGTGCGAGCCGCGGTGGCGGCGGCCGGGTACGAGAGTGCCGTGGTGTGCGAGCACGGGTGGCTTCGTCCGGGCAGCGATGGGTTTCGTATCCCGCGTGTCCTGCTCGACGAGATGACGATTCGCACCTTCGCAGCGGTCGCTCGCGGAGGGCTGAACCTGCTGGCTCCGCTGAATCGCGCGCTCGTCAAGCGCCGTCCTCATTGAGCGCCATGCGCGAGCCGGCTGAGACCGCGAGGGCGCGGCTACTGGCACACCTCGATCGACTCGATGCTGTCCGCCTCCCTCGGTCGTCGGGGCGGACCGCCGTTCGGCGGCTGGTCCCGCCAGGGCTGCGTCTCCGGCTGCGCGTGCTGGTGACCCACGCGCTGATGTCGGCGCGGCGGCGGCGCGTCGCGGCGCTGGAGCGTACGCAGCCGCTCATGCTCCATCTCGGGAGCGCGGGCGTGCGCAAGACCGGCTGGGTGAACGTCGACCTCGCCGGCGACGCCGTCGACCTGGTCTGGGACCTGACGAGACCGCTGCCGTTCTCCTCGGGCAGCGTCGACGCGATCTTCCACGAGCACTTCATCACGGTGCTGACGCTCCGCGACGGCTTCGACCTGACCTCGGAGTGCCACCGCGTGCTCCGGCCCGGCGGGGTGCTGCGCTGCGGCGTGCCCGACTGCGGCGACCCGTCGTCGGCCTGGCCCGACAGCCCCACGCCGCTCCTCGGACTCCAGGAGTTCCACCACTGGGACTCGTCGTCACGGACGATGTACGACGCCGAGACCCTCGAGCTGGTGATGACGGCGGCGGGCTTCGAGTCGCCCGAGGCCCGTCCCTTCGGTGACAGCCGCCTCGACCCGTGCCCCGATGGTGACCACCGCCGTCGGGGCACCCTCTTCATGGAGGCCGTGAAGTGACACGCCTCTCGACTCGCCGCGCCGCCAGGTGAGCGGCGGTCTCAGCTCGCCGCGGGCTTCGCCGATCGGAAGGCGGCGGCGAGCGACCTCCCGTGCATGTCGGCGGGCGCGGGCTCGCCGAGCAGCTCGAGGATCGTCGGAGTGAGGTCGAGCGCGGACCGCTCGCCGAGGTCGACGGGCTCGACCCCCGGGCCCGAGAACAAGGCGAAGCCGTTCGCCGTGTGCTGGCCCGTGCGCAGGTGCGGATGGGGACCGACGAGCCCGACGGTCGGGTGCTCGAGCGCATCGAGCGCCGTCGACCACTTCACCACGATGTCGGCGTCCGGGCCCTCGGGGCCCATGGGGTCGTCGGCCCTCATGGAGAAGGTCTCGGCGACCGCGGGCCCGCCCGTGCGCGGGTCGCGGCACTCCCGCAGGGAGGCGACCACCGCGTCGCACGCTCGCCGGTAGTCGCCCGGGTCGACGACGCCGTCGCGCTCCCGACCCCGGAGGTTGATCCTGATATGGCCGTCGTCGAAACTCGGCAGGGCGAAGGCATGCATGCGCGGCCAGTACCGCTGGTACCACATCACGGGCTGCCAGTCGAGGGGCTTGCGGTACGGGCGGAAGTCGCTCGGCGCGAGGTCGGTCTCCGGCGGCGGCTCCTCGTCGAGCTCCCAGATGCGACGGGCGGCGGGCCGCCCGGCCAGCCGGCGAGCGTGCTCGTAGAGGCGGCGTCCGAGGAGGCGCCTCGCCGTCCGGCGGAGCCGGGCACGGCCGCCGAGCGCGGCCCGCTCCTCGAGGTCGGTCAGCACGGCCCACGCCTCCTCGGATGTCGGCGTCACCGGTGGGTGCCCGGTCCGGCGCCAGGCCCCCTGGTCGGGGTCGCGCAGCAGCGGCTTCCCGAACCGCAGGCGGTGGAGCAGCTCAGGCAGCAGCACGAGTGACAGCAGGTCGTCGGCGGGGCCCATGCCGTGCAGTGCGAACACCATGAGGACGGTGTCCGGGGGCAGGCTCCCGGTGAAGTTGCCGATGGCCTCGTCGACGCCGTGGGCCACCTCGACGAGCCGGCGGCCGGCGAGGGGCGCGGTGGGTGTCTCGTGCAGCGGGTGGCCGGCGTCGATGCCGTGCCAGAAGTGGTGGCCGGCGGAGTGCACCTCCGACATGGACGTGAGGAGAATGCCCCAGTCCGGCACCCGCTCCGTCAACCAGCTTGCGATCTCGAGGCGGCGGGAGGCGCCCCGGAGCAGGGCCTGCGTGAGGCGGTCGATGTAGGCGTCGTCGTACCAGCCGGTGTCGTAGTCGTTGTCGAACGCGGGGTGGGGCCCGAAGACGGCGTCGATCTCGCGCAGGAGGCCTCGGGGGCTGGCGGCGCGCGGGTAGTGGGGCCCGTGGGCGCCCCACCCCGTGACCTGCGCGCCCTCCACGTCCGGCGCGATCACCGAGTGGGGGACGTCGAAGACGATGGCCTTCCTACGCTGCCCGAGCGCGTAGAAGGGCCGGGCGTCGAAGGCGCCACCGTCGTACGCCTCGTACGTGCTCGGATCGAAGACGACGAGGCCCCAGTGCCGGTTGGCATGCGCGTCCTTGCCGGTGAGGAGCTGGGTCCAGATCGCGTCCGAGATGTAGGTCTCGACGTTGCGGAGACGGCACCTGGCGCTGCGGGCGCGGATGCGAGCCAGGTTGGGAAGCTGCCCGCTGTCCACGAGCCGCTCGACGACCGGCCACTCGGCCGCGTCGATGGCGATGGCGGCAACTCTTGCCACGGCGCTCCGACCCCTTGCATCGGGACCCGACCCGGACGACCCAACCGAGCAGCACGGTAGCAGCGGCCACGGCCGCAAGACGCTCAACGCGCCCATCGGCGCGGGAGAATGACGATGTGGACATCGACGGCAGCCGCGGCGGGGCAAACGTCCTCGGTGCCGGGCCGGTGGCGCGGGCAATGGCGAACAACCTCGCGGCGCTGTTCACGAGCCGCGCCTGCGTGTGGGTGCTCCAGCTCCTGGCGGTGGCGGTCATGGCCGCGCACCTCGGTCCCCGACGGTTCGGGATCTACGAGTTCGGTATCGCCTTCGCCGGGCTGTTCCGGCTCGTACCCAACTTCGGCTTCGGCGAGGTCGCGGCGCGCGACATCGCCCAGAACCCCCGCCTCGAGCGCGAGGTCATCCCGAACCTCCTGTACCTCCGCCTCCTGCTCGGCGTCGGCGCCTATGGAGGCCTGGCCGTCACCGCGAGCCTGGTCGGGTACGCGCCCGAGAACCGCCGCGCCGTGCTGGTGGCGGGTGTGCTGCTGCTCCTCGCCGTGGACTCCTTTCGCACGGTGCTCGAGGTGCGCATGCGGCAGGCCTGGACGGCGATAGCAGACGTGCTCGAGGCCGTGACGATCCTGGCCGGCGTCCTCGTGCTCGTGCGCCTGGACGGCGACGTGATCTCGTTCGTGTGGACCTACGTCGCTGCCAACGCCGTGGGCGCGGGGTTCGTCGCTCTCGTCGCCCTCGTCCTGGCCGACTTCAGGTGGCGGGTGCGGCCCCCGCTCTTCGTCTCGCTGACGCGTGCCGCGGCCCCGCTCGCGGCGGCGGCGCTCTTCATCAAGCTCTACTCCCGGATCGACATCGCCATGCTCGCTCGCCTCAAGCCACCGGGCGACGTCGGCCAGTACGGCGCTGCCTACGAGTTCCTCGTCAACTTCTTCGCCGTGCCCGGGATCCTCATGTCGGTGCTGCTCCCGGTCCTGGCCCGCAGCTTCGCCGAAGGACTACCCGTCCTGGCGCGGCGGTACCAGCGAGCGCTCCACCTCTTCTCGCTGATCGCCTTCCCGGTGGCGATCGGGGGGGCGATGACGGCGTGGAGGGCTCTGCCCGCCCTTCCCGGCTTCGCCAGCTACGAGGGCGCCGGCGTCGCGCTGTCGATCCTCGCTCCCGCCGCCGGCCTCAGCCTGCTGGGGTCGGCCGTGCAGGGCGCGCTCATCAGCGGGCACCTCCAGCGTCGCCTGCTCGTCATCTCCGCCGGCGGGTTCGTGCTGAACCTCGCACTCAACGTCGCGCTCATCCCCCCGTTCTCGTACGTGGGCGCCGCGGTCGCGACCGGGGTCACCGAGGTCCTGACGTTGGGATGGTCGATGGTCGAGGCGCATCGGCGGCTGGGCCTCGCGTGGCCGCTCCGCCGGCTCCGCGGGCTCGGTCTGGCCAACCTGGCTCTCGTCGCCGTCCTCGTGCCGGGGTACGCCCTCCACCCGTTCGTCCAGGTCGCGCTGGGCGCGGCCGTCTACTGCGCCGTGCTCGGTCCGATCGGAGTGCTGTCGCGGGCTGATGTCGCCGACGTCCTCCCGCGACGAACGAATGTGCCGTGACCCCCTCCGTCCTCTTCGCCCACGAGATCCACGGGCTCGGTGGCGCCGAGAGGTACCTCGAGTTGCTCACGGGCGGGCTGCGCAGTCGCGGCGTGGCGACCGCGGCAGTGATCTTCGGCGTCGACCGTCACTACGGCCGGCGAGCGGCCGACCGCCTCGTCCCGACGGTCGAGCGCCTCCGCTACGTCGAGGGCCGGGCCCGGCCGGGGCCGATCTGGTCGATGGCCCGGCAGGCACAGGCTGACCTGCTGCACTGGAACTTCCCTGACCCCTGGTCCTTTCGGGGCGCGTCGTTCCTGCTGCTCCCGTGGGGCCGGCCGTCGGTCATCACCGATCACCTGCCGATGCTCACGGGCGCCTCCCGCCTCGTGGAGCAGAGCCGTTCGCTTGCGAACCGGCGTATCGCAGCGGCGATCGTGGTGGGGGAGGCGAGCGCGGTCGCGCTCGAACACCGGTGGCGCCGCCCGCCTCCTGTGCACGTCGTGCGCAACGGTGTCCCGCGCCGGGACCGATACGCGAACGTCCGGGCGCGGCGCGCCCCCGGTCCGGCGCTGCTGTTTGTCGGTCGACTCGAGCCGCAGAAGAGCCCGTTGTTCGCCGTCGCGGTGGTGGAAGCGCTGCTCCGGTCGGGCCAGCCCGCCACGCTCCGGATCGTGGGTGACGGGAGCCTGGGGCCCGACCTCCGGCGTGAGGTCACGCGCCGAGGCGTCGACAGAGTCGTCACCTTCGCCGGGCAGCGCGACGACGCCGCCGGTGAGATGGAGGGTGCCGACGTGCTGCTGGCCCCGTCGCGGTACGAGGGGTTGCCCTTCACCCCGCTGGAGGCACTCGCGGCGGGGCTGCCGGTGGTCGCTTCCAGCATCGCCCCGCACGCGGAGCTTGCAGGCGATTCGGGTGCGGTGACGCTGCTCCCCGTCGACGACCCCGGGCGATGGGCGGAGGCGGTCGTGGCGCTCACGAGCCGCAGCGGCGTGCGCGAGGCGGCGCTCGCGGCGGCGGCGCGCTTCTCGCTCGACGCGATGGTCGAGGGCACTCTGGCGGTGTACCGGGGCGTGTCGCGCGCCCCGGTAGGCTGAACGGGTCGTTCCCGGGTCCGAGGGGTTCCCACTGCGCATCGCCATCGGCTCCGACCACGCCGGCTTCCGGCTCAAGGAGCATCTCAAGGGCGTGCTGGAGGAGAACGGCCACGGGGTCGACGACCTCGGCACCCACTCCGAGGAGCCGGTCGACTACCCGCCGATCTGCGCCGCGGTCGGCCGGGCCGTGGCGGAGGGCCGAGCCAACCGCGGGATCGTGATCGGCGGCAGCGGTCAGGGCGAGCAGATCGCCGCCAACAAGGTGGCCGGGGTGCGCGCCGCGCTCTGCAACGACCTGTTCACCGCTCGTCTGTCGCGGGCCCACAACGACGCCAACGTGCTGTCGATGGGGGGGCGCATCGTGGCCGACGGACTCGCCGACGAGATCCTGCGGTGCTGGCTGGCCACCCCCTTCGACGGCGGCCGTCACGCTCGCCGCATCGACCAGATCACTGCGATCGAGCGCACCGCCACGCGACCCTGATGCGGCCATTGTCCCTCGCGCCGGGGTAATTCCGTTTGATGGCGTTTGGGAGCACCTTGTCAGGGGTACGAAAGCCACTATGCGGCGGTTCCGTACCACGAAGAGTCATGCCCGAAGTCACTGTGGCGTCGGTGCTGTCCGCCTCGCTCCCGGGCGTATTTCGTCGTAGCGAACTACTGCAAGGCGGGCGCAGATGGCGGTCACGGCCGAGACCTTTCAATCCACCCGGGATACGCAACGCGAAGCGGCGGCCGACCCGACGCTCGCGCTCCTTCCGGCGCGCTCGGCGAGGTGCGCCCGTTGGCAGGCGTCCGCGCTGGTCCTCTCGCTCGACGCGGTCGCCCTCGGCGCCGCGCTCGCGCTGTGCGGCGCATGGTCGCCGGTCGGGATCGCCTACCTCCTCGGCGTCCTCGCGACCCTGACCGCGGCCCGCGGTTACCGGCCCCCGATCACCCTCTCGGCCCTCGAGTCGGCACCATGGCTGCTCGGGCGCCTGGCCATACCGTTGGTGGTGCTGGGGCCGATCGCCCTGCGCACGGGCGACGAGGGCGCGCTCTTCGCCGCCGCCCTCCTCGCGGTGGCATTCGTGCTCGTGGGACGCGTCCTCTCCTACGCCGCCATCCGGCGCACCCGGCGGAGGGGCCACCTGCTCGACCGCGCCGTGATCGTCGGCGCCGGTGAGATCGGCGCCGAGCTTGCCCGCACCTTCACCGACTACCCGGAGTACGGCATCGACCCGATCGGCTTCCTCGACTGCGTCGGCGGCCCGCTGCCGCTCCCGCTGCTGGGCGACATCGACGGCCTCCCGACCATGCTCGAGCGCCGCGACATCCGACGGGTCATCGTCGCCTTCGGGCCCCCGCGCGAGGCCGAGCTCGTGAGCGTGCTGCGCACCGCGGTGCAGCACGACGTCGAGGTCCACGTCGTCCCTCGCTTCTTCGACTTCGGCGTGACGCCCGACGGTCCCGACACCGACGACGTACGCGGCATCCCGCTGTACCGGCTGCGAGGCGCGCTGCAGGGGCGCGCATGGTGGCTCAAGCGGACGCTCGACGTGACCGTCGCCGGGGCCGTCCTGCTCGTCACGGCCCCCCTGATGATCATGGTGGCGGTGGCGGTGAAGCTCAGCAGCCCGGGCCCGGTCCTGTTCCGGCAGCGGCGGGTGGGCGAGGCCGGCCGCGCGATCGAGGTGCCCAAGTTCCGCACCATGCGGGTGAACGGCGACAGCGACACCCAGTGGTCACCGGTCGGCGACGACCGCATCACGCCCGTCGGCAGGCTCCTCCGGCGCACCTCCCTGGACGAGTTGCCACAGCTCTGGACCGTCCTGCGGGGAGACATGTCCCTCGTCGGGCCGCGTCCCGAGCGGCCGCACTTCGTCGAGCGCTTCAGCGTCGACGTCGACGGCTACCGGGACCGGCACCGGGTGCCGGCGGGGCTCACGGGCTGGGCCCAGGTCCACGGCCTCCGGGGCGACACCTCCATCAGTGAGCGCGTGCGTTTCGACAACCACTACATCGAGCACTGGTCGATCTGGCGGGACGTCGTGGTCCTGGCCCGCAGCACCGCCGAGGTGCTGCGCGGCACCCGCGTTCGCGAGCGCTGAGCGGCTGCGGCCGAGCGACGCTCGGCGCTCCGACACGAGCGTGCTCAAGGCGCCACCGGCAATGACCGATCATGGCCGGGAGCGCGATCGCCACTGGGCAGAGTGAGCACATGGCACCTCGGACTTCGACGAGCAGGGCAATGGCCGCCCTGGCGGTGGTCGTCATGACGACCGCATGTCTCGGATCGATGCCCCGCGAGCGCAGGAGCAGCCCACTTCCGCTTCCGCCCGCCCGGGACGGTCTCGCCGGCGCGGCCGGCTTCGCCGAGGGGTCGTCGCTGCCGGGCCGCACCGACGCCGAGCTGGCGGCCGAGCTCGACGGGATGGCCGCGAGTGGCGCCCGCTTCCTGCGTATCGACGTCGATTGGTGGCTCGTTCAGGAGACGCCGACCGCCTGGAACTGGGGTCCCATCGATCGCATCGTCGACGCCGCCCGGGCTCGCGGCCTCGCGGTGCTGGGGATGATCGGCTATACGCCCCCCTGGGCCCGGCCTCCCGGGACGACCGACAAGCACCCGCCGAGCGACCCGGCCGAGTACGCCGCCTTTGCCGGCACTGCCGTCCGGCGCTACGCCCCCCGGGGCGTGCGGCACTGGGAGATCTGGAACGAGCCGAACATCGTGAGGTTCTGGCAGCCGGCGCCCGACCCCGCCGCCTATACCGTGCTGCTGCAGGTGGCCTACGCCGCGATCAAGGACGCCGACGCCGAGGCCACGGTGATCAGCGGGGGGCTCTCGCCCGCGCCCGACGCCCCCGACGGCGCCAGGATCGCCCCGGTGACCTTCCTCCGTGGTGTCTACGCCGCCGGCGGGCGCGGGTACTTCGACGCCGTGGGGCACCACCCCTCGAACTACCCGTACATGCCGCTGAGGCCCGAGCCCGACCACAACGACAACGCCTTCGGCGGCGTGACGCCGGTGCTGTACGAGACGATGGTGCGCAACGGCGACGGCGCCAAGAAGATCTGGGGCACCGAGATGGGCGCGCCCACCGTAGATGGCATGACGCCCGACTACCTGGCCGCGTACCTGACCGAGGCGTACACGGCCTGGAGGTCATGGCCGTACACCGGCCCGCTGTTCTGGTACTCGTACCGCGACGCCTGGTTCGATCCCGGCGACCGCGAGGCGAACTTCGGGCTCGTCCGTACGGACGGAGTCGCCAAGGAACCTGCGCTCACCGCCTACCGGACGGTGGTGCGACGGTAGCGACGGGTCGCACGTGGGTGGTTCACACGTCGAGTGGCCTCCCGAGCAGGCGCTCGACGGCCGCCACGAAGCGGGCCCGGAAGCGCTCGGGCGTGAACGACACCGCGTGGCGCCGGGCAGCCCGAGGTTCGAACCGCGACGTGTCGAAGCGGCGAAGCGCGTCAGCGAGGGCGTCGACCTCGCCGTCGCCGCCCGAACCCAGGTACAAGCTGCCGGTGACCCCATCGACGACGGAGTCGAGCACGCCGCCGGAGGCGCGCGCGAGGACGGGTGCGCCGCACGCCTGCGCCTCGACGGGCACGATCCCGAAGTCCTCCTCGCCCGGGAACACGAGGGCGCGGCACCGCCGGTACAGATCGCGCAGTGAATCGTCGTCGATGGCGCCGAGCACCTCGATGCCCGGCCCCGCCATCGCCTCCACGGCGGGGCGCAGGCGGCCCTCACCCGCGACGACCAGCCGCACACCGGCTTCCCGTGCCGCCGCCACTGCCACCAGCGGGCGCTTGTACGGGACGAGGCGGCCGGCCAGCAGGAAGAAGTCGTCCCGCTGCACGCCGGGGTGGGGGGTGAAGAAGGTGACGTCGACCGGGGGGTGCACCACCTCGGAAGAGCGGCCCCACCACCGCCGCACACGCTCGGCGACGAAGCGGGAGTTCACGACGATGCCGCGGAGTCGCTCTGCTGCCGCGCGGTCCGGCCTCCGCTGCGTCGCCGCGAATGCGCCGAGAAGGAACCGGCCAGCCCTGCCACCGCGCTCGCCTCGGCGGAACGCGCGGTCCCAGATCCAGCGGGAAGGCGTGTGCGTGTAGGAGACGACGGGGACGCCCCGCGGCGGGCGGACGCGGTTGGCGAAGGCGTGGTGGCTCGTCACGACGAGCTCGGCGTCGTCGAGGGGCAGCCGGGCGATCGCCAGGGGCAGGAGCGGCAGGAGGTACTCGTACCCGGGCCCGCCCCGGTAGGGGCGCTGGAGCGGCGTCGGTCGCAGGTCGGCGCCAGCCAGGCCCGGCGCCAGCACGCGCTCGTCCACCACGGCGGCGTGGATCGGCGCGGCCGGCCAGATCGCGTGCAGCTGCTCGACGACACGCTCCGAACCGCCCATCTCGCTGAACCGCTCGTGGACGATGGCGACGCGCATGGCGCTGGCCGGCCCGTTAGGCCGCCGGCACGCGCGTGCGCTCCCGCCCGCCGTCGGCGCGGTTCAGGACCGTTCCCAGGATGCGGGCGTGGCGGTCGAGCCGAGTGACCGCCTCCCGCAGCGTGCGCTGCCGGGTCCGGCCGGCGTCGACGACGAGGATGACGGCGTCGCACTGCGCTGCGATCACGAGCGCGTCCGGGCCCTCGAGTACGGACGGAGCGTCGATGACGACGAGCTCGGCGTCGGGCACGAGGTCGATCACCTTCCGCAGCGCCCCCGAGCCGAGGAGGGCGGGGAGGTCGGCGCCCGCCGCCCCGGCGCCGAGCACCCGGAAGCCGCCCTGTCCGGGCCTCGTCAGGGGGAGGGCGGCCGGGCCGGGGCCGTCGACGAGCACGTCGCTGAGGCCCGGTCCGTAGGGGAGCTGCATCTCGGTCGCCAACGACGGTCGCCGCAGGTTGGCGTCCACGAGGACGACCGAAGCCCGCGGGTTCGCCGCCACCTGGGTGAGCGACCGGGCGACGAACGAGGCGCCGCAGCCCGGCTCGACACCGATGACGGCCACGGTGCGGACGTCGCGATCCGATCGCGCGAGCTCGACG